>JBEVNE010000412.1:0-4968 GCA_040508275.1 Duganella sp.
CGCCCGGCGGTGGCCGCGCCCCAGCCGGCCGGCAGGCTGCCGGCCCGCGTCCGCAGCGGCTGGCGGCAACGGCGCCGTGTCCTGCGCCGCGCTACTCTGTTGCGCCAGGGCTTCGGCCTCGTCGAACAGATGACCCTGCGCGGCCTGTTCCGAACTGGCGCCGTATAGCCGATGGCGCGCCAGCTTGGCTTGCTCAATCATCCGGATCAGGTAGGCATGGGCCGCACGTGTGGCGGCGAGGGTGGCCGCTTGCGTGGCTTGCGCGCAGATGGTGTGGGCCACTTGTGCCACGGCCGTCTGCAAGGCCTCCTGGAACGCCTGTTGCTGGCTTTCTAACAGCGCGACCAGGCCGGCGACGTCGCCAGGCAGCTCGGCCGGCAAGGCCGGCACCGACAAGGCCAGCGGTGGCCGCTGCACCGCGACGGGCGGCACGTTGATGGTCGGATGGTCGGCAATGGAAGGCATGGCGCATGTTAACAGCTCCCCTTATGAAACAGAAGAGAAATGCAGAGCCTTATGCGGCGCGTGGGCCCACAGGTCGAAGCCGTCGAGCAGCCATTCCAGCTCTTGCCGCCCGACGCGCTCGGTGGTCTCCTGGCCGGTGCGCGGCCAGGCGAATTTCTCCGCCTCCAGGCGTTTCATCCAGAGGCAAAAGCCGTTGCGGTGCCAGTACAGCACCTTGAGCTTGGTGCGCTGGCGGTTGATGAACACATACAGCGCCTGGCCGAACGGATCGAGCCCCAGCTCTTGCTCGACCAGCACCGACATGCCGTTGATCGATTTGCGGAAGTCGATTGGAGCCCGGCACAGGTGCACCTGCGTGATGACGTAGCCTGGGTGCATCAGCGTGCTCCGGCCACCGCGCCGGCGACAGCGGCCAGCCACTCCGGTGATGGTAGCGATGGCATCTCCAGCCGCAGGCTGCCCAGCGTCAGCGTACAGGCACCGCTGGCCGATGGCCGCACCGGCTCCATTTCGACCGTCAAGAATTTACCGACCGGCTCGGCGCGCATGGCGCGCAGCTTACTGCGCCAGTAGTACAGCGACGTCACCGGCAAGTCGTGCAGTCGTGCGTATTCAGTTACCAGCCAGCCATCGCGTTCGATGGCCGCCACGTGCTCTTGCCAGGAAACCGTTCCAGATGTCATCGCCACTCCTTGAAAAATCAATGTGGCAAGGATGCCGTGGAGCGGGGCAGTTGAGAAGATTGGGGTTTATGGAGCGCTTACGGAAGGCCTGCATGTCACCGATGATCAGGCCGAACGAGCCGGCCGCATGATCGCCGGCGAGGTCAGCTATGTGCAGATTGTTGAGGAACTGCGCCACCAGCACGGCTGACGCTGCTCACGCTCTCAATTTGTCCGAATGCCGGAACTGACGCCGGCGCGCTGCTGACCCCGGCGCTGACACCGGCACCAGAAAACTCCCCGACATTATCGGTTCATCGAAGAAGATCGACAGTCTGACTATTCGTCCCACTATCCTCGCTTCTCTAAATTGATTGGTGTTTGAGATGTTTCCATACCAAGCCGTTGCAACTTAGCCGCAAGTTTACGCATTTCAGACTCGGTAAACCGACCAAGTTCAACATCTGTTTTTTCCACAGCTTTTCGCAACAGTGCTGAAACTGGCACGGTTCTTAACATCGGAAACAATGTTTGAATTTCAGAAATTTGTTGTGTTGACGGTTTTGAAACCCATCGTCCAGTAATTCGAAACACCGGTTCAAGATTTTCCGGCAACATCGGCTCGCTAGCAGGATCGAACACATGGACGGTTTCTTCTCCGCCGCATGAGTCGCAACGCCATGTCCCTAAAGCGCCAGTCCTTTCGATGATAGACCAACTTTCAGAACCGCATTTTATACATTTTGCCATCTTTAACTCCATCATCAACGTGGTCCATTCGGTGCAGGACGAACACCCCGATAAACTGGATGTGTGTTCAATAAATCGTATAGCCCAGGATCGCTTAATCCATTTGTCCAGTGTCCCAAATCTACCGCACCTTGCGCACGGAAAGCGTCAAACTCATGGCCAAGGTTGTAATTAGAGCGCGTCAGCCCCTGCATAAAGTGAGTTGTTTCGTGAGTGGCATAACCGGCTGCTTGTGTCGGTGTTGAGAATGCATTCCCGTAAATATCAATTGAATCGCCCCGGCTTTCGTGGAGGCCGGTTAGTGTGAGTCAGACCGGAAGGGCGACCGCGGAAGGCATAAGTCAAAAAGCTGCATGAGCCGAGCGACATTGACATTCACCGCTTACTAACCGGCCGGCGCTGTTCGTGATCGAAATGACGCCGGCCATGCCAGATTCGCTCTCGGCGATGTGGGATACTGGATGCCCCCTAGAAGCATGCATGCGTTCACCGCTTCGAATAGAGCACGGCCGGTTTCAAACGCGTCCCGCTGGACTCAAGCGGTCACTGATCCAGTCCACGAATGCCCGCACGGACGATGAAAGGTGCCGGTTCTTCGGATAAATCACCGACAAAGGCACAGACGAGGCGGCGAAGCCGGACAGCACGCTGATTAGTTGGCCGCTGCGCAAGTAGGGCTCCGCTATGTAGCTGGCAATCCGTATCAACCCCAGCCCCTCCAAACCGCACGCCACATAAGCGTCGGTATCATTGACTGCCAGGCTTCCTCGTACAGGAATCACATGCTCCCCGCTATCACCGGTAAAACGCCAGTCCGTCGCTCTGCCTGTATTCCCCGAATGAAATTCAACGATCTGGTGCTGTTGCAGCTCATCCAGAGAATGCGGCACACCATACTGCGCCAGATAGTCCGGCGCCGCGCATGTGACCCACGAAAAACTGCCGACCCGGCGCGCCACCAGCAACGCCGAGTCGACGGGAACGCCGGCCCGCAGCACGCAGTCGACGCCTTCCTGTATCAGGTCCACGGGTCGATCTCCGAGCGTCAAAACGAGGTCGATGCCGGGATAGCGGGATCGGAAATGCTTTAGCCCAGGTATCACAATCAGCCGCGCGAACGATGGCGTCATATCGACTCGCAGGCGCCCGCGTGGCGTGGCAGTACTGCCTGCTAACATCGCTTCGACCTGCCCAATTTCAGTCAGAACACGCTGGCAATGTTCGTAATACAGGCTGCCATTCGGCGTCAGGCTCAGCGTGCGTGTCGTGCGCTGCAACAAACTGGCGCCCAGACAGCTTTCTAAATCCTGGATTGACCGGCTGACTGTTGAGCGTGGAATTGACAAGCTCTTTGCCGCACCGGCAAAACTATGCGATTCGACGACACGACAAAAAATCTGCATCACCCGAATTCTATCCACAGCTGCTCTCCGTTCGCCGATGCCGAAACACCATTATCCCATTTTTTGCAATTCTGAAAGCACTTGGCCGAGGCTTATGCTTCGTTGTCGCTGTTCATATACTCCAACTCGCATGATCCCCTATCGAAATATGAACCGATCAACGCGTAACACTGACTTTTAAGGAGCATCCGGCATGATTAAGCAAGTGACTGAAGTAGACATCGAAAATATCCTGGTGCTGGGCGCGGGAGAACTCGGCATGGCAGTGCTGCGCCACCTGGCGCCGCGCCGGATCAATGCCATAACGCCACTGGCGGCGCTGGTGTCGCCTGCATCGTTGACATCTCCTAACCCTAAGCAAGCCCAGGATCACCTTGAACTGCGCGCTTTGGGCGTCCACCTGTTGCCGTTCGACCTCGCCGGGCGGGAGGACGAGGACCTGGTAGCTCTGTTTAGCCAGTTTCAGACCTTAGTCAACTGCACCGGCTTCGTAGCCGGACCTGGCACCCAGATCCGACTGACCCGGGCGGCGATCAGCGCCGGCGTGCGCCGTTATTTTCCGTGGCAGTTCGGAGTCGACTATGACGTCATCGGCAAAGGTAGCGGCCAGCCAGTATTCGATGAACAAGCCGACGTCAGGACCTTGCTGCGCGCGCAGTCGGCGATGGAATGGGTCATCGTATCAACTGGAATGTTCACTAGCTTCTTGTTTGAACCAAAATTTGGCTTGGTCGATTTTGAGGCTGGCATTTTACGCGGGCTGGGGACCTGGGACACCCAAGTCACGGTCACCACGCCGCACGATATCGGCCGCCTGACTACGGCCATCCTGCTGGAGGTGCCGCGCGTCAGGAATCAGGTCGTCTATGTCGCCAGCGATACGGTGTCATACGGCCAGCTCGCCGATATCGTCGACTCCGTGACAGGCCGGCGCCTAAAGCGCGAATTACTGACGCAGGAAGAACTGATGGCTACGCTGAAGCGGCATCCTGACGATGGCATGGCGCGCTACCGCGCAGCGTTCGCGCGTGGCGACGGCATGTGGTGGGATAAGGCGACCACGTACAACGCACAACGAAATATCCCGACTACTGATGTGACTACATGGCTACAGGCATCGTATCGTATGCGGGACGCCTGAACGTACGCTGTATGTCCGGATTCAAGCACGTTACCGCGCGGGCTCCGCATTAGCTATCTAAGCTCGATCGAGTGATCTTGCCCCCGTATAACCGGACACAGCCTGTCGCTTAATTAACGCCGCTTTCCTGAGCCCGGCGTGCCAGCTCCCTCCTGTACATGCGAGGTGATTTCAAGTTCAACGACGAGTGAGGATGCACCTCATTGAAATGCATAAAAGCGTCTGGCAGTTGGGCCAGCACTGCCTCGGCAGTGCTGCGGTCCATCATGCTGACGTAGTCCCGTTTAAACGTGTTCACAAAGCTCTCAGCCATGCCGTTCGATTGCGGGCTGCACACGGGCGTATGCACAGGCTCGATGCCCAGCGCGCGTGCCAGCGCATGCGTTTCATGGGCTCGATAGGCGCCGCCGTTGTCGCTCAAAAATTCCAGCTTGGCCGATCCCACGCTGGCCTGCCCAAATCTGGCCTCCACCGCCTCCACCAACATGTCGCGCACCGGCTCGCCAGGCAGGCCACGTTCGCCCCAGGCCCGCCACGCGATGATCTC
>JBEVNE010000422.1:0-6982 GCA_040508275.1 Duganella sp.
GCCAGCTCCTGCTGCGCCCAGGCCAGGAACAGGCCGCACTGCTGGCGAAAATACGCCTGCAGATCGACGGCGTCGAACTCCTGCTGCAGCATGGTTTCCTTCTGGCTGGCGATATCGAAATACACGAGCGCCAGCTTGATGGTATCGAGCCCGCGTTCGCTGCACAGCAGGTAGCCATAGATTTTGACCTGCGCCCAGTGCAGCTGGCGCTGGTTGTCGGGCATCTGACTGAGGTCGCCGCGATAGGTTTTAACTTCCTCCAGCCGGTTGAAACGCGGGTGATAGCCGTCGGCGCGCCCGCGCACGTGCAGCGGGCCAAAATCGCCCGACAGCGCCAGCTCGCTCTGATAGCTCTCGCCGCGCCGCGCCGCCACCACGGCGTGGCCGGCAATGCCTTCCTGGCTGGTGGGCGAGGGAGTAAAGCGCAGGTCGAGGTCGCCCACCTTGGCGGTGAACTCGCACAGTGCGCGCACGGCAACCCGGTAGCTGCCTGCCTGCGTTGCTGGCGCAATCTCAGTCATCAGGCTGCCCACTGCAGGTAGCACACCGCCACCGGCATCTGGTGGGCGGCGCAGTAATCGATCCAGCGCAGCTGGTTGTCCTGCAGGCGGTCGCCCGGCCCCTTCACTTCGATCATGGTGTAGCGCCGCTCGGCGGGCCAGAACTGGATCAGGTCGGGAAAGCCGCAGCGGTTGGTCTTGATATCCTGCAGAATGCGCTCGAAGGCGCGACGCAGGTGCAGCGCCGGCATGCAGTCCAGCGCCAGCTCGAGCAGGGTGTCGTCGAGCGCGCCCCAGTGCACAAAAGGCGACTCGATGCCGGCCTTGGCGGCGTAGTGAGCGCGAATGGTGGCGCGGTACTGGCCGTTGTCGAGCTGGGCGAAGCAGGCGGCAAACTGCTGGGCGCGGCGGCGCTGGAAGTCGGCGCTGTGCAGGTCGGCCGGCGCGCGCTGGTAGGGGTGAAAGAACGCCCCCGGCAGCGGGCAGAAAATGGCCTCCCAGCACAGCAGGCCGAACAGTGAATTGATGAGCGAGTTTTCAACGTAATACACGGGCGCATCCGTCTGCATCAGGTGTTCGCGCACTACGTATTCGACGTACTCGGGTTGTGCCGGCGGCGGCAGGCTGAGGTCCATGCGCAGCACCGGCGCCGCAGTCGTGGGCGCCGGCCTGGCATGGCCCAGTGCGCGCGCCAGCCGTGGCGCCATGCGCAGCAGTTGCTGGCGTTCGGCCTCGCTTTCGGGGGCTGCCTGCGCCTGCTGCAGCAAATCAAACGCGTCGCGCAACTGGCCGTGTTTTTCCAGCACGCGGATGGCGCGTGCGCGGGCGCCCGGATAGTCGCAGCCTGCATACAACGCCTGCGCCGCCGGCCAGTCGCGCAGTTTTTCCAGGTGCTGGGCCATGTGAAAGATCAGCTTGCTGCGGCGGCTGCGCAGCCATTCGTTGTCAGCGGCGCAGGCGGGCAGGTCGGCCACGATGGCAGCCGGGTCTTCGCCGTTTTCGAAGCGTGTTCGGCAGGCGTACAGGGCCAGAAAATCATCGATATCGCGGCGCGTCTGAAAACCGCGTGCAGTGGGCGCAAACGCCACCTTTTCGTACTGATAAATGCCGAGGTCGGACAGCACGAACTCGGTCCAGTCCTGATGGAAATTACCGAAAAAGATCAGGCGCAGGCGGTCGCACAGTGCTTGCGTGAGGTTGCGCCATACCGGTTCGCCGTCCGCACACCATTGCGAATAGCGGCGCGGTTGCGCGTACATGACGCGCAGGGCTTCCAGCTGCTCGGCCTTGCGCAGGTGGCGCAGGCTGGCATCGAGCCCGAATGCCTTGACGATGTCGGGCTTGTGCAACAGGGCGAATAATTGCTCGATATCGAGCAGCGGATCGTCTTCCAGCAGGCCGGCAGCCACCAGCGGCAGGGCGGCAGCCCGAATGTCACCGATTTCGTCGTAGCATAGCTTGCTTGAGCGGAACACCGTCCCCTTGCGCATCACCATGCGCACCAGCAGTGCGCGCGAGGCACGCGGCAGGGTGGGAAAGAGGGCCAGCAGCGCGCGTTCGTCGTCGATCAGCAGATCGTCGTAGCGCTCGGCTATCCATGCCAGCACCTGCTGAAAATTGTCGAGGTAATAGAACGGGGGCGGCTGGTCGAGCGCTTGGCCGGAAGGCTGGCCGAAGGGTTGGTCTGGTACGGGGATCATTGCGGGCAAAGCGTGGCGGCAGGCTGTGTTTATATACAGTGTAGCGCGTTCCGCCGCGCTTGCCCAGCAAAAAAGCAGTTCAGGAAGCGGCTTTGCCGGCGGCCTTGGCGGCGTTTTGCTCGACCAGAGCGTTCGCCTTGGCAATCTGCTCTTCCACCGCCTGCACCGCCTGTTTGGTGGCGCTGGTCACCTGTTCGTAGCCGGCAAAGGCGTTGTCGATCGCAGTTTTGACGATCTGCACGGCGTTTTCCGAACCGGGACGGACGTTCTTGGTGACGTCGTAAATCAGTGCGCTGAGGTTGGATTTGGCTTCGGCCACGTGGGCGTCGGCAGCGCGCGTGAATTCCTCGCGGATGTCGGCGATGATGGCGCCCAGCTGCTGGTTGTAAGCGGTGGCGCCAGCCACGCCGGGCTGCACCTTGGCGGCTGCCAGGTCGAGTGCGGCTTTTGGATTGCCAGCCTGGCTCAGTTCCTGGCCGGTGGCCAGGTTATCGGCCAGCTGCGATTTGGCCGTGGCCAGGTTGAGGGCAACCACCTGTTCCACGCCCTGCACGGCGCGCGCCGTCAGGGCATTGAAGGTTTCCAGTTGAAACGCAAACAGGGTCTTGGTGGCGTTGGCGAACTGCTCGGGATTGCTGAACATACGGTCTCCTCATGTGAATAACGGGATGGCGTGCTCCGGGGTGGTCCCCATGTTGTTGTGAACGAATTATTTAACAAGAACCAATTTTTCGCAACGACTGTCTTTGAACGGACCGCGAAACTTTTCCCAGCCCGGCCCCAGCGGCGTTTGCGAGCAGGCCGTGACCTTGGCATCGCTCAGGCTTTGCCATTGCCACCACGGCGCCGGGCCGGCGTTCAGCTGTGCACAGGCGAGTAGAAGCATGGCGGCCAGAATCCGCGGCAAAGACGACAGGATGGGGTAGGGGGCTTGTGTCATCGCCATAGAGTAACGCAAATCGCCGCGCCCGGCATCAGGAACGGTTTTCCGAGCTTCCATTAGACGGGCGCCACTTTCGGCAGACGCAGGGTAAACCGCGTGCCCACGCCTTCGGTGCTGCTGACCTGGATATGACCGCCCAGCACACCGGTCACGATGTTATGGGTGATGTACAGGCCCAGGCCCGAGCCGCCGGCGCCCATGCGGGTGGTGAAGAAGGGGTCGTAGATGCGCGGCAGGTTGGCGGCGGCGATGCCGGCGCCGTTGTCGCTGACTTCGATGACGATGTCGCCGCTGTTGCCGCCGTCGCCACTGTTGTGTGCACTGATGCTGACACTGCCCTGGCGCGCGCTGGCCGGCCCGCCAAAACCGTGAATGGCAGCGTTTTCGATCAGGTGCTGCAGGGCCTGGACCAGCGGCGCCGGGTAACTGTCCATCTCCAGCAGGTGGTCAATCTGCTCGACCAGCACCACGCCCTGGCGCCGCAGGTCCGCTTCCATCGATTGCAGCAACTGGGCGATCTGGTCGCCCAGCATGAAGCGGGCGCGCTGCGAGCGTGCGCTATCGACGGCGATGTGGCGGAAGCTGGCCACCAGCGCCGCTGCGCGGTTCAGGTTGCGCAGCACCACCTGGTCGGCGCTGGCGGCCTGATCGAGATAGGTTTCCAGCACCGAGCGGCGCAAACCGCTGTCGAGTTCGCGGCGCAGCTCACGCGTGCGGTCGCTCATGGTGCTGGCCATGACCAGGCTGTTGCCAATCGGCGTATTGAGCTCGTGCGCCACGCCGGCCACCAGCGATCCGAGCGCGGCCAGTTTATCGCGCCGTACCAGCTGGTCCTGCATGAGGCTGAGGTTTTCCAGCGCCGTCGTCAGTTCCTCGTTGACCTGGTCGGCCTGCTCCTTGGCCTGGCGCAGTTCGGCGGTACGCGCCGCCACCAGTTCTTCCAGGTGTTCGCGGTGGCGCAGCAGCTCTTCTTCGCGCCTGGCCCGGGCAATCGCAATGCCGGCCATGTGCGAGGCGGTGCCCAGCAGGGCCAGTTCGGCTGCGCATGGTCGGCGCACGCTGCGGTAATACATGGCAAACGAGCCGATTGCGGTAACACTATCGAGCAGGATCGGCATCGACCAGCAGGCGCGCAGGCCAAACTGCGTGGCCAGCGCCTGGTAGGGCGTCCACAGGGGATCGTTGACGATGTCGGAAACGATGATCGGCTCGCGCCGGAACATGGCGGCGCCGCAGGAGCCGGCGCCAGGGCCGATCGGCAGGCCGACCAGGGCGTTCAGATAGGCGGGCGGCATGTGCGGCCCCGACGCTGTCGCCACGGTGATCCCGTCAGGCGCGAGCAGCAGCGCCGTGCAGATCACGTCGGGCGACTGCGCTTCGATCAGCAGCATCAGCTGCTCCAGCGTATCGTCGAGCGGCGCCGAGCGGGCGATCATTTCGAGCAGGCGGTTTTTGCCGTCGCGCAGGGCCACCGCGAGATTGCGTTCGCTGACATCGACCACGCGCACGTGCAGCAGGCGGTGGTCGTCGGCATTGAAGGGCACCATGCGCAATTCGCAGTCGAGTCCGCGGCCGGTGCTGTGGTGCATGGTGAGCGCAAACATTTTTGCATCGCCGCCCATCACGCGCTGCACGTGGGCGCCCAGCACCTCGGCGCTGGGCTGGCCTTCAGGCTGCTGTGGCGGACACAGCGCGAGCAGGTCGGTTTGTATCAGTTCCGCCTCGGTCAGGCCGAACAGCTGGCGCGCACCGCGGTTGACGTCGAGGATGCGGTAGCTGCCGCGCTGTACCAGCAGGATGGCGTCGGGCGAACCGGCCAGCATGGTGTGGTAATTGACTTCCAGCGTGGCCATGGTCGGCGTGGCCGCCGCCATCCCGGGCGCCGGAATCGCCTTCAGGCGCAGCAGCACGGTTTCCGCCAGGTCGTCGGCATCAAGGCTGAGCGGAAGATAAGCAGCCGCGCCGATGGCGCGTGCGCGCGCATGTTCGGCGGCGCTCGGTTCGCCGGAAAGCAGGTACAGCGGCGCGTCGCCGCACAGCTGCTGCACCCGCTGGCACAGCTCCAGGCTGGCGCTGCCGGCCAGCGCCACATCGATGATCGCCAGCGCCACGCGGCCACTTCGGGCGATGGCCAGCGCCTCGTCGCCCCGGCTGACGGCGCGCACCGTGTAGCCGTAGCGGCTCAGGGTCTGGCTCAGCGGCACGTGGTCGTAGGCCGGACTGGTGGCGACGAGTATTGTGTGCTGATCGGTGGCGGGGGGCGTCAGCGTCATGGCAGTGAAGTGAACAAGGCGTCAGGTGGCAGACAAGCCGCAGATTGATTGAGTGTAGTACAAGATCGCAGGCGCCGTAAGATTCAGGCTGCCTTGGTGTGCACGCAAGCGTCGGCTGCTTCCTGGGCTTGCCGGATCAGCGGAAAATGCGTTTCGATCCAGTCCACCAGCGTTTCCAGGCGCAGCGCCGCTTCGCGCCCCAGCGGCGTCAGGCTGTATTCCACGTGGGGCGGCACCACCTGCTGCGCCACGCGCAGCACCAGGCCGTCGTAGGCCAGTGCATCGAGTGTCTGCGCCAGCATTTTTTCGCTGACGCCGCCAATTGCGCGGCGCAGTTCGCTGAAGCGGTGGGTACGTTCGAGCAGCACGATCAGCACCAGCGTGCCCCAGCGGCTGGTGATATGGCCGAGCACCGCACGCGACGGGCATTCGGCAGCCAATACCGTCGCTGTTGGCTGCTGACCGAGGGCCAGGCTGGCGCGCAGGGATGTGGGGGGGAGGTCGCTCACTGTCATCTCCAAAAAATAGGTACTTACAAAATTGTACGTACTTACAAAAAGTTAGTAAAGGCTTTAAGATGTTTTTCAGCGTGTTCAACAACACTGCCGTTACCGTTACCTTTATTTCCATCACCGACAAGGAGTACTACACATGATCGTCATTACCGGCGCTACCGGCCAACTGGGCCGCCTCGTGATTACCCATCTGCTCAAGACCACGCCTGCGGCGCAGATCGTCGCTGCCGTGCGCGATCCGGCCAAGGCCGCCGACCTGGCTGCGCAAGGCGTGCAGGTGCGCCGCGCCGATTACAACGACCCGGCCTCGCTTGACGCCGCGCTGCAGGGCGCCACCAAGGTGCTGCTGATTTCCTCGAGCGAGATCGGCGAGCGCCTGCCGCAGCATCGTAACGTGATCGACGCCGCCGTGCGTGCCGGTGTGAGCCTGCTGGCCTACACCAGCGTGCTGCACGCCGACCAGAGCTTGCTGGGCCTGGCCGCCGAGCACCGCGAAACGGAAGAGTTGATCCGCGCCTCGGGCCTCCACTACAGCCTGCTGCGCAATGGCTGGTACGCTGAAAATCACACGGCGGGCCTGAAGGGCGCGCTCGAACACGGTGCGCTGGCTGGCGCTGCTGGCGACGGCAAGATCGCCGCCGCTTCGCGTGACGACTACGCCGAGGCGGCGGCAGTGGTGCTGAGCAGCGCGCAACCGGTGCAGCAGGTATATGAACTGGCTGGCGACCACGCGTTTACCTTGAGCGAAATGGCGGCGGAAGCGGCGCGCCAGACGGGCCGCCCATTGCCATATCAAAACCTCGGGCAGCAGGAATACCGCGATCTGTTGCTGAACGTTGGCGTGCCGGCCGTGTTTGCCGACCTGCTGGCCAATTCCGACTTTGCCGCATCGAAGGGCGCACTGTTCGACGACAGCGGCACGCTGGGCAAGCTGATTGGCCGTCCGACCATCACGCTGACCGAGGCAGTCAAGGCTGCGCTGTAAAAAGAGAAGGGGAGCGCCAGCGGCGCTCCAAAGCGAAAAAGCCGCAGCACTCGAAGGAGGCTGCGG
>JBEVNE010000042.1:0-6328 GCA_040508275.1 Duganella sp.
GTTGCAGGTCGACGACATCGCCTTCTTCCAGGTAGATGATCTGGTCGGTGGTGCCGGCCAGCGCCATGGCGTCGGAGGCGACAAAGTTTTCGCCCTGGCCCAGGCCGACGATCAGCGGCGAGCCCTGGCGGGCCGCCACCACGCGGTGCGGTTCTTCGCGCGAGAACACGGCAATTGCATAGGCCCCGGTCAGGCGCTTGACGGCCAGCTGCACGGTCTCGAACAGATCGCCGCTGTACAGGTGGTCCACCAGGTGGGCGATCACTTCGGTATCGGTCTGGCTCTGGAATACGTAGCCGAGTGCGGTCAGTTCGGCACGCAGTTCGTCGTGGTTTTCAATGATGCCGTTGTGAACCAGGGCGATGCGGGCGGCTTCCGTCGTTGGCGAAAAGTGTGGGTGAGCATTGTGCGAGGCTGGCACGCCGTGGGTGGCCCAGCGCGTGTGGGCGATGCCGGTGAAGCCTTGCAGGTGGGCTTCGCCGATCTGCTTTTCCAGGTCGGCCACGCGCGAGGTGCTGCGCGAACGCTGCAACTGGCCATCCACGTGCAGGGCCACGCCGCACGAGTCGTAGCCACGGTATTCCAGCCGCTTCAAGCCTTCGATCAGGATCGGGGTGATGTTACGTTGCGCTACCGCGCCGACAATGCCGCACATGGGAAACCTCTTTGATGGGATGATGATCTCATCGTAGAACAGGCAGCATGAAATATGCTTTCTAATTAATAAAATACATGAAATAAAATTTCACTCATGTGGTAGCATGAAATATTATTTCATTTTCCTTCGATATTTTTATGGATGATATAGATCGCCGCATTCTGCAAGCCTTGCAACTTGATGCATCGCAAACCAATAGCGAACTGGCCCAGGCCGTACATGTGTCTCCGCCCACCTGTCTGCGACGGGTCAAGCATCTGGTGGACACTGGCGTTATTGCGCGCCGCGTGGCGCTGGTGGATCCGGCCAAGCTCGGCCCGAGCCTGACCGTGATCGTGGAAATCTCGCTCGATGTGCAGGCCGCCGAGCGCATGGACGAGTTTGAATCGCATGTCGCTGCGGAAGACGCCGTATTGCAATGCTACCGCGTGGCGCCGGGGCCCGATTTTGTGCTGATCGTGCAGGTCGGCGACATGCCGGCCTACCACGCACTGGCGCACCGGCTGTTTGCGGCTCATGCGAATGTGCGCAACGTCAAAGCGTATTTCTCTACTTTCCGCAGCAAATTCGAAACCCGCGTGGTGCTGTGAGGCAGAGTTATCCAGGCTTATCCTCAGGCTAATCACAGCTTGCCCATGGCTTATACAAGACTTATCCCTGGCCTTTTCCCGTAGTTTTCACCAGCTTGCCCACAAGTCTGTCCACAAGCTTTGAGGAGCCAGGAAGGAACGCCAGCAATCACCAGATGAGGATACTTATCCCATCACGGTTCACGGCTTTTCCACAATGTTGTACACAGGTGCCTGAATGCAAAAAACTGGCGAAAGCCAGTTATTCAGGCTTATCCAGCGCTTGTTCAGTACTTGCTCTATGGCTTACCCACAGCTTTATTCACAATATTTTGAAAGTGTTACGCATTGATGGCTGACCTGGCGTCAGACCACTGAGCGGACTGCAGCAGAGACTTGTGCACTTGTTTTCCAGCGCTTGCACACCTGCTATGCACAGCTTTATCCACAGCAAGAGCACAAACAACAACGGCGCTCACAGGCGCCGTCGTCACAAGCAATGTAGCGAATCGCTTATTTTTTCACTTTGACCGGCCGCTTCCAGTTATCGATGGTGACCTGGCGCGGGCGCGAGATGGTCAGTTTGCCCGCTGGCGCATCCTTGGTCAGCGTGGTGCCGGCGCCGATGGTGGCGCCCTCGCCCACCGTGACCGGGGCCACCAGCTGGCTGTCGCTGCCGATGAAGGCGTCGTCTTCGATGACCGTGCGGAACTTGTTGGCGCCATCGTAATTGCAGGTGATGGTGCCGGCGCCGATGTTCACGCGTGAGCCGACGGTGGCGTCGCCGATGTAGGCCAGGTGGTTGGCCTTGCTGTGGGCGCCGACCTGGCCGTTCTTGATTTCGACAAAGTTCCCGACGTGGACGTCTTCGGCCAGCACCGTGCCCGGGCGCAGGCGCGCATACGGGCCGATCTGCGATGCTTCACCGACCACGGCGTCTTCGATATGGCAAAACGGCTTGATGCAAGCGCCGGCCAGGATGCGGGCGTTGACGATGACGTTGTACGGGCCGACGTGCACGCCTTCACCCAGCTCGACCTTGCCTTCGAAAACACAGCCGACGTCGATCGTCACATCGCGGCCGCAGATCAGCTCACCGCGCACGTCGATGCGGAACGGGTCGATCACGGTCACGCCTTGCTCGAGCAATTTTTTGGCGATGTTTTGCTGGTGGATGCCTTCCAGTTCGGCCAATTGCACCTTGCTGTTCACACCCGCCACTTCCCACTGCGCCGCCGGCTGCGCCGACACCACCGGCACGCCGTCGGCCACCGCCATGGCGACGATGTCGGTCAGGTAGTACTCGCCTTGAGCGTTGTCGTTTTTCAGAGCGGCCAGCCATTTTTTCAGTGGCACGGTGGGTACCACCAGGATGCCGCTATTGATTTCCTTGATGGCGCGCTCGGCTTCGGTGGCGTCCTTCTGCTCGACGATGCGGACGATCTGGCCATTGTCGCGGATGATGCGGCCAAGTCCCGTGGGGTCGTCCTGCTCCACCGTCAGGATGCCGAGCTTGTCGTTGCCGGCAGCCTCGATCAGCGCCTGCAACGAAGCGGTGGTGGTCAGCGGAACGTCGCCGTACAAAATCAGGGTAGGGGCGTTGTCATCGAGTTCAGGCAGGGCTTGCATCACGGCATGACCGGTACCCAGCTGCTGCGCCTGCAGGGCGGTGGCCACACGCTCGGGTTGCGCCGCCAGCACGTCCAGCACGGCTGCGCCGCCATGGCCGTAAATCACGCATAATCGTTGTGCAGACAGGCTGCGGGCCGTGTCCAGCACATGCAGCAACAGCGGCTTGCCAGCCAGTGGATGCAAGACTTTGGGCAACGCCGATTGCATGCGTTTGCCCATCCCGGCAGCGAGAATAACGACGTTCATAGGTGCCAATTCAAAGAGAGTAAATGAATGCAAAAGTCTAACATGCCCTCCAGCGCCACCCGGACGCTGCGCTGTCTATTTCTGATCGCTGTCATGGGGGTGCTGGCGGCCTGCAGCTCGCTGCGGCTGGCCTATAACAACGGCGATACGCTGCTGTACTGGTGGCTCGATGGCTACGTCGATCTGAATGCCGAACAAAAAAGCTGGGTCAAGCGCGATATCGACAAGCTGTTCCAGTGGCACCGCAAAACCCAGCTCGAAGACTATATCCAGGTATTGCAGACCGGCCAGCGCCAGCTGGCAGGCAATCCCGGCGTGAGCGACCTGCTCGGTGATTTTGATGAAATCAAGCAGCGCACCCAGCGCCTGCTGCTGCAGGCCAAGCCCGAGCTGGCCGAACTGGCCCGTTCGCTGCAACCGGACCAAATCGCTACGCTGGAAAAAAAGTTTGCCACTAACGTCGAGGATTTCCGCAAGAAAAACATGAAGGGCGACCGCGAAGCCCAGCAAAAATTCCGCTATAAAAAATCGATGGAGCAGTTTGAATTATGGTTCGGTAAATTCACCGCCGAGCAGGAAGCGCAGATCCGCAAGGCTTCCGACGCCCGTCCGCTCGATAACGACATCTGGCTGGCCGAGCGCCAGCGCCGTCAGCAAGCCATTCTTACGCTGGTGCGCAAGGTGCAGCAGGAAAAACTGGGCAAGGAGGCCACCATGGCCCTGATCGACACGCTGATCAAGGACAGCTTCAACCGCCTCGAGCACTCCGAACACAAGGCGTTCTTCGATGCGTCCGAAAAAGCCACGGCGGAACTGATCGTTACCGTGATCCGCATTGCCACGCCGCAGCAAAAAGCCCACGCCCAGCAACGCATGCAGGGCTGGATCAACGATTTTCAGAGCCTGGCCAAGGAGGCCCGCTAGGGCAGGGCAGTAATGCTGCGTGGTATAGTGTCGCCTGTTGAATCAATGACTTAGAACACTGCCACATGCCAAAAAAGCCTGCCAACAAGCCCGCCAAACCGGCCAAAGTCCCGGTCCATGGTCCCCAGCACAGCAACCAGGTGCGCATTATCGGGGGCCTCTGGAAGCGCACACCGCTGCCGGTGCTCACGGCCCAGGGCTTGCGCCCCACGCCGGACCGCGTGCGCGAGACGGTGTTTAACTGGATCAATCACCTGCGCGACGGCAACTGGGCCGGCGCCCAGGTGCTCGATTTGTTTGCCGGCAGCGGCGCGCTCGGTTTCGAGGCGGCCAGCCGTGGCGCGCAAGCTGTCACCATGATCGACAGCGCCGTTCCTGTCGTGCGCCAGCTGGACGACATCAAGATCAAACTGAAGGCCGATAACGTGCAGATCATGCGCGGCGATGCGCTGTCGGTGGCGCAATCGGCGGGCGCCCGTGGCCAGCAGTACGACCTGATTTTCCTCGATCCACCGTACCAGCAAGAGTTTTTGGAGCGTGCACTGCCGCTGTGCGGGCGCTTGCTGAAGCAGGATGGGCTGATTTACGCCGAATCGGGGCTGGCGCTGGAGTGGCCCGAAGGCGAGGCGCCGGACTGGATGGCAGGCTGGGAAGTGATTCGCGCCGATAAGGCGGGAATGGTGTTTTATCACTTGCTGCGGGCTAGGCAGGTATAAGTCGCACGGCCAAGCGCGGTGTGGTATTGGCTGCTAAAATTTAAGGCAATAGCGGTTTTCAGGCATAATGCACGTTCTATAATGGTGCAGTGCAAGGAGACACAATGGTAGTCGCTGTTTATCCGGGAACGTTCGATCCGCTCACCCGTGGTCATGAAGACCTGGTGCGTCGCGCCTCGGGCCTGTTCGATACGCTGGTGGTGGGCGTAGCAGACAGCAAGAACAAAAAACCGTTCTTTTCACTGGACGAACGGCTGGCCATTGCCAATGAAGTGCTCGGTCACTATCCCAACGTTCGGGTCGAGAGTTTTTCCGGCCTGCTCAAGGATTTTGTGCGCGACAACGATGCGCGCGTGATCGTGCGCGGTCTGCGTGCCGTATCGGACTTTGAATACGAGTTCCAGATGGCGGGCATGAACCGCTACCTGCTGCCCGATGTCGAAACCCTGTTCCTCACGCCATCCGACCAGTATCAGTTTATCTCCGGCACCATCGTGCGCGAGATCGCCTTGCTGGGCGGCGACGTGTCCAAGTTTGTGTTCCCTTCGGTCGACCGCTGGCTGCAAAAGAAAATTGCCGCCACCCAGACCGACTAAGAAAGAAGTTCTGTCATGGCCTTAATGATTACCGACGACTGTATCAATTGCGACGTGTGCGAGCCCGAGTGCCCGAACGATGCGATTTTCATGGGCCCGGAAATTTACGAAATCAACGCCGACAAATGCACCGAGTGCGTTGGCCACTTCAATGAGCCGCAATGCCAGCAGGTGTGTCCGGTCAGCTGCATTCCCTTCAATCCCGAGCGGCGCGAAACCGAACAGCAGTTGCGCGCCAAGTTCGAGCTGTTGCAGGCCACCCGGGCCTGATTCCATGCATCGCCGCCACGCGCTGCAACTACTGGTGGCTGCCTGCGCTGCTGCCGCCCTGCCGGTACAGGCAACTACCGACCTGGCCGCCATCCACTTCGACAACGATGCCAACGTGGCCGGCGTGCGCCTGCAGCGCAATGGCGCCGGCGTGCGTACCAAGCTCTTCTTCCAGATTTACGCGATGGGCCTGTACCTGGCCGACAAGAAAACCACCACCGCCGAGGTGCTGGCAGCGCCTGGTCCGCGCCGGGTGCTCATTACCATGCTGCGCGACGTCAGCATCGAAGACTTCGGCAAAGCCTTTACGGACGGCCTGAACGCCAACACCAGCAAGGAAGAGCGTATCCGCATCCTGTCGCAGACGATGCAGTTCGGCACCGTCTTCGGCCAGGTGCAAACCCTGAAAAAGGGCGACCAAATGCAATTTGACTGGCTGCCAGGCGAAGGTACGCAGTGCTATCTGAATGGTAAAAAAACCGGCGAGCTGATGCCGGACCTGGCGTTCTACAACGCCGTGCTGCGCATCTGGCTGGGCGACAGGCCCGCCGATCACGCGCTCAAGCTGGCGCTGCTCGGCCTCGCTGCAAAGTAGCACTGCAAGATGGTGGACACGATAGGGCGGTCGCTTTAGAAACACAGGCAATATAGTGCAGCGCAACATAATTCAATTATTAATACATACAATAACATTCAATCGAATAAAGAATGAATAGC
>JBEVNE010000058.1:0-6146 GCA_040508275.1 Duganella sp.
GACGGCGACATCGCCAAAATGCGCGAAGACATCAAAGTCAACCTCGAGCGCGAAGTTGCCGGCCGTGTCAAAGCACGCAACAAGGAAGCCGTGATGGAAGCGCTGGTGAAAACCGCCACCCTCGACGTGCCACAATCGCTGATCGCCCAGGACACCGAGCGTCTGGCCGAAATTACCCGCCAGGACATGGCGCAGCGCGGCATGGACGTGAAAAACGTGCCATTCCCTCCAGAACTGTTCAAGGACAAAGCCGAGCGTCGCGTACGCCTGGGTCTGATCCTGTCGCAACTGGTCGGCGAAAACAACCTGCAAGCCCAGCCTGAGCAAGTCAAAGCCCAGATCGAAGACTTCGCCCAAAGCTATGAAGACCCACGCGAAGTGCTGAAGTACTACTACAGCGACCGTCGTCGTCTGGCTGAGGTGGAAGCTCTTGTATTGGAAGAAAACGTCGTCAACTACGTGCTGGGCCTGTCGAAAACGTCGTCGAAAGCCATCGCTTTTGACGAATTGATGGGAAGCAACGCACAAGCGTAATCCAGCTAGGCTAGAATAGAGAAACATCGGCGGCTTCAGTGCTGTCGTCCCCGCGAGAGCGGGAATGACAGCGCCAGGGCCGCCGTTCCTCCCTCTGGGCCCTGGCTGCTTCACAAGGAATAAGAATGACTGGTTATAACCGTAACCCTGCGCTGGACACTGAAATGCTCGGCCTGGTGCCGATGGTGGTAGAACAGAGCGGCCGCGGCGAGCGCTCGTATGACATTTACTCGCGCCTGCTCAAAGAGCGCGTAATCTTCCTCGTTGGCCCCGTCAACGACCAGATGGCCAACTTGATCGTTGCCCAGCTGCTGTTCCTGGAAAGCGAAAATCCGGACAAGGACATCTCGCTGTACATCAATTCTCCTGGTGGTTCGGTATCGGCAGGTCTGGCGATCTTCGACACCATGCAGTTCATCAAGCCTGAAGTTTCGACGTTGTGCACCGGCATGGCCGCCTCCATGGGCGCCTTCCTGCTGGCCGCTGGCGCCAAGGGCAAGCGCTTCTCGCTGCCGAACTCGCGCATCATGATTCACCAGCCGTCGGGCGGTTCGCAAGGCATGGCCTCGGATATCGAAATCCAGGCCAAGGAAATCCTCTACCTGCGTCATCGTCTGAACGCCATCATGGCCGAGCGCACCGGTCAAACGATCGAACAGATCGCCAAAGACACCGATCGTGACCGTTTCCTGTCGGCCGAAGAATCGGTAGAGTACGGTTTGATCGACCAAGTGTTGACCAACCGGGCTTGATTCGCGGGCTTAATGCGTAATACGCAATATTGCTGAGAATTGTAGAGATAGCGCCCGGGCGATCAATCGTTCGGGCGTTTCTTTTTTGTTTCGGGTAGCATAGGAAGTAGTCGGACTTTTCCGCACTGCATAGTCCAATGCCCCGTGCAAAGTCAGCGTCATTCTGTAACTAGAGAAAACTGCCCCATGTCAGACAAAAAATCTTCCAGCGGCGAAAAATTACTTTACTGCTCGTTTTGCGGCAAAAGCCAGCACGAAGTAAAGAAATTGATTGCCGGCCCGTCGGTCTTCATCTGCGACGAGTGTATCGATCTGTGCAACGACATCATTCGTGACGAAACCTCGGCCGTGGAGTCGGTGGCCGGCGCCAAGACCGATCTGCCTACGCCCAATGAAATCAAGGACTTGCTCGACCAGTACGTGATTGGCCAGCAAACCGCCAAGCGCATCCTGTCGGTGGCCGTGTACAACCACTACAAGCGCCTCAAGCACCTGGGCAAAAAAGACGATATCGAACTGGCCAAGAGCAACATCCTGCTGGTCGGTCCTACCGGCTCGGGCAAGACCCTGCTGGCGCAAACGCTGGCGCGCATGCTCAACGTGCCGTTCGTGATTGCCGATGCCACCACGCTGACCGAGGCCGGCTATGTGGGCGAGGACGTCGAGAACATCATCCAGAAGTTGTTGCAAAGCTGCAACTACGATGTGGAAAAAGCCCAGCGCGGCATCGTCTACATCGACGAGATCGACAAGATTTCGCGCAAGTCGGACAATCCATCGATCACCCGCGACGTGTCGGGCGAGGGCGTGCAACAGGCGCTGCTGAAACTGATCGAAGGCACGATGGCGTCGGTGCCGCCGCAAGGCGGGCGCAAGCATCCTAACCAGGACTTCGTGCAGATCGACACCACCAACATCATGTTCATTTGCGGCGGCGCGTTCGACGGCCTGGCCAAGGTGATTTCCAACCGCTCGGAAAAATCGGGCATCGGTTTCTCGGCCAGCGTGAAGAGCAAGAAAGAGCGCAGCAACAGCGAAGTCATGCTCGATGCTGAACCGGAAGACTTGATCAAGTTCGGCCTGATTCCCGAGCTGGTCGGCCGTTTGCCGGTAGTGGCGACGCTGGCCGAGCTGACCGAGGAAGCGCTGATCCAGATCCTGGTCGAGCCGAAAAACGCCCTGGTCAAGCAGTACAGCAAGCTGCTCGACATGGAAGGCGCCGAGCTGGAAATTCGTCCGGCAGCACTGCACGCCATCGCCCGCAAGGCATTGGCGCGCAAGACCGGCGCCCGTGGCCTGCGTTCGATCCTCGAACACGCGCTGCTCGACACCATGTATGAACTGCCCAATGAAACCAATGTCGTTAAAGTGGTTATTGACGAGAATACCATTACCAGCGGCGCGAAACCTTTGCTGATATATCAGGATCAAGCCAAGGCTTCCGGCGAGAATTAATCGGATTGTGTAGACTGTGTCTTCCTCGCGTAAATTTCTTTCACGCGAGGCGGCCCAGGCAGTACAATTTAAATCAATAAAAGAGCAGGCTTCAATCGAAAAGCCACACGTGATTGCGGTCGCGCGTGGCTTTTTTAATTGATCTTTTAGAATGGATTAGCGCTTCTGGAAATATTCTTTCGCGAAAAGAATTATTTCTGCGAGTACGGTCTTGTGATTCGGCAGAACAGCGCCACATCCACATCACGCTTTCACATAAGGTACGCCATGACAACTTCCAAATTAACTGAGCAAACTCAACTGCCGTTATTGCCGTTGCGGGACGTCGTCGTATTTCCGCATATGGTGATACCGCTGTTCGTCGGGCGCCCAAAATCGATCAAGGCGCTGGAAGCCGCAATGGAGCAGGGCAAGAGCATCATGCTTGCTGCCCAAAAAGCGGCCGCCAAGGACGAGCCTTCTGCTACCGATATCTATGAGATCGGCTGCGTAGCCAATATTCTGCAAATGCTCAAGCTGCCGGACGGCACCGTCAAGGTACTGGTCGAAGGCGCCCAGCGTGCGCGCATCAATAAAATCACCGATACGCCGACGCACTTCACGGCCGATCTGACGCCGCTCGACTCCGAGCTGGGCGACGATTCGGAAATCGAAGCGATGCGCCGCGCCATCGTTCAGCAGTTTGACCAGTACGTCAAACTGAACAAGAAAATTCCGCCTGAAATCCTCGCTTCGCTGTCGGGTATCGACGACGCCGGCCGCCTGGCCGACACCGTCGCCGCGCACCTGCCGCTCAAGCTCGAGCAGAAGCAGGTCATTCTGGAAATCTTCAGCGTCGCCAAGCGCCTCGAGCACCTGCTGGGCCAGCTTGAAGGCGAACTCGACATTCTGCAGGTGGAAAAACGCATCCGTGGCCGCGTCAAGCGCCAGATGGAAAAGTCGCAGCGCGAGTACTACCTGAACGAGCAGGTCAAAGCCATCCAGAAAGAACTGGGCGAGGGCGAAGACGGCGCCGACCTGGACGAACTCGAGAAAAAAGTTGCGCTGGCCAAGATGCCGAAGGAAGCGCTGGACAAGGCCACGGCCGAGCTGAAAAAGCTCAAGCTGATGTCGCCCATGTCGGCCGAAGCGACCGTGGTGCGCAACTACATCGATACCCTGGTCAGCCTGCCATGGAAGAAAAAATCCAAGGTCAACAACGACCTGTCCAACGCTGAAAAAGTGCTGGAAGGCGAGCACTACGGTCTGGATAAGGTCAAGGAACGCATTCTGGAATACCTCGCAGTGCAACAGCGCGTTGATAAACTGAAAGCACCGATCCTGTGCTTCGTCGGTCCGCCAGGCGTGGGTAAAACTTCGCTGGGCCAGTCGATTGCCCGTGCCACCAACCGCAAGTTCGTGCGCATGGCCTTGGGCGGCGTGCGTGACGAAGCCGAGATTCGCGGCCACCGCCGCACCTACATCGGTTCGATGCCTGGTAAAGTGCTGCAATCGCTGTCCAAGGTCGGGGTGCGCAACCCGCTGTTCCTGCTCGATGAAATCGACAAGATGGGCGCCGATTTCCGTGGCGATCCATCGTCGGCCCTGCTTGAAGTGCTGGACCCGGAACAGAACCACACGTTCTCGGACCACTACATCGAAGTCGATTTCGATCTGTCGGACGTGATGTTCGTGGCGACCTCGAACTCGTACAATATTCCGCCGGCGCTGCTCGACCGTATGGAAGTGATCCGCCTGTCCGGTTACACGGAGGATGAAAAAACCAATATCGCGCTGCGCTACCTGCTGCCGAAACAGATCAAGAACAACGGTCTGAAGGAAGACGAGATTTCGGTGTCTGAAGCCACGCTGCGCGACATCATCCGTTACTACACGCGGGAAGCCGGTGTGCGTTCGCTCGAGCGCGAAGTGTCGAAAATCTGCCGCAAAGTCGTCAAGATGCTGCTGCTGAAAAAATCGGACAAGAAAGTGCTGGTGACGCCGAAGAACCTCGACAAATTCCTTGGCGTACGCCGCTACGACTTTGGCGTGGCCGAGAAGGAAAACCAGATCGGCCAGGTGGTCGGCCTGGCCTGGACCGAGGTGGGCGGCGATCTGCTGACCATCGAGGCGGTGTCGATGCCGGGCAAGGGCGGCGTGATTCGCACCGGTACGCTGGGCGACGTGATGAAAGAGTCGATTGAAGCAGCGCGCACGGTGGTGCGCAGCCGCGCCAACCGTCTGGGCATCAAGAACGAAGTGTTCGAGAAGAGCGACATTCACATCCACGTGCCGGAAGGCGCCACGCCCAAGGACGGTCCTTCGGCCGGTGCGGCGATGACGGTGGCCATGGTGTCGGTATTCACGGGCATTCCAGTGCGCGCCGATGTGGCGATGACCGGTGAAATCACGCTGCGCGGCGAAGTATTGCCGATTGGCGGCCTGAAAGAAAAACTGCTGGCGGCCCAGCGCGGCGGCATCAAGACCGTGCTGATCCCCGAGCAGAACGTCAAGGACCTGGCTGATATTCCGGACAATGTGAAGAACAAGCTGGAAATCGTACCGGTGCGCTGGATCGACAAGGTGCTGGAAGTGGCGCTCGAGCGTCAGCCGGAACCGTTGACGGAAACAGCGCTGGTGGAAGCGGTAACTGCTGCTGCGGCCAAACCCGAGGGTAACTCGGAAGTGGTAAAGCACTAACAGTTCTTCGTTTTTAGTAGTTTGTTTTATCAAAACAGGCGCTTTTATAGCGCCTGTTTCTATTTTTTGCCCGCTTTTCTCCGGTGTGCCGCTTGACACGGTGCGGGGCTGGCTTGTTTAATACGGCCTGAGATTTTTCTCGGCCCTGTAATCCTGTTTTTAACAGCGGGAATATGCGGCCAAATGATATAACTTATGTGACGGGGAATTGCTTTGAATAAGACTGAATTGATCGACCATATTGCCACGACCGCTGATATCTCGAAAGCGGCTGCTGCACGCGCGCTGGACGCGGTGATCGACGGTGTTACCACCACCCTGCAAAAGAACGACAGCGTGACCCTGGTTGGCTTCGGCACTTTCTCCGTGAGCGAACGCGCCGCCCGTACCGGCCGTAACCCACGTACCAAGGAAGAGATTACCATCGAGGCAGCGAAAGTTCCTAAATTTAAAGCTGGTAAAGCTTTGAAGGATGCTGTAAACTAACGGACTTCGGTGAGCAGCAGAGGTAACAAGCTGTTCATCAAGGCAAAAACTGGGGCGGTTAGCTCAGTTGGTAGAGCGGAGCCCTTACAAGGCTTAGGTCGGGAGTTCGAGCCTCTCACCGCCCACCAGGGTTTGCAAAATGGTGTAACTGGTAGTAAAATGTTGTGCCTTGAGTTTGCTGGAGCGGTAGTTCAGTTGGTTAGAATACCGGCCTGTCACGCCGGGGGTCGCGGGTTCGAG
>JBEVNE010000324.1:0-9082 GCA_040508275.1 Duganella sp.
CCGTCAATGCCCTTCATCTTCTGTTCGATGACCTGGGTGACGGCGTCTTCCACGGTTTTGGCGGAGGCGCCCGGATACGAACCGGTGATCGAAATCGACGGCGGTGCAATGGCGGGGTATTGGGCGATCGGCAGGCCGAGGATGGCCAGCGTGCCTCCCAGCATGATCACAATCGCGATCACCCAGGCAAAAATCGGGCGATCAATAAAGAAGCGGGACATGTGCGATCTCCTGGATTATTGCGCGTTTTTGGCGGCAGGAGCTTGCGCGGCATTGCCGGCAGCCGGCGCGGCGGCAGGGGCCTTGGCCACGGCAGCCGGTGCACCCGGTTTGACTTTTTGCACGCCTTCCACGATCACCTGGTCACCTTCGGCCAGGCCGGATTTCACCAGCCATTTGTCGCCATGGGTGCCGGCCGTGACCAGCGTGCGCTGTTCGACCTTGCCCTGCTTGTTCAGTACCAGCGCGGTTGCCTCGCCCTTCTGGTTGCGGCTCACGCCCTGCTGCGGCACGACGATTGCTTTTTCATCGACGCCCGAATCGATCACCGCGCGCACAAACATGCCCGGCAGCAGATCATGCTTGGGGTTGGGGAAAATCGCGCGCAGCACCACGTTGCCGGTGCCCTGGTCCACGCTAACGTCGGAGAATTGCAGCTTGCCCGCTTCGGCATACTTGCTGCCGTCAGCCAGCACCAGCGACACATTGGCCTGGCCCGAGCGTTTCAGGCTGCCGTTTTCCAGCGCGCGCTTCAGACGCAGCATGTCTTCGCTGGACTGGGTCACGTCGACATAGATCGGGTCGAGCTGCTGCACGGTGGTCAGCGCATTGGTCTGGTTGGCGGTCACCAGCGCGCCCGGGGTGACGTTGGAGCGGCTGATACGACCGCTGATCGGCGCATTCACGTGGGTAAAGCGCAGGTTGATATTGGCTTCATCGAGTGCGGCCGTAGCCGATTCCACGTCGGCTTTGGCCTGCGCCTCGGCAGCCACTGCATCCTCATAATCCTGGCGGCTCACGCCTTCCATGGCCAGCAATTCCTTATAGCGCGCCGCTTTCGGGCCGGTAGTGAGAAGATTGGCCTTGGCGCGCGACAGCGCTGCCTTGGCCGAGTTCACGCTGGCCTGGTAAATCGACGGATCGATCTGGTACAGCGGGGTGCCGGCTTTAATGTCGGCGCCTTCGACGAACAGGCGTTTCTGGATCACGCCGTTGACCTGCGGGCGCACTTCAGCCACCTGGAAGGCGCTGGTGCGACCCGGCAGTTCGGTCGTGATTTGCAGTGGTTCTTGCACCACTTTGTAAACGCCCACTTCCGCCACCTGCTGCGTGCGAGGTGCTTCGGTCGTGGATTTGGAGCAACCAGCGACCAGCGCGGTTGCAGTGATCAGGGCTACGGCCCCCGCCGTCCGCAGGGACGGTTTGCAGAAAAGAGCTTCCATGGATTGAAACTTTCTGATGAGATTAAGAGAACACAAGCTATAGAATGAACGATCATTCTAACTATGTCAAGCTGCAATCTAATTCCGCGAAGAAATTTTCCTGCCTGTTTAAGCAAGGATTAAGCGCACTCGAAGTTAATTTTTAAATACTCTTCATGGCCTGAGCGGCTCGGCGGGCCTATCGAACCTTTCGATCTGAAGCTTTAGGGTAATATCGAAAAGATACTTCAAGTTACTGGAAAAATAGCCAATTTTGTTCACATGCCTATTTGGATCAGCCCTCATGGATACCCAGAACAGCGATACCACTGATTTTCTTTCCACCGGCGTGCCGGGACTCGATGTGGTAATGCGCGGCGGCCTGACCAGCGACCGCCTCTACCTGGTCGAGGGCGAACCCGGCACCGGCAAGACCACCCTGGCCCTGCAGTTTCTCAATGAAGGCGTGCGCCGTGGCGAGCGGGTGCTGTACATCACGCTGGCGGAAACCGCTGTCGAGCTGCGCAGCGTGGCGCAGTCGCACGGCTGGGACATGGCCGGCGTTACGGTCGAAGAAATCATCCCCGGCGAACACGCGCTCGACCCCGACCAGCAATACACGATTTTCCACCCATCCGAAATTGAGCTCGGCAATACCACCCAGCGCTTGCTGGCGGCCATCGAGCAATGGCGGCCCCGCCGCGTGGTGCTCGATTCGCTATCCGAGTTGCAGCTGCTGGCCGAAAGCCCGTTGCGCTACCGGCGCCAGGTGCTCGCGCTCAAGCAATACCTCGCCAGCCGCAACTGCACCACCATCTTTCTCGACGACCGCACCGCCCTCAGCACCGACCTGCAAGTGCGCAGCGTGGCGCACGCCGTGATCACGCTGGAACTGATCGACCAGGCTTACGGCGCCGAGCGGCGCCGCCTGCGCGTGGTCAAATACCGCGGTATCGCCTTCCACGGCGGCGCCCACGATTACCAGATCGCGCACGGCGGCTTGCGCGTCTATCCGCGCCTGGTGGCGGCCGACAGCCGCGTTACCAGCAGCCGGCGCCAGCTATCGAGCGGCCTGCCGGCGCTCGACCAGTTGATCGGCGGCGGCCTCGAGGAAGGCATGAGCACCCTGATCACCGGACAGTCCGGTACCGGCAAATCATCGCTGGCGGCGCAGTTTGTCTATGCTGCAGTCCAGCGCGGCGAGCCGGCCGCCATGTTCCTGTTCGAGGAGGCGCGCAACAATCTGATCAACCGCTGTACCCAGCTCGGCCTCGACCTGGCCGGCGCCGTCGAGCAAAACCTGCTGACCATCCAGCAGGTCGATCCGGCCGAACTGGCGCCGGGCCAGTTTACCCACGCGATCATGCAGGCGGTCGAGCGCGGCGTGCGGGTGGTGGTCATCGACAGCCTGAACGGCTACCTCAATGCCATGCCGGACGAACGTTTCCTGTCGATTTACCTGCACGAAATCCTCACCTATCTGGGCCAGCGCGGCGTGGTGAGCATCGTCGTCAGTGTTCAGCAGGGCATGATCGGCGCCAGCACCAGCAGTGCAGTCGATGCCAGCTATATCGCCGACAACATCATCATGCTGCGCTACTTCGAGGCCGCCGGCGAGGTAAGACAAGCGATTTCAGTCTTTAAAAAACGCGGCAGCGCGCACGAACGCACGATCCGCCGCTTCGAGATCGGCGCCGGCGGTCTCAGGGTGGGACCGGTGCTGCGCGGCTTCCACGGCATACTGACCGGCGTGCCCCGCTACGATCCCGGCAACGGCGCCGACCTGCCCTTCGAAAACGGCGCCTGAGCACCATGGAAACCCGCATCCTGATCTACACGCCAACCGGCCAGGATGGCCCGCTGGCGGCGCGCGTGCTGGCCACCGCCAAGCTCAGCACCGAGGTGTGCGCCAGCCTGGCGCAACTGGGCCAGCAACTGGCGCTGGGTGCAGGCGCCGTGCTCACCGTGGAAGAAGCGCTCACGCCGGCCTGCTACCAGCTGCTGCAAGACGCCGTCAATCGCCAGCAGGAATGGTCGGATCTGCCGATCCTGCTGCTGACCCAGCAGGGTGCCGATTCGCCCACGGTGCGCCAGGCAGTCGCTGGCCTGGGCAATGTGAATCTGCTCGAACGGCCGGTGCGCACGCTGGCCCTGGTCACGGCCCTGCAAGCGGCGCTGCGCGGGCGCATCAAGCAGTACCAGGCGCGCGAGGCAACGCGCCGCAAGGATGAATTTCTGGCGGCGCTCGGCCATGAGCTGCGCAACCCGCTGGCGCCGATCCGCACCTCGGTCTCGCTGCTCACCCATCTCTACCCCCAGGAAGCGCCGATCGCCCGCACGCGCGACATGGTCGAGCGCCAGGTCAAGCTGCTGACGCGGCTGGTGGACGACCTGCTCGACGTGGCCCGCATCACGCGCGGAAAAATCAAGCTGCAAATGCAGCGCGTGTCGCTGCACGCGGTGATGAATCACGTGAATGAGCTGTGCGCGCAAGCCGCAGGCGCAAAGCGCATCCACGTGGCCTGGCAATTGCCGGTGTCCGACATCATGCTGCAGGCCGATTACGCGCGTATCGTACAAATCTTCGCCAACATTCTGGCCAACGCCGTCAAATTCACCGCGCAGGGCGGCAACGTGGTGGTGCGCGCCAGCGTCGAGGGCAAGGTGCTGACGGTGTCGCTGCGCGATACCGGCATTGGCCTGGCGCCGGAAGCGATTGCGCGCATTTTCAATATGTTCGAGCAAAGCGCCACCGTCAGCGGCCAGTTCACCAGCGGCCTGGGCATAGGCTTGAGCCTGGCGCGCCAGTTCGCCGACATGCATGGCGGCTCGGTGCAGGCCTATAGCGAGGGCGAGGGCAAAGGCAGCGAATTCGTCATCGTGCTGCCGGTGGTCTGCAACGGCGCTGCAGCGGCGGGCAATGCGGCAGGTATCCCCCAGGCCCAGGCCGAACCGCACGGGCCCCGTCTGCAGGTGCTGGTGGTGGACGACAACCAGGACGCCGCCGATTCCCTCGCCGCCCTGCTCGATATCGAAGGGTTCAGCGTCCACACGGCGTATGGCGGCGCGCAGGCCGTGGCGGCGGTGGCCGGGCAGGCGCCCGACATGATCGTGATGGATCTCGGCATGCCCGGCATGGATGGCTACGAAGCGGCGCGCTCCATCCGCCAGCAAGCCGGCGGCGCCGATATTCTGCTGGTGGCGCTGACCGGCTGGGGCCAGAGCGACGCCCGCCGCCGCACCCTCGACGCTGGTTTTGACCATCACCTGGTCAAGCCGGTGGAGCTGTCGCAGCTGACCAAGCTGGCAAACGCCCGCTTCAACCGCGAGCAGGTGCAGGCCGCGCGCTGATTGGCTAACTGGCTAAGCGGCTGTCACTTCCAGTCGCCGCGCAAGGCCGCCACCTGCTGCTGCAACGATTCCGGCGTCACGTCTTGCGGCGCCACCGGCAAGCCGACCGCCAGCGCCAGCCGCGAGCGCAAGCCTTTATGGAAGGTACGGCCAAAGACGTTTTCCTTGTTGCGGCTCAGCAGATGGCCCCACAGGCCGCGCAGCGCCATCGGGATGACCGGCACCTGCGAGCGTTCGACGATCTTGGCAATACCGCCCTTGAACGGGTTGATCTCGCCGGTGCGCGTCAACTGCCCTTCCGGGAAGATGCACACCAGATCTCCTTCGTGCAGGGCCTGGGCGATATCCACGTAAGCTTTCTCCATCAGCCACGGGTCTTCCTTGGCCGGTGCAATCGGAATCGCCCGCGCGGTGCGGAAAATCCAGCCCAGCAGCGGCAGCTTGAAGATACGGTGATCCATCACGAAGCGGATCGGCCGCGGACTGGCGGCGCCAATGACGATGGCGTCCACATAGCTCACGTGGTTACACACCAGCACGGCCGCCCCTTCCGACGGAATGCGCTCGGCGTCGATGGTGCGCACGCGGTGCACGGTATGGATCAGCAGCCAGGCCAGGAAGCGCATCAAAAACTCGGGCACCAGCGAGAAGATATACAGCGCCACCAGCGCATTGAGCAGCGCCGTCACCAGGAACAGCTCGGGGATGCTCAAGCCCTGGCCCAGCAACACGATCGCCATGCCGGCTGCCGCCACCATGAACAGCGCGTTGAGAATGTTCATGCCGGCGATGGTGCGCGACAGGTGCTGCGGGTCGGCGCGCAGCTGGATCAGCGCGAACAGCGGCACGATGAAGAAGCCGCCGAACATGCCGATCATCAGGATATCGAACAGGATGCGCCACACGCCCGGCTGCGCCATCAGCGTCCACGCATCGACGGCAGTGCCGGCCAGCGCAGCGCCATGCACGGCAAACGCCGTGCTGGCAAAGTACAGGTCGGCGCCAAAGATGGTCAGGCCAATCGAGCCAAACGGCACCAGGCCGATCTCCACCTTGCCGCCTGACAGCCGTTCGCACAACAGCGACCCCGTACCCACGCCCAGCGAAAATACCGTCAGCAACAGCACGAACACGCCGTGGTCGCCATGCAGGTAATCCTTGGAATACACGGGGAACTGCGCCAGCAGCACGGCGCCGTAAAACCAGAACCACGAGTTGCCCAGCATGGACTGGAACACTACCCGGTTCTTGCTCGAAAAATGGATGTTGCGGAACGATTCAGCGACAAAATTCCAGCTTACCTTGAGCTCGGGCGCCGGCGCCGGCGAGACCGGAATGCGGTAGCTGGCCAGCAAGCCGATCACCGCCACCACGATGGTGGCCCCGGCCTCGAACAGGATGCCGTGCGGCTGCATCACCACCAGGATGGCGCCGAGGATTTCGCCGGCCAGGATGCCGACGAAGGTGCCCATTTCCGTCACGCCGTTGCCGCCGATCAGTTCCTCTTTTTTCAGGTGCTGCGGCAGATACGCGTATTTCACCGGTCCGAACAGCGTCGAGTGCAAGCCCATGCCCACCACCGCCGCCACCAGCAGCCACAGGTTGTGGGTGATCCAGCCGATGCCGGCAATGCACATGATGCCGACTTCCAGCCACTTCACGCAGCGCGTCAGGCCGGCCTTGTCGAACTTGTCGGCCAGTTGGCCGGCAGTGGCCGAAAACAGCACATAGGGCAGGATGAACAGGCCGGGAATCAGATTGGTGACCAGCGACGGCGACATCGTGGTCCAGCTGATGGCGTCGAAGGTGATGACGACGATCAGCGCCGTCTTGAACAGATTGTCATTGAAGGCGCCGAGGAACTGGGTCCAGAAGAACGGCGCAAAACGGCGCTGCTTTAACAGGGAAAACTGGTTGGGCTGGCTCATATCCGTTCTTGTGGAGTTTCCTAAAAGATTGAACGGATTATAACCGCAGGCCAGCGCCCGCCAACAGGCGCCGGGCATTGATGCCGGGCAATCTATTCAGCCCACCATCAGGCGGCATCATGCGGTTCAGGCGGTTCAGGCCGCCTGCGCCTGTGCCGCCTGGCTATCGCCGGCGGTCGGCGCCGTACGCAGCGACCATACGCTGTGCGGATCGCCATGGCGTCCGCGCGCCAGCACGGCGCGCGCCATTTTCCAGTACAGCGCCGCCGCCAGCAGCGCCACCAGCGCCACGCCGGTCACCACACCGTCGCCGGTGACCAGCGCCAGCAGCGGATTGACGCCGGTGGCGATCCAGTGCGCCAGCGGAATGGCTGCTGTCAGCAGCGCACACAACACCAGCAACTCATGCGCGGCACGCGCCGGCGGCCGGGCAAACGCCCACAGCACGGCCAGCAGGAATACCGCGTAATAGCCGCGTTCTTCCCACAGCGGCAACTGTCCCGGCGCGGCAGGCGCCAGCTTGTTGATCAGAAACATGGCCGAAACGCCGGCCACGCAACCGAGGCACACGCCCAGCGTGGCTTGCGCCATCAGGCGGCCGCTACGCGGCTGCGACAGCTGCAAGCGCTTGCGGCGCGACTCGATCCACAACAGGTTGCCACTATAGAACAGGAAAGCGCCAGCCAGGCCCAGGATAAAGTACATCCACTGCACGGCCAGGTGACCGAAATTGCCAAAGTGCAGCGCATACAGGCTGCGCAGGAAGCGCGTACCCACGCTCATATTGTCCGGCGTCTGCACGCGCTCGACCTTGCCGCTGACGGCATGCAGCACCACTGCTGCCTGGCGGCTCACGGTCTTGTGGGCGACCTGGCCGTAGATCTGTACCTGGGCGTTGGCGTCGCCGGCGTTGTTGTACATGAGCAGCGTCGCTTGCATGCCCGGTACTTCGCGCTGTGCGCTGGCCAGCAGTTGCGGCGCTGCGATCATGGGCGCCGCCACCTTGGCTGGCTGGGCCGGGATGGCGGCATAAATATCGCGCCCCGCCAACTCCAGCAACTTGCCGTCGAATACCAGGAACTGGAACGGCGCCATCAGCACCAATCCCAGCGCGAGAATGGCGCTGCTCCATGCATACATCACGTGGAACGGCAGCGACAGGATGCCGATGGCGTTATGCGCATCCTGCCACATGCGCTTGATGTTCTTGCCGATGCGCAGCGCAAACAAATCCTTGAAAAACGTCGGCGCATATATCACCACGCCGGACACAAGCGCCAGCCCATACAGCACGCAAATCACGCCAAGCACGTAAATACCCCAGCTGGACGGCAATCCGGCCGAATAATGCAGACGATAAATAAAGTCCATCAGGTGCGATTCAGGCTCCGGCTCCACCAGGCGGCCCTGGGCATCGAGATGAAAATGGCGCTCGCCAGCATGCAGCGTCAGTTCCGGCTCATCCTCGGACGGCAGTGTCAGGGAAAAGCTGCCGGCCAGCTCGGGATGGGCAGCCAGCAATGCATCAATCAGCGCTTGCGGATTGTGTTCGATGGCGGCCGGCGCGCTTTGGGGCAGCGGCGTTTGCCAGGCATGCAGCGGCTCGTGGAATATCGTGATGGCGCCAGCGTAGAAGGCAATGAACAGGCCAAAACCGGCCACCAGCCCAAGCCAGCTATGCAGCGCCATCATGCTGCGCAGTGTGGCCGCCTTCATGCGCCGACCTGCACCAGTCCGCTGGCTTTCAGCACATGCAACAGCGCATAGCAGGCCAGCGTGGCGCCGCCCAGCCACAGCCAGGCGCGCAGCCCGCTGCGAAACAAAAAGGCCAGCGCCATCACGCCCACCCACACCAGATAGAACATGAGCAGCCAGGGCAAGGTGGTACGCGTCTGGTCGTGACTGAGCAAGGCGCCCAGCCCGACCAGCACCACGGCCAGCGGCAAGCCAAGGAAAATGGCGGCTGTCGATTTACCCCACATGGCGCGCTGCATCCTTGGCTTGATTCGATGGTTTGGCCGGTTGCGCATCGCGGCCGCGCCGCAGCCAGGCATCGGCATACGGCAGCGCCACCAGCATGGTCATGAAACCGGACAAGGCGATGCACACGCCACACCACAGGCCATAATCTTCCACCGCCGCGACCACGGCGCCGGTAGCCAGCGGCACCGCCAGCCAGCGCAAAAACCTGGCGCGCGCGCGTGCGGCAGGCCACAAGGCCTGATGCGGTGACGCCAGATACAGGCATAAGGCCGACAGCCCAGCCACCAGTACACTGACCCAGTTCATTGCCCTTCCCCACCAGCAGGTGTGTGCTTGCGCATAGATCCTCTTTGAATTTGAATGAGAATTATTCTCAGTTCTGAATAATAAAGGAGAATG
>JBEVNE010000131.1:0-4353 GCA_040508275.1 Duganella sp.
GCCGGCGTAATCGAAAAACTCGATATCCATGTACAGCAGTTCGTTCTTGCGGCGCAGTGTATCGGCGGCGATACGGGCGATGCAGCGCGCGGTGAGCGGCGCGCTGGCGCGGAAAGAAGCGTAGAACAGCGGCAGGATCAGGCGTGCTTCCCCTTCAAAAAACGCGGCGAACAGGCGCTGCGCGCCGACGCTGCAGCCATCGATCAGGGCGGGATGGAAGCGATAGGCGCTGGCACCGGCCAGCGCATCGGCGCCGACTTCAATCTCGATATACGTGGCCTGGGCTGTTTCGTGGACCTGTCCCACGGCCCGGATCGCACCGTCATGCTGCAGCCCCTGTCGGCTGCACTGGGCGTACATTTGCGCGAGGTCCAGCGTGCTGGCGGCGTCGCGGCGTACCTGTGCCAGATCGAGCCTGTCGGCGAACACCGCAGGTGCTGCGCGGTGCATTTCTGCCGTCGCATAGCGCTGGCGCGGCTGTGATGCATCAGCAGCCGGATCGCTGCCCTCAAGCTCCACCTGCCATTGGCCGCCGGCCTGCTCAAGGCAACGCACCTCAAGCAGTACGTGGTGGCCGGCACTGACGATGAGCGGCTGGTATATGGACAGATTGCACAGTTCCAGCTCCGGCAGCGGGTAGCCAAGGCGCTCGAAGTGCTGGAACACGATATCGATATAGGCCAGGCCCGGCAGCAGTTGCTGGCCATACGCCTGGTGTCCGCGCACGATCGGGTGCTGGTCCGTCAACAGCAGATGGCCGCTGTCCGGGCACTGCGGCCAGGCCGCAGCAACTTCCGCACCACCGATCCGGCGCCGCTCGAGCGCCGGCATGGGCAGTGGCTGGCGCTGCGGACGCTGCGACTGATCACTGGCGGCGCCGTTCCAGGGCGCCAGGATCACATGGGCGTTGGTGCCGCCGTCGGCAAAGCAGCTGAGCGCCGCGCAGGGCGCGCCATCCTGCCAGCGTTCGAGCACACGGCCAAAATGGAATGGCGAAACGGCCATATCGTAATGCGCCATGGCCTGCTGGCCCGACAGGAAAGGCACGCGCTGGCGCTGCGCCAGCATCAGCACCACGGCGATAAAGCCGGCGATGCCCTTGGCGCACAGCGGATGGCCGATATTCGGCTCGACCGAGCCCAGTTCGCACGGCGTATCGGCTTGCGCGCGGTACACGGCTTCGGTGGCCTTGAGCTCGAGCAGATCGGTCACTTCGCTGCCGGAACCGTTGGCATGAATATAGCCTACCTGTTCCGGCGGCACGCCGCTGGCTGCCAGCGCGGCGCGCATCACGGCCTTCTGCGCCAACAGGTTGGGCGTGGCCGGGCCGGCCGTGCGGCCATCGTTGTTAATCGCCAGGCCCTTGATCACGGCATGCACGCGGTCTCCATCATCGAGCGCCTGCTGCAAGGGCTTGAGCATGACCATGCCGGCGCCCTCACCCAGCACCACGCCGCCGGCACGCTGGTCGAACAGGTGGAACTCGCCGCCCGCGCTGAGCAGCTTGCGGCTGCCGAACAGGCGGTGCGCATCGCCTGAAGCGAGCAGGCTGACACCGCCCACCAGTGCCGCGCTGATTTCACCACCCTGCAAGGCGCGCAGCGCCATGTGCATGGCCACCAGCGCTGACGAACAAGCGGTATCGAGCACCAGGCTCGGTCCCTGCAGGTCGAAGAACTGCGAGATATTCGCCGCCAGATAGTTCTGGCCGACGGCGACGATAGGATTGCGCGCCTGGCGCAGTGCCTCGGCAGCGGGACGGTGGCCGCTGCGCGCGCCGATGTACACACCGGTGGCGCTGCCCTTGATATCGCTGGCGCTGTAGCCGGCATGGTGCAGCGCGGCCAGGGTCTGCTCCAGCAGCAGCAAGGCCTGCGGGTCCATGGCGCTGGCATCGCGTTCGTCGAGCAGGAAGTAGCGGGCGTCGAAGCTGTCCACATTGCCGAGCAGGCCGGCATAATGGTCGCCGTCGTGCTGCCAGCGCGTTACCGGCACCGGGCCGATGGCGCTCCGTCCTTCGGCCAACAGGCGCCAGTAGGCATCGAGGTCGGCGGCGCCGGGCAGGCTGCAGGCCATGCCGATGACGGCGATGTCGCTGCCTTGGGCAGTATTTTTCGGCGCTGCTACGGGCCGGGACTGTGGCTGCTGCGGCGCCTGTGATGGTGACTGTGACTGTGGCTGAGGTTGAGGTTGGCCGGAAGAAGCCAGCACTCCCTCCAGTGCCGCCGGACAGGATTGCTGCAGGTGGGCGGCAAAGGCGGCCAGCGTCGGGTGCTCGTAAAAAATCGATGGATCGAGCGCCTGCTGTTTGCCATGCGCGGCCAGCGCCGTATCCACACGGCGCAGGATTTGCGTGAGCATGATCGAATCGACACCGTAATCCTGGAACGGCGTATGCGGGTCGAGCGTAGCAGGCGCCACCATCAATTCTTTTGAAAACAGTTGCGCCAGCCAGCCGAGGGTGGCGCCAGCCAGGCCATCGGTGCCTGCCACCATGGCTTTCACGGCAGCGACAGGGGATGCAGGCGGGCTGGCATCCGCGCGGGACAGGCTGCGCTGCATCAGGCGCTGCGGCTGCCAGCGGGTGCGGTCCACCACGGCCGGCAGCACCACCGGCCCGCAGCGCGATGCCAGCACCGTATCGAGCATGTGCAGGCCTTCGGCATCCGTGTGGCTCAACATGCCGCTGTCGCGGTAAGCACGCGTGCCGGCTTCGCCCATGCCGGTTTCCTTCCACGACGGCCACTGGATGCTGATAATCGGCAGTGCTGCACCGTAAGCCGCATGGGCCTCGGCGACGTAATCCATGTAGGCGTTGGCGCAGGCGTAATCGCTCTGCCCTGCCGCCAGCGCCGGCACGGTGGCTGCCACCGATGAAAACAGCGCCATGAAGCGCAGTGGCTGGCCACGCACGGCTGCCAGCAGCGCATCGAGCCCGGCGACCTTGGGCGCCAGCACGGCGCCAAAGCCTTCGCTGCTCTTGCGTATAAACGCCGGGGTGTCCATATCGTTGATACCGGCGCAATGCAGCACGCCGCCTATCGGCCCCATGCTGCGCACCACGCGCTGCAGCGCCTCGGCCACCACCTGTGGCGCGGTATCTGCCAGCGCCAGCACCTCGACCTGCACGCCCTGCTCGCGCAAGGCGCGCACGGTGGCGATCTTGCGCGCCAGGCCTACGTCCTGCGGGGTATCGCTGGCCAGGCAACGGTCCCAGTCCTGCTCGGGCGGCAAAGCCTGGCGGCCGGTCAACACCAGCTTGCGCACCTGGTGGTGGGTGACAAAATGGCGTGCGCACAGCAGACCGATGCCGCGCGTGCCGCCGCTCACCCACAACACACTGGCGGGATCAAAAACCAGAGACGACGTTGAGGATGGCGCGACGATTTCCTCCAGCCTCGCCGTATGGCGCAAGCCCTTGCGGTAGCTCACTTGCGCATCGTCGCCGGCGGACAGCCACTCATTGACGATCTGGCGCGCGCGCGTGGCTTCGTCATCACGTGCATCGAGATCGAGGTGGCGCGACCGCAGCCGCGCATACTCGCTATGCAGCATGCGGTACAAGCCGGCACTGGCCGCCCCGGCCAGGTGCATGCTGTCGTTGTCGAACGATTCCAGACCGCGCGTAACGCCCAGCAGCAGGCCTGGCGAGGGCTGCGCAACCAGTTGCTGCAACCATGGCAGCAGCGCCAGCGGGCCCGGCGCCTCCAGCGCACAGCCGGTAATATCGATCGCGCCAACGAAGCTGATCTCCATGGTGCGATGGCTGCTACTGGCGTCGTCCAGGTTGACGATCACGCCGTTGACCTGTGGCGCCAGCAAGCGCGCCAGCGACATGGTGACGTCACTGGCCAGTATCAGCGCCTGGCCCAGGGCCATGTCCTCGCAGGGCTGCGCCGGCGCCGGCGTCCACGATTTTTTCAGGTAGGCGATGCTGCGCTCAGCGGCAGCCGGTGTTACGGCAGCAGGTGAAAGTGAAGGTGAAGGCCAGTGCCGTTCACGGGCAAACGGATAGCCGGGCAGACTGACGCGGCGCAGCGCAACGCCGGACGCGGCCTGCAGCATGGCCCAGTCGATGTCGCCGCCTTTTACCCACAATGCCAGCAGCTTGTCGTATTGACCGCGCGCCGCCCAGCGCGATACCGTGTCGCGCAGCTCATCGCCGTCAAACAGTGACAGCACCTGGTCGCCACGCACGACCTTGCCACGGTACAGCGTGGCGTCGCTACTGCCGTCGATAAAGCTGGCCAGTTGCGCCCGCAGCTGTGCCAGCGAGGAAGTCAGTATGCCCAGCCGTTCGTCAAAGTGTTCGCGGCCGACCTGCAGCGTGCCGGCCACGCCATCGAGGCTGAT
>JBEVNE010000147.1:0-3310 GCA_040508275.1 Duganella sp.
CTGCGCAGCGAAGCGCCGATTTACCAGGACATCATCGAAGCGCAGCGCAACCGTGGCGGCCCGTGGAACAAGTACGCGGCCAATTACGTTGAACTGTGCAATGCGCCGATTCCGGTGCGGGTGAAGCCGGCGCAGTAAGCCCACCAGTTATAATCACCAGCATGAACGCCCCCGACACCTCCGCGCGCGCGCCGCGCCCGATCCAGGCCCTGCCCGACCAGCTCATCTCCCAAATCGCCGCCGGCGAGGTGGTCGAGCGGCCCTCGGCCGTGGTCAAGGAACTGCTGGAAAACGCGCTCGACGCCGGCGCCACGCAGATCACCGTGCGCCTGGAAGAAGGCGGCGTTAAACGCATAGCAATCACCGACAATGGCCGCGGCATCGCCCCCGAGCAGATGCCGCTGGCGCTGGCGCGCCACGCCACCTCCAAGATCGCTTCGCTGCACGACCTGGAAAATGTCGGCACGCTCGGTTTTCGCGGCGAAGCGCTGGCCTCGATCGCTTCGGTGGCAGCCGTCACGCTGACCTCGCGCACGGCCGATGCGCCGCACGCCTGGGAGCTGGTCGGCTCGCACCTGGGCACGGTGGCGCCATCGTCCGGCGCGCTGGGCACCACGGTCGATGTGCAGGACCTGTATTTCAATACGCCGGCAAGGCGCAAATTCCTCAAGTCCGAGCAGACCGAATTCGGTCACTGCGCCGAGGTGGTACGCCGGATTGCACTGGCGCGGCCCGATGTGTCGTTCACTCTCAGCCACAACGGCCGCACAGTGGATCACTGGAACACCTGCGACATGGCGCGGCGCAGCGCCCATATTCTCGGCGACGGCTTTGCCGAAGCGCGCCTGCCCATCGACGAAACCGCCGGGCCGCTGCGCCTCCATGGCTACACCGGCTTGCCCACCGCATCCAAGGCGCGCGCGGACGGCCAGTTCTTTTATGTCAACGGGCGCTTCGTGCGCGACAAGGTGCTGGTGCACGCCGTCAAAGCCGCCTACCAGGACGTGCTGCACGGCGACCGCTTTCCCTCGTATGCGCTGGCGCTGGAGCTCGACCCGGCGCTGGTAGACGTCAACGTGCACCCGTCAAAAATCGAGGTGCGCTTCCGCGACAGCCGCGCCGTGCACCAGTTTGTATTCCACGCCGTGCAGCGCGCACTGGCGCAGACCTCGGCCACTGCCCATGGCAGCGTGCCCTCGCCATTGCCGGCCGCCGAAACGCTGGCCAGCCCGGTGTGGCGCGGCGAGCAGACCTCGTTCGGGCCACTGCTGGCGCCCGATTACACACCAACGTTTTCACCGTCGCCGTTTGGCGTGCGTGAAGGCAGCGGCGGCGCCAACTTTGGCGCCATGGGCGGCGCGCGCTTCGGGCAGCCCGAAGGCGGCGTGGCGCAAAGCACGGAAAAATACGGCGCCCTGTTTGGCGGCAACGGCCGCGTGGACAGCTACCGCGCCGAGGCCGACATGGCGCTGCCGCAGGCCAGTCCATTCAATGTATCGCCAGCGGCCATGGCGCAGGAAGAATTCCCGCTCGGCTTCGCGCTGGCGCAACTGCACGGCATTTACATCCTGGCGCAGAACGCCAAGGGCCTGGTGCTGGTGGACATGCACGCGGCGCACGAGCGCATCCTCTACGAGCAGCTGAAAAACGCGCTGGAAAGCCGCGTGGCTGGCGAGGAAATGCAGGTGCAGCCCCTGCTGATCCCGGTCACCTTTTATGCCGACGCGGTGGAAGTGGGTACCGCCCAGGAACACCAGGAAACGCTGCAGGCACTGGGCTTCGACATTGCCACGCTGTCGCCCACCACGCTGGCGGTGCGCTCGGTGCCGGTGCTGCTGAAAAACGCCGACGCCCAAACGCTGGCGCGCGACGTGCTGCGCGATGTGCGCGAATTTGGCGGCTCACGCGTGCTGATCGAGCGCCAGAACGAACTGCTGGGCACCCTGGCCTGCCACACGGCCGTGCGCGCCAACCGCATTTTGTCGGTACAGGAAATGAACGCCTTGCTGCGGCAAATGGAAACCACGGAGCGCGCCGACCAGTGCAACCACGGCCGCCCGACCTGGGTGCAGGTGGAAATCGGCGCGCTCGACAAACTGTTCCTGCGCGGTCAATGATGAGCACCATGAACAACTCCGCCAGCGCGCCGCTGGCAGTCTCCATCATGGGCCCGACCGCCTCGGGCAAGACCGCCGCCGCGCTGGCCATCGCCGCCCGCATTCCGTCGGAGATCATCTCGGTCGATTCGGCCCTGGTCTATCGCGGCATGGACATCGGCACGGCCAAGCCCACGCGCGCCGAACTGGCGGCCGTGCCGCACCACCTGATCGACATCATCGACCCGCTCGACGCTTATTCCGTGGCGCAGTTCCGCGCCGCCACGCTGCAACTGGTGGCCGACATCAGCGCGCGCGGCAAGCTGCCGCTACTGGTTGGCGGCACCATGTTGTACTTCAAGGGACTGGTGGACGGTCTCGACGATTTACCGGGCGCCGACCCGGCGCTGCGCGCAGCACTGGAAGACGATGCCGCACGCATCGGCTGGCCGGCCATGCATGCGCGGCTGGCCGCGCTCGATCCCACCACCGCAGCGCGGCTGGCGCCCAACGACGCCCAGCGCATCCAGCGCGCGCTGGAAATCTGCACGCTCAGCGGCCAGCCGATGTCGGCGCTGCTGGCCCAGCGCGCCGCTCCCGAGCTACCGTTCGAGTTGCTGCCGCTGGCGCTGGAACCGTCCGACCGCGCCGTGCTGCACAAGCGCATCGAACGCCGCTTCGACATCATGCTCGACGAAAGCGCCGACGACAACCTGATCACCGAAGTGGAACGCCTGCGCCGGCGTGGCGACCTGCATCCTGGCCTGCCCTCGATGCGCTGCGTCGGCTACCGCCAGGCCTGGGAATACCTGGACGGCGCCATCGATTACAACACCATGCGCGAAACCGGCATCATCGCCACGCGCCAGTTGGCCAAACGCCAGCTGACCTGGCTGCGCTCGATGCCGGAGCGCGTGGTGGTCGATTGCCTGGGGCCGGACCCGGCCGGCGAGATCCTGCGGCTGGTGGCAAACCGGCTAGGTTAGCGCAATTGATCCTTCAGCTAGTAGGCGGCGCCGGATCCATATAAATGATTTCCCACAGATGTCCATCGAGGTCCTGGTAGCCATGGCCGTACATAAAGCCATGGTCTTGCGGTTCCTTGAACGTGCTGCCGCCCGCCTCGATCGCCTTGTTCACCAGCGCATCGACCGCCTCGCGCGATTCGGCCTGCAGGCACACCAGCACCTCGGTGGAAGTGCGCGCGTCGCTGA
>JBEVNE010000155.1:0-5090 GCA_040508275.1 Duganella sp.
TTCATAGGCCTTCGAGGTTTCCGGCGCTACCGGCAGGCGGATGCGGGTCTGGTCGAAACCGGTCGAGATATCGTAGCCGGCGCCCTTGTAGCCGGTGGCGTACGAGGCGTACACCATTACCGCTTTGGCCAGGTCGTGCTGCAGGGCCAGCTTGCCGGTGGTGGCGTTATCGGTGCTGTTGCCGCTGTAGCGCAGCGGCGTGGCCGGTACACGGTTCAGGTAATCGACATCGATGGTTTCGCGGTTGTAGCGCAGCCCGGCGTTCAGGCGGGTGGTGTCGCTCAGCTTGTAGTCGGCCTGGGCAAAGGCTGCCAGCGTGCGGTTGCCGGCATTGGCGTCCCAGCGCGCCACCGACAATACCGGGCCGCGATCAAACGAGCGGTCGTTGTCGGATTTGGAGTAGTACAGGCCGCCCAGGTAATTGAATACCCCATCGCCATTCGAGGCCAGCCGCAGTTCCTGGGTGAACATGTGCGAGCGGTAGGGGCTGGTGAACGACACGCCGCCATGGCGCGCATTGTTGGTCAGCGCGCCGACCAGGTCAACGCTGCTGAAATCGAAATCGGCCAGCAGGCTGTAGCGCCAGTCCTGGTAGGTGGAGACCGACGTCAGCGTGTGACGGTCAAGCTTCCAGCTGACGTTGGCGCTGAGGCTGGCATTTTCGCTGTCGGTAAAGCCGGGATCATCCATGCGCACGGCGCGGTTTTCGGGGCCGACCGCAATGCCGACCAGTGCCGGCGCCAGCGGTGCAATGCCTTGCTGGCGGGCGCCGTCGGGCACCGAGCGCATGGTGGTGACCGGGCCATCGACCTTGCGGGTGGCGTAATCGGCGATCAGCTTGGCGCTGACATTAGCGCTCGGTTTCAGGTCCAGGCGCGCGCGCAAGCCTTTGCCACGGTCGCCGTTCAGGTCTTTGCCGGTGGTCAGGTTCTTGATATCGCCGTCGCGCTCGTTGGTGAAGACATTCAGGCGGAAGCCGGCGCTGGCGTTGAGCGGGCCGGACAGCGAGGCCTCCAGCCGCTTTTCTCCATCGCTGGTGGCGGTCAGCTGGGCGCTGCCCTCCAGCGTATCGGCAGACGGCTTGGTGACCACGTTGATCACGCCGGCCGACGAGTTCTTGCCGAACAGCGTGCCTTGCGGACCGCGCAGCACTTCGATGCGTTCGATGTCGGTCAGGTTGGAAAACGCTTGCAACTGCTGGATGACAGGCACGTCATCGACGATGACGGACACCGCCGATTCGATGCCGATGCTGTAGGCAAACGTGCCGATGCCGCGCAGCGAAATCGTGTTGTTGCCGGGATTCTGGTTGAGCGTCATCGATGGCGCCACGCGGGTCAGGTCGCTGAAGTCGAGGATCTGCTGGTTTTCGATGGCCCTGGCGTCCACGGTATTCACCGCCACCGGCACGTCTTGCATCGATTGCAGCCGCTTTTGCGCGCTGACCACGACGGTTTGCAACCCTTCTTCGGGCGCGGCGGCGGCTTGTTGCGCCAGGGCCGACGCAGGGGCGGCGATGGCTGCCAGCATCAGGGCCAGGGTCGTGGCGCGGGGCTGCCGCGGCGGACGGGTAATCGCTTGCATAAGGTCTCCTTGATTGTCGAAAGGCACTCTGCGGTGCTTGAAATACTAATATATCAGTTGCTAATGGTAGGCCAGAAAGCGGCTGCGCGCCGCTCCCGGCCGAAACAATCAAGCAGTTGATTCAAATGTGATGGCGTGGTGCTTGTACGGGCCGGCGGTGCACGCCAGCTATGTGGGCGGCTTTGCCACGGCGGTGTTTGACTTCCAGAGCGGCAGCACCACCTTGCCGCTCGATGAGATCGCCATGGGAGACGGGCGGCCACCGCTATACCACTACCCCGGTCACCCGCAGGCCGTGCTGGAGTCCCTGACATGAGTGCATCGATCCCTTTCAAATTAACGACAAGGCAGTTCAGGCCGACATCGAGGACGCCGACATGCCGCTGGTCGATTTTTTGCATGAACGCCAGAACCTGACCGGCACCAAGTTTTGCTGCGGCATCGGCGTCTGCCGCGCCTGCACGGTGGAGCTGCCATGATGCCGCCCCCTTCATGTACAGCCCGCGGATAGGCCTGCTGCGCTACCTGCTGCCAGCCGATCCGCTGGGCCGCTACAGCAATGTCGGCAAGGAATTCGCACAATGGCACTCGAACAGCATCAGCACGCGCGACAACACCTGCATCGGCTGCCACCGCATTGCCGACCAGGCCAGCTGCTCGCAATTCATTCCGATGTCGGCCGGACGGATACCGGCCAAGGATGGCAACGCGTTGTCGAAAACCTATCCGCTCAGCCACTGGATGCCGGTGAATAATGCCCAAAGCAAGGAATTCTGGGACCAGGCCAACCTGGAATCGCTCAATCAACTGCTTGATTGCTGTGCTGACCCCAAGAATCCGATCTGCAAGGTGACGCCGATCGTTACGCCTTCGCGTGCCGGCAAGCGATGAAAAAAGATATTTCCCCTGCGCACGATTGAGCGGACCGCCTGAAAAATCTTGTGTTTGCGATAAACTCCTCGCTTCACAAGATATCTTGGTCCTATCATGCCCAACAGATCGTCGATGGATGACCAGGCGTTTCGCCGCATCCTGGCCCGTAATATCACCCTGCCGCTGACGTCCGGCGTCGTCAGCGCCGGGGTGTTCATCATCCTGCTGATTTACCTGATCAACACCATGAACTGGGTTGAGCACAGCGAGCGGGTGATTGGCAGCGCCAATGAAATCAGCAAGCAGATGGTGGACATGGAAACCGGCATGCGCGGCTACCTGCTGGCCGGCGATGAAGAGTTTCTGCAGCCGTATGTGCTGTCCAAGCCAAAGGTGACGACCAGCATCGACAACCTGCAGGAGCTGGTCAAGGACAATCCGGCGCAGGTGGACAAGCTGCGCAATATCCGCGCCCAGCACCTGGGCTGGGACAAGTATGCACAGGAAATGATCGTGCTGCGTGCTGCCAATGGCGACACTACTGGCCCCGTCAAGACCGGCCGCGGTAAAACCCAGTTCGATGAAGTGCGCCGCCTGCTCGACGCCTTTATCGCCACCGAAATGCGCATGCGCCAGGAGCGCAACGATACCGCCCGCACCGTCACCATCGCTGTGGCCGGCTTGTATCTGCTGCTGACGCTGGGCGTGGGCGGGGTGCTGGCCTGGTTTGGCCGGCGTGAGCTGATGGGCCTGTCCAAAGTGTATAACAGCGTGTTGCTTCAGCATACCGAACATGCCGACCTGTTGCAGCAGCAAGCGTGGCTGCGCACCGGTCAGAGCGAACTGGCGCAGCAGGGCATCGGCCAGATGGCCTTGCCGCAGCTGTCGTCCACGTTGCTGCAATTTTTGGCCCGTTATCTCGACGTGGTGGTGGGCGCGCTGTACCTGCGTGCGCCGGACGGCAGCTTCCACCGCGTGGCCTCGTATGGCTTCAGCGCGGAATGGGATGCGCGCGAACAAAAACTGCATCCATCGGAAACCCTGGTGGCCCAGGCCGCGCTGGAACGGCGCCTGATCCGCCTCGACCAGGTGCCGGCCGATTACATCCGGGTCAGCTCCGGCGTGGGCCATGGCGCCGCCGCCAGCGTGATGCTGGCGCCGCTCGACAACGATGGTGAAATCAATGGCGTGGTCGAGCTGGGCCTGCTGCGGCCGATTACGGCGCGCGATGTCGATTTCCTCACCCTGGTCAAAGGCAATATCGGCAACGCCATCGAAGCCAGCCATTCGCGCCAGCGGCTGCAGGAAGCGCTGGCCGAAACCCAGCAGCTCAACGAAGAACTCCAGGTGCAGCAGGAAGAACTGCGCACCGCCAACGAGGAACTGGAAGAACAGTCGCGCGTGCTGGAAGAATCGCAGGCCAGCCTGGAAAACCAGAAAGCCGAGCTGGAGCAGACCAACGAACAACTGGCCGAGCAGGGCCAGGCGCTCGATCACAAGAACGCCGCGCTGACCGAGGCGCAGCAGGAACTGGAAGCGCGCGCCGCCGAGCTGGAACGCGCCAGCCAGTACAAATCGCAGTTCCTGGCGAATATGTCGCATGAGCTGCGCACACCGCTCAACAGTTCGCTGATTTTGGCCAAGCTGCTGTCCGAAAACAGCCTCGGCAATCTGAACGACGAGCAGGTGCGCTTTGCCCATACGATTTACTCGGCCGGCAATGACCTGCTGAACCTGATCAACGACATACTCGACATCTCCAAGGTCGAGGCAGGCAAGCTCGAACTGGTGCCGGAACAGCTGTCGCCGCGCCACGTGGTTGAGGGCATGGCCATGGTGTTCGAGCCGCTGGCACAGCAAAAGAAACTGGCGTTCCAGGTGCAGGTGGCCGACGATGTGCCGTCGCACATGGTCACCGACCGCCAGCGCATCGAGCAGATCCTTAAAAACCTGCTGTCGAACGCCATCAAGTTCACCAGCGCCGGCCAGATCACCGTGACCTTGCAGCGCAGCGGCGACGACGCCATCGGCTTCTCGGTGCACGATACCGGCATCGGCATCCGCGCCGAAGATCAACTGGGCATTTTCAACGCCTTCCAGCAGGCCGATGGCACCACCAGCCGCAAGTACGGCGGCACCGGCCTGGGCCTGTCGATTTCGCGCGACCTGGCGCACCTGCTGGGCGGCAGCATCAGCCTGGCCAGTGAAGTGGGGCAGGGCAGCTGCTTTACGCTGACCATGCCGCTGCACTGGACTGCACCCGAGGCCGGGCCGCGGCCGGGCAGCGCCAGTGCGCCAGCCACTGCCTCGACTGCCGCCATCCAGCCCTCGACCTATGCGCCCGCACCCGTGCCTGCGTCCGTATCCGTGACGGTGGCGGCGCCGGAAGCACCGCGCGAACGTGCGTTCGACGATGACCGCGACCAGCTGGCCGCCGGCGACGTCAACCAGCGCACCGTGCTGGTGATCGAGGACGATCCGACCTTTGCCCGCATCCTGTACGAGCTGGCGCACGAAAAGCAGTACCGCTGCCTGGTGGCCTTCCACGCCGACGAAGGCCTGGAACTGGCGCGCAGCTACCGACCCGACGCCGTGCTGCTCGACATCCGCCTGCCCGACCGTTCCGGCCTGTC
>JBEVNE010000158.1:0-23404 GCA_040508275.1 Duganella sp.
TGCCAAGGCTGGCGCCAGCAGCAGCGGCATCGTCTGAGCGGCAGCGCCTGATTAACCTGGAGGGCCGCGCTTGTACGCGGCCCTTTTTTTGCGAGGACTCCATGACGATGACAACACGGCTGCGCCAGGCAGCTGCTGTACTGTTTACCTTGCTGTTTGCCGCCTGCATGGCGCCTGCCAGCGCTGCCGGCAAACACTTCAACCCTTCCGACTACGGCGCGCGCGGTGACGGCGCCACCCTCGACACCAAGGCTATCCAGGCCGCCATCGACGCGGCGGCAAAGCAGGGCGGCACGGTGGTCTTCACGCCGGGCACTTACCTGAGCGGCTCGGTGTTCGTCAAAAGCGGCGTCACGCTGCAGGTGGACAAGGGCGTGACCATTCGCGGTTCGCAGAATATCGCCGATTACACCGTCATGCCGACCCGCATTGCCGGCATCGAGATGCGCTGGCCGGCGGCCCTGATCAACATCTATGAGCAGACCAACGCCGCCATCACCGGTGAAGGCACCATCGATGGCGACGGCAAGATTTTCTGGGACAGCTACTGGAGCCTGCGCAAAACCTATGAGCCGCGCGGCCTGCGCTGGGCTTCCGATTACGACGCCCAGCGTCCGCGCCTGATCCAGGTTTTCAAATCATCGAACGTCAAAGTGGGCGGCGGCCTGCTGCTGCGCCGTTCGGGCTTCTGGACCCTGCATATCTGCTATTCCACCGATGTGACGGTCGATGGTGTCATCATCCGCAATAACGACGGCGGCTACGGTCCTTCGACGGACGGCATCGACATCGATTCCTCGAAGCGGATACTGGTGCAGAACGCCGATATCTCCGTTAACGATGATGCCTTGTGCCTGAAGGCTGGTCGCGATTCGGACGGCCAGCGCGTGGCGCGCAGCACCGAGGACGTGGTGATCCGCAATTCCATCATCCGCGAGGGCGCCGCCGGCGTGACTTTTGGCAGCGAGACGGCCGGGGGCTTTCGCAACGTGGAGGCGTATAACCTGACGGTACTGGACAAGGTGCCGGTGGGGATATTGTTCAAGTCGGCGCACACGCGCGGAGGCTTTGGCGAAAACCTGCGCCTGCACGACATTACGATGGAGGGCACGCCGGTAGCGATCCGCATCACCATGAACTGGAACCCCAGCTACAGCTACGCCAAAATTCCGGAAGAGATCAAGGAATATCCACCGTACTGGAAGGTGCTGGCCACGCCGGTACCGCGTGAAAAAGGCATCGCCCATTTCCATGACGTGAAAATCTGGAATATCAAGGCCCGTGGCGCTACCACTGCGTTTGAAGTGAGCGGCTACCCGGAAGCGCCGTTGACGCGCTTTAACTTAGAGAACATCGACATCGAAGCCCAGCAGGGCGGCTTCATTTTCGATGCCAGTGAATGGCAGTTCAAGGATGTAAAACTGGCCGTCAAGACGCCGGTGCACATTGAAAACGCCGACGCCGTGCGCGGCCTGCCGCCTGCGGCAGTGGTGGTCAAACCACAGCCGCCGCGCGCCGATCCCTCCAAAAAGAGTTTTGAAGAACAGGACAAGACATGAGCACCCCGAATAACACCCGCGCATTCCGCATGAAACTTAAGCCCGGCACGGTGGAGGAATACAAGCGCCGCCACGATGAGCTGTGGCCGGACCTGGCCGCCGCGCTCAAGGAAGCCGGTATTTACGATTACTCGATCTTCCTCGATGAGGAAACGCTGCACCTGTTCGCCGTGCTCAAGCTGGCGCCCGGCCACACCACGGCGCTGTTGCCCGAGCAGCCGGTGATGAAGCGCTGGTGGGATTACATGGCCGACCTGATGGAAGTGGAGCCGGGCAACCGGCCCCGCGAGTGGCCGCTGCAACCGATGTTTTATTTCGCCTGAGTCGCTGTGTTAGCGGGCGTGAGCAAACCACGCTCGCGCAGCCATTCTTCGGCGCGGCGCGGCCACAGCGAGGACGTGCCGAGCTTGTCGCGCATGGCCATGCCATGGCTGCCGCGCTCAAACAGATACATTTCGGCCGGCACCTTGGCGCGCGTGAGTGCCTGGTAGAACAGGATGCTGTTCTCGACCGGCACGGCCTGATCCTGCTGGGTGTGGATCAGCAGGGTGGGCGGGGTGGCGGCGCTCACCTGTTTTTCCAGCGACATCAGGTTCAGCGCTTCGGCCGTGGGTGCTGTACCCAACAGCGCTTTGCGCGAGCCGGCGTGGGCTGCCGGGTCCTGCATGGTGATCACCGGGTACATCAGCATTAAAAAGTCGGGGCGGGCGCTGGTGGCGTCGAGCGCGGCGCCGGTGCGACCGAGCGGATGGTCGAACAGGGTGCCGGCGCTGGCGGCCAGGTGACCACCGGCGGAACTGCCCATCACACCGATGCGCGCCGGATCAATGCTCAGTTCCACCGCGCGCGAACGCAGCGTGCGCACCGCGCGCAGCACGTCCTGCAGCGGCGCCGGGTGGCCATATTCCTGCATGCGATACTTGAGGATGTAGCTGGTCACGCCGAGGGTGCTGAGCCAGTTGGCGTACTGTTCGCCTTCGCGCGCGGTGGACATGCGCACATAGCCGCCGCCGGGGCAGATAATCACGGCCGTGCCGTTGGGACGATCGACGGCCGGGCCGACGCGGGTGAGCGAAGGTTCACTGACGTTGGCGTTGTAGCCGCCGCCGATTTTTTCAGGGCCGATGGCTTTGGCGCCGGGCACGCCTTCAGGCCATAGCGTGATGGTGGCGTCGGTGGACACGGTGGGAGCAGCGCTGGCCATGCCGGCGCTGGTGGCAAGAATCAGGGCAATCAGGATTTTTTTCATGAACAATAAGAGGAAAAGATGAACCGTCAAAAAATGGGTAAGGCAGTCTGCGCTGCGGCCATGCTGCTGACCATGCAGTATGCCAGCGCCGAGGAATTGTTCAATGGCCGCGATTTCAGCGGCTGGGAGCTGCGCACCACGCCCGCCGCCAGCATCGAGCAAGTCTTCAAACTCGGCGCCGATGGCGTGATTACCGCCACCGGTCAGCCATCCGGCTATCTCGGCACACTCAAAAGCTACCGCAATTACCGCCTGCACGTCGAGTGGCGCTGGAGTGGCAAGCCAGGTAACGGCGGCGTGCTGCTGCATATCAGCGAAGGTCCGATGGACCGCGTATGGCCACTGAGCCTGCAGGTGCAAACCAAGCATGGCAGCGCCGGCGACCTGCTGCCGATGGCCGACGCCAGCTTTACCGAGCCGCTGACCAGCGCTGCCGGCGCCGCGCCGCGCATCAAGGCCAAAATGTCCGCCGACAGCGAACTGCCGGCCGGCCAGTGGAACGCGGCCGATATCGTCAGCCGCGACGGCCGCGTGGAGGTCAGCATCAACGGCGTGGCGCAAAACGTGATCACGGGTGCGCAGCCGTCGGCAGGGCGCATCGGTTTCCAGCTTGAAGGCGCGCCGTATGAACTGCGGCGCATACGGCTGGACGAACTACCCTGATTTCTTTACTTTGAACCCGTTATCGCTGGTTTTCGCTTGAGCCAGGCGTCAGGCACCGGCACCACGACGATATTCATCGAGCGCTTGTCTGCCGACAGCATGGCCGACTGGATCTGGATTTTGGTGCCGTCGGCGTTGAAGGTTGGATGCGGGTGATCGGCCGCCGTGGTTTGATGGCCGGTGGTCAGCATGATCATTTCGCGGGTTTTGCGGTCGATCAGGTAGACACTGCGGCTGAAATCGTCGCCCACGGCCCAGCGGCCGTCGGCAGATCCATGCACGTGCCACAGGCCGCTGCCCGAGGGCGTCTGGCCGGCGATGGTCATTTCGCGCGTGCGCAGGTTGACGATGGCCAGGCCGCTCGGTTTTTCACGCGTGCCGGTCGCGCCCCAGCCATCATCCTGCCCCGGGTTGGCGCCATACACGCCGGTGGCCGGCGCCGCCACGCCGCCGGCGCCGCCGGGAATCGTGCGGTGGCCCATGATGGCCATCGCCACTTCATCCTTCGAAATCACGGCTTCGTGGGTCACCCACTCGTACGGCGCTTCCGGGTACAGCGGACGCAGGCCGCTGCCGTCGGCCTGGACGGTCCAGGTGCGCTGCGGCGACTTGCCACCGGTCTCCCAGCAGAAGACGATTTCGCCGGGCACCCACAGGTTGGCCTGGATATGGCCGACCTGGAACGGCACAGACACCACGTGCCTGATCTCGGCCGTGCGCACATTCATGCGGGCGATGCCATTCGGACCGGCGCCCATCTTGCGCGGACCAAAGGCCGGCTCGATCTTGGTGCCTGCTGCCAAGTGCTTGCCCGACCAGCCGGGGCCGGTGCGGAAGTACACCCACTCCTCGTCGGCGTCGAGCGCCATGTCGCCGCCTGCTTCCAGTTCGGCCGGGGTGGTGCCGGCCACGCGCTGGTAGGCGTCGGCGCCCTTGAGTTTGCCGGCCTTGCTGTCGGCGAACAGGCGCGCCAGGTCCACTTCGACAATTTGCAGGCGCTGGGGATCGCTGTCCTTGCGCATGAAATACAGCTTCATCGATTTGCGCGCCAGGTTGAGCATGCCCTCGTAGCCGCCTTCGGTCACTTGCACCAGATCACCGGTTTGCTCGTTGACGGCCATTGCCTCGCCCTTGACGCGGTCGGAGCGGAACACCAGCCACTTGCCGTCGGAGGTCCATTGCGGGTGGGTCGGATAGATCTTGGAGTCGCCGCGCGGGGTGCTGGTGAGGAAGGTCAGTGGCGTGCCCGTGACCGGGTCCTTGATCACTTTGCGTTCGGACGGAAAGCGCGTGCCGATCTGCGCCTGGGCGCTGCTGGCAATGCTGGCGAAGGTGAGCGTGACCGCGACACACAATAGAATTTTTTTCATCATCGGTAGGGAAGCTATAGCTCGAAAGAGAAGTAAGGGTTACGATTGTCGGTCTACAGCGATGACTGTACTGCTCAATTTCCTGATTCTTTAACCCGCTGGCGCGAGGGTGTAAATATCCTCGCATAAAATTGGCACCATGAACCGACACTTTTCCTCCCTGTTTGCCACTGTTTTGCTGATGTTGTGCTGCGCTGGCGCCTCCACAGCACAAACCCAGGCCACCACCGATCCGCGCAACGCCAAGGTGGTGCTGCCCGATCCCGCCAATCCGGGCCTGCCGTCGCTGATACTGATCGGCGACTCCACCGTGCGCAATGGCCATGACGACGGCCAGGGCAAGGGTGAAGCAGGCCAATGGGGCTGGGGCAATCCGCTGGCCGAGTTGTTCGATCCGGCCCGCATCAACGTGGTCAACCGCGCTGTCGGTGGTCTGAGCAGCCGCACCTACATCAGTTCCGGCCACTGGCAGCGCACGCGTGAGCTGATCAAGGCAGGCGACGTGGTGCTGATCCAGTTCGGCCACAACGACAGCGGCCCGGTCAACGATACGGTGCGCGCACGCGGCACCATCAAGGGCGTGGGCGAAGAGTCGGAAGCCATCACCAATCTGATCACCAGGGAAAATGAAGTGGTACACAGCTACGGCTGGTATCTGCGTCACTACGTCGCCGAAATCAGGGCGCGCGGCGCCACGCCGGTGATCTGCTCGCCGATCCCGCGCAAGAACTGGGGTGGGGGTGTCGACGGCAAGATGGTGCGCGCGCGCGGCGATTACGCCGGCTGGGCGCAGCAGGTGGCGCGCCAGGAAAAGGTCGGCTTTATCGACTTGAACGACAAGATCGCCAGCCAGTATGATGCGCTCGGACGCGAAGCGGTGGACCGCTTTTTTCCGTCCGATGATCGCACCCACACCAATATGGCCGGCGCGCGCTTCAACGCCGCCATCGTGGTGGCCGGCCTGAAGGCCTTGCGCCCGCCGGTAGTGATGGCGGCATTAAGCGATGCTGGCAAGGCCGTGCCGGCCGCCGAAGACGAACGCCCGGTGGTCGATGGCGCCAAGGCGCCCGGAGCGCAGCCGCGCGATTCATCGCTGCCCAGCCTGTTCCTGGTCGGAGACTCCACTGTCAAGAGCGGCGGCGCCAACGGCGCCATCGGCTGGGGCGAACGCATCGCCACGTACTTCGACACCAACCGCATCAACGTCGTCAATCACGCCATCGGTGGCCGCAGCAGCCGCACGTTTTATACCGAGGGCCGCTGGAACAAGGTGATCGAGCAGATCAAGCCGGGCGACTTTGTGGCGATCCAGTTCGGTCACAACGACGGCGGCCGCATTGGCGATCCAGCCAATAAAAACCGCGCCTCGGCGCCCGGCATCGGCCCGGAAACTGTGGAAGACACCAGGCCGGACGGCAGCAAGGAGCAGGTCCATACGTTTGGCTGGTACATGGCGCGCTATGTCGAACAGGCCAAGGCCAAGGGCGCCACTGTGATTTTGCTGTCGCCTGTGCCGCACCGCGATGTCTGGGAAAGCGGCCGCGATTTCGCCACCTTCGCCCAGTGGGACCAGGAAGTGGCGCGCCAGGGCGGCGCGCTGTACGCCGACCTGACCATGGTGATCAGCGACGCCTACCGCCAGCAGGGCGCCAAGGTGGTGGACACCTATTTTTCCGATGCCCGCACCCATACCAACGAAGCCGGCGCGCAGTTCAACGCCGCGCGCGTGGTTGATGCCTTCAATACGCTGCCGGGACGTCCGCTGGCGCAATATCTGAAGCAGTAATGACAATGCCGGAATGGTGGCGGCCAGGTGCCAGCCACCCCGGCGCCGATTTTCACCGAACTCCCCGAACACCATGATCGTTTCATCCGCAACCGACTTCCGCGCCGTGGCGCAACGCAAGCTGCCGCCATTCCTGTTTCACTACCTGGACGGCGGCGCCGGAGCCGAGCAGACCTTGCGCGCCAACGTCGATGACCTGCAGCAGATCAACCTGCGCCAGCGCATATTGCAAGGCTCGGAAGAGCTGGACCTGAGCACCGAGTGGTTCGGCAAAACCCACGGTTTGCCAATCGCCCTGGCGCCGGTCGGCCTGACCGGCATGTATGCGCGCCGTGGCGAAGTGCAGGCCGCCCGCGCAGCCAGCGCGCGCAACATCCCGTTTATTCAATCGACAGTGTCGGTCTGTCCGCTGGCTGAGGTAGCGCAGGCCATTGACAAACCGCTGTGGTTCCAGCTGTATGTGCTGAAGGACCGCAGCTTCATGCGCGATGTGCTGCAAAGGGCCAAGGCGCTCGGCGCCACCACGCTGGTGTTCACGGTCGATATGCCGGTGCCCGGTGCGCGCTACCGCGACGCCCACAGCGGCATGAGCGGCCCGAACGCTGCACTGCGCCGCATGGCGCAGGCGCTTACCCATCCGTCGTGGGCCTGGGACGTGGGGCTGCTGGGCCGTCCGCACGACCTGGGCAATATCTCGGCCTACCGTGGTAAAGTCACGGGACTGGCCGATTACATCGGCTGGCTCGGTAACAATTTCGATCCCGCTATCGGCTGGAACGATCTGCAGTGGATCCGCGACGAGTGGCAAGGCCCGATGATCATCAAGGGCATCCTTGAGCCGGACGATGCGCGCGCCGCGCTGTCGTTTGGCGCCGACGGCATCGTGGTGTCCAACCATGGCGGCCGCCAGTTGGACGGTGCCTTATCGACGGCCCGGGCCTTGCCGGCAATCGCCGAAGCGGTAAAAGGGCGCATGACGATTTTCGCCGACGGCGGCGCCCGCACCGGCACCGACATTTTCCGCCTGCTGGCACTGGGCGCCGACGGTGTGCTGCTGGGCCGCGCTTTTGTGTATGCTTTGGCTGCACAGGGTCAGGCAGGCGTGGACAAGCTGCTGGCCATTCTGGAAAAGGATATTCGTACCACCATGGTGCTGACGGGGGTGAAGTCGGTGCGCGATATTGGGCCGCATCTGTTGGCGTAGCAACTATCGGTCGGGAGGGCGATGCCGAACGATCAGCAGAAGCTGTTTGTCAGGCATGTTTTTACCCACAAGGAGTATGACAAATGGAAGCCCTAATGGAACGTCAGGCGATCGAAGATATTACTTGCCGTTTTCAGGCGCTGGCAGCTGTCGTTCCTCTTAAGGTAATACGCACTGAACGGTTTCATGTTCCGGCCCATGTGTTCATTTAAGGCTGTATCTGCACTAATTGTTGCCGGTTACGGCGCACACCGGCTATTCATGGAGCGCCTGATTCTTCCCGATGAGGTATGGTCCTATGGCTTCAAAATCACCAAAACTGCAGGAACCTCTCCAACGCTACGTCCTGCTGCCGGTCCGTGGTCTGCATTCCGAAGCGCTAAGGGAGCCGCTATCACCCAAGGAAAACTTCTCGTCGGCCCTGGCGGCCAGGCTGGGCGCCCAAGGCGTCGGCGGCAAGGCCGTCAATCCCGAGACGGCCGTCAAGATTCTCCATTCCAGTTCGCAGACCGGCCCCAAGCTGGTGGAATTGAGCGAGACCGCGGCAACGGCCTTAAAGGCCAGCAACGCCGGCGTCAAGCTGGTGCCGCTGGTGCGCTACCAGATCGCGCGTAGCCCGCAATGGCAAATCCAGCGCCGCAGCGGCAGTGGCAAGAAGACTGCCGCTGCCGCCGCTGCTGCCGGGATTGTACTCAGCGTACTCGATGCCGACACCGGCAAACCGGTGCGGGGCGCGCAAGTCGTCGCCTTTACCAGCTTTGACAAGCAGGAAGGCGAGCAGGGGACGACCAACGCCAAAGGGCAGGTTACCCTGAAGTTTTCCACCGCCAGCAAAACGCTGGACTTGCTATTGATCTACGGTCCGGCAGGCTACTGGGGCCTGTGTGAGCGCAGCCTGAAGATCAAGAGCGGTGACAGCGTGCGCATCGCCCCCGTCAATCTGGCGGTGCCGGACTTTCTCGATACCGTGTATGGCGCACACGCAAACGACGCCGGCAAAGGCGTGCGGGTGGGCGTCATCGATACCGGCGTGGATGGCGCACACGCGGACTTGAAGGTACTTGGCGGCGCAGCCTTTGTGGCAGATGAGCAGGATGCGGGGGGCTGGGGACCGGCCAAGGCGGACGGCGAGCATGGCACCCACGTGGCCGGCATCGTTGGTGCGCATGGGCAGCAGCCGACCGGGAAAAAGGGCGTGGCGCCGGGCGTGGAACTGTACAGTTATCGGGTGTTTCCGAACGCTGGCGGTGGCGCCAGCAACTACGACATCTTGCGCGCCATCGAACAGGGCGTGGCGGATGGCTGTGATCTGCTGAACCTGAGCCTGGGCGGCGCCTACCCGGACGAAGCGGTTCACGACGCCATCAAGGCGGCATTCGACCAAGGCACCCTGTGTATCGTGGCGGCGGGCAATGACGGACGTCAGCCGGTTTCCTACCCGGCGGCGTGGAGCGAATCGATTGCGGTATCGGCCGCCGGCAAACTGGGCACCTTCCCGCATAACTCGTCTGAAGCGCTCGATGTCGCGGCGCCGCCGGCGACCACCGATGCGCAGCTGTTCATTGCGCAGTTTTCCAATATCGGGCCGGAAATTGATTTGACAGGGCCGGGCGTCGGGATCGTCTCGACCCTGCCCGGCGGTGGCTATGGCGTGATGAGCGGCACATCGATGGCATGCCCGGCTGCCACTGGCGCTGCCGCTGCGCTGCTGGCAGCCCAGCCCAAGGTCCTCAGGATGAAGCGCAATCGCGACCGCTCCACCGCGATGCTGGCGGTGATCAATGCGGCTGCCAATCCACTCGGTTTTCCGAAGCCGCTGGAGGGCCTGGGGATGCTGCCCTGACTGAGGGACGTGTGCTATATTGGTTTCATGAGCCAAGTCATTTTACGACGCACCGCTGACGCCACCGTGTCTATCCAGGAAGCACTTGCCCTGGTGGGTGCAGCCGGCCAGGCACGCGTCATTCATCACAGCGGCGACAATGTTCTCGTTGACATTGCGGCGGAAGAGCTTGCGTCCCTGCAAAGCAAGTTGACCGGTTGGATCGTGTCGCCGCAGGGTGAGCGCATTCCTGTGCCGGATACACGAAGGCACATTTAGCCGTTCATCAAGCGCTCACAGCTCCCTGCTCACTGCTCACTGCTAAGCCGCCTTCTGGCGGCTCATTCAGTCTCAAGCTGTCGCTGTCAACTTATCGAGCGTAATCGGCAGACTGCGGATGCGTTTTCCCGTTGCGTGATACACGGCGTTGGCAATTGCCGCCGCCACGCCCACCACGCCGATTTCACCCACGCCCTTGCCGCCGAGCGCACTGGCCTGCAGGTCCGGGATGCCGACCGAGATGACTTCAATGTCGGGAACATCGGCATTCACCGGCACCGCATAATCGGCAAAATTGGCGTTCACGGTGCGGCCGTCGCGCTGGTCGATATGGCCTTCTTCGAGCAGCGTTTGTCCCAGCCCCATGATCATGCCGCCGATCCACTGGCTGGCGGCCAGTTTTAGGTTGAAAATTCTGCCGCTGTCGAAGGCTGCCACCATGCGTTTGACGCGTATCGTGCCAAAATCTTCATCGACCCGCACTTCGACGAATTGCGCGCACCAGCTGTGCGCCGACACGCCGCCTTCCAGCGACATTTTGAGTTGCGAAAAACTGCGGTCTGCGCCGTTTTTCATGTCCTCGGTTGCGTCGGCGGCAAAGGTATTGCCTTCAATTTCCAGCTTATTCTTGCCCACCGCCTGCAGCAGTTGGGCAATGCCAATGCCAGCGCCGGGCCGGCGGACTGGCTTGATGGCGCCCTGGACTAGCGCCAGGTTGGCCACTTTGGCGCCTTTCAACGGTGACTTCGGATCGTTTGCCGCCAGCGCCAGCAAGCACTCGCGTGCATTGCTGGCGGCGCGGGTAACGGCGCTGGCCAGGTTGTTGGCCTGCTGTGAGCCGCCGGCCAGCGCCGAGCGCGGAAGGATGGTGTCGCCCAGGCGCACCACGACCGAGGCCACCGGTACGCCCAGCGCTTCGGCGGCAACTTGCGCCAGGATGGTGTAGGTGCCGGTGCCGATATCGGTGCCGGCACTGAGCACCTCGATCTGGCCGCTGGCATGGAAGACCAGTTTGGCTTCGCTGGCGGTACGTATCATCGGATAGGCGCCGGCGGCCATGCCGTAGCCGATCAGTTCGCGGCCTTCGCGCATCGAGCGTGGTTGCGGATTGCGCTGCCACCAGCCGATAGCATCGGCGCCCGCCGCATACGCTTCGCGCAGCTGGCGCGTGGACCACGGCAGCTTGCTGCTGGGGTCTATATCGGCCCAGTTGGCCAGGCGCAGCGTGATCGGGTCCATCTTCAGCTGATACGCCAGTTCGTCCATGGCGCTCTCGAGCGCATAGGCGCTGGGGTTTTCGCCGGGGCCGCGCTTCCAGCCTGGCATCACGGTATGCACCGGCACCACGTGCAGGCGCGAGGTAAGATTAGGCGTGGCATACATGATCTTGGTAACGTTGTTGCACGCCTCGACATGGGTTTCGTCGATGGCGGTCTCGTTCCAGCTTTCGTGCACGATGGAGACCAGCTTGCCCTCGCTGGTGGCGCCCAGCGCCAATGTCTGGCGCGTTGCCGGGCGGCCGCCAAGGCCGGTAAAGGTCTGTGGCCGCGTGAGCGACAGCTTGATCGGTCGGCCCAGTTTGCGCGAGGCGGCGCAGGCCAGTCCCACATGGGGATGGGCGCCGATCTTGGAACCGAAGCCGCCACCCACGTATGGTGAAATGACGCGCACATTGTTGATGTCGATGCCGAGCCATTCGGCCACCACGCTGCGCGCGCCGCCCACCCACTGGCTCGGTTCCCATACGGTGATCTTGCCGTCTGCCCACGAAGCGATGCAGGCTGGCGGCTCCAGCGGCGCATTGTATTCGCGCGCGGTCGAGTATTCGAGCTCCACCTTGACGGCGGCGCTGGCCAGGGCGGCAGCGGCGTCGCCCCATTTGGCATCCATGGCCTCGATGGCTTGCGGCTTGGCCTGGGCCGCACGCAGGTCGATGATGGCTTCGTTGTCGGCATACTCGACGATCAGCCGGCTGGCTGCCTCGGTGGCCTGTTCAAAGGTTTCTGCCACGACCAGCGCCAGGTGCATGCCATTGAAACGGACGATATCGTCCTGCAGCGGGGTAAAGTCCTCGGTGGCGCCGCCGCCCTTGCTGTACACGGTTGGCTTGTTGAGTTTCAGCGGATTGTGCAGCGTGTAGATATCGATCACGCCGGGCAGCGCCATCGCTGCGGCGGTATCGATACGGACGATGCGACCGGCCGGACGGGTTGACTGCACCGTGACTGCGTAGGCCAGATTTTCCAGCGGCTGTTCGATTGCATAGCGCGCCAGTCCGGCAACCTTGAGCGGACCTTCTGCCCGTGAAAGGGGAGCTCCCAGTGCTGCACCGGCAAGCGGGCGTGGCGCCGGGCGCACCGGCGTGAGATCGTCAGCCAAGCCAACGCCGCTCATCGTCAGCGTGGCGGCGCCTATGCCGAGTTTGACGAATGTACGGCGATCGGTATGCAGGGCGCCGCCTGGCAAATCCACGGACTGCCCGCCATCGGCATCGGCGTTGGCTGGATTGATGGGATACGGTTGGTTCATGCTATGCCTCCTGCCAGCATCAAGGCGCGCGCAACAACGCGCGGCGCCAGCGTTATCTTGAAGCCATTGTGTGCGCTCGGCTTGGCATCGTCGACTGCTGCCGCAGCGGCGCTGCGCAGCGTGGCTTCGTCGAGCCTCTTGCCTTTCAGCGCCGCCTCCACATGGCGCAGCCGCCACGGCTTGGTGGCCACGCCACCCATGGCAATGCGCACATCGCGGATGGTCTTGCCATCGGCCGCCAGCTCAATCCCCACGGCGGCACTGGCCGCCGCAAACTCGTAGGAGGCACGGTCGCGCACCTTGAGATAATGTGAGCGCCGCAGCGCTGCCGAACGCGGCACCTCGACGGCCACGATGATCTCTCCGGGCGCCAGGGTGTTTTCGCGCTCGGGCGTAGTACCGGGCAACAGGAAAAAGTCATTGACCGGAACACTGCGCTCGGTCGCACCGCGCACGATAATGCGGGCATCGAACGCCACCAGCGATACGGCAAAATCACCGGGATAGATGGCAATGCACGCACTGCTGGTGCCGAGAATCGCATGATTGCGATTGACGCCGTCGAGTGCCGCGCAGCCCGAGCCGGGTTGACGTTTGTTGCAGTTCGGGTAAGCAGCCGGATCGCGGAAGTAGGTACAGCGCGTGCGCTGCAGCAGGTTGCCGCCGATTGTCGCCATATTGCGCAGTTGCGCCGAGGCGGCGCGCCACAGGCTTTCCGACAGCACCGGCGCCGCTTCGCGCACGCCGGCATGGTCGGCCACCTTGCTCATTTTGGCCAGCGCGCCGATGCGAATCCGCTCGGCCGACACGCTGATCGTATCGAGGCCGGGCAGGCGCGTGATATCGACCAGGCGCGCTGGCCGTTCCACATTGAGCTTCATCAGGTCGAGCAGCGTGGTGCCGCCCGCCAGCACCTTTGTTTCGGGCTGGCTGGCCTCGGTGCGCGCCATGGCGATGTCGCTGGCGCGCAGGTAATCGAACGCTCTCATGCCGCTGCTCCCTGCTTCAGCCGGCTGGCGGCGTCGCGAACGGCCGCCACGATGTGCGGATAGGCGCCGCAGCGGCAGATATTGCCGCTCATGTACTCGCGGATTTCAGCGTCGCTACCGGCATGGCCCTCGCGGATGCAGGCCAGCGCCGACATGATCTGGCCGGGCGTGCAGTAGCCGCACTGGAAGGCGTCGTGCTCGATAAACGCGGCTTGCACGACGTGCAGCGCACCGTCGCCGTTTTGCAGTCCCTCGATGGTGGTGATAGTGCGGCCTGCCGCCTGCGCCGCCAGGGTCAGACAACTGAGCACCCGTTCGCCGTCGATATGCACGGTGCAGGCGCCGCACTGGCCCTGGTCGCAGCCTTTCTTGGTGCCGGGCAGGTCAACATGTTCGCGCAGGGCGTCGAGCAGCGTGGTACGCGGGTCGAGATGCAGCGCATGGCGTTTGCCGTTGATCTCGAGCGCCAGCGTAATGAGTGGCAGGGGGTGTGACATCGCTATCCTTTCAAAGGCAGGGACAGACAAGCCGGTCTGTCCTACTGCCAACGCATGCTATCTGCTTTGGGCGTCCGCGATTAGAGGGCGAACCTTGCATGCGTTTAGAAAGAAAACTGATCAATCACGCTGATAGCGCAGCGCCTCGAGCACCAGCGCAAACGCCGGCGAGTGCTGGCGCCGGCTCGGATAGTACAGATGATATGCCGGGCGGGGCGGGCTCCAGCTGGCCAGTACCTGTACCAGGCTACCATCCTGCAGGCAGGCCGCCACCTGGTCTTGCGGCAGATACGCCAGGCCCAGGCCATCGAGCGCCGCGCGCTGCATCATGCTCACGCTGTTAAACGCCGCCCGCCCCTCGATGCGCACCTTGAGTTCGCGGCCATCCTGGTAAAACTCCCAGGCATAAAAGCCGCCATGGGTCGGCAGCCGCAGCTTGAGGCAACTGTGGCTTATCAACTCCCTGGGTGCGGCCGGCGTACCGTAGCGGGCAAGATAGTCGGGCGAGCCGACCACGGCAAAGCGGAAATCGCGGCCGAGCGGCATCGAAATCATGTCCTTGTCTACCTGCTCGCCCAGGCGCACGCCGGCGTCGTAGCGGTCGGCCACGATGTCCTTGAGCGCGTATTCACTGATGATTTCGATATTGATTTCGGGGTTTTCGCGCAGCATCGGCGCCAGTCTCGGCCACAGTATCGTCTCGGTGGCGTGTTCGACCGAAGTAATGCGCACCGTGCCGGCCGGTCTGTCGCGCATGGCGCTCAAGCTGGCGATTTCGATTTCAATTTCGTCGAAATGCGGCGCCACCCGGCTCAGCAGGCGCTCGCCAGCCTCGGTCAGCGCCACGCTGCGGGTGGTGCGCGTGAGCAAACGCATGCCGAGCCGCTCTTCCAGCGTACGCACGGTATAGCTGAGCGCCGACTGCGATACGCCCAGCCCGGCTGCTGCCCGGGTGAAATTCCCTTCGCGTGCCACGGCGATAAAGGCAAGGTAATCGTTCAGGTTATCGCTACGCATTCATAAACCTTCTTTCTTAGTTCATGCGAATAATACAGGCTAGTCAATCAATTGTGGCAGCGATACAGTTCAACGGTGGCTTTTTCCTCTTTTTCGACGATAGAAAGTAATCATGACCACCGACAGCAATCACAGCGGCCTGGCCGCAGACTTTGGCAGCGCCACCCGGCGCGCATTCATCAAGCATTCTGTGCTGCTCGGTGCGGCAACAGCCGTCACGCCGATACTTGCCGCAGGTGCCGGCCAGGCCCCGCAGTCGGGCCAATCGACGCGCGCAGCCGGGATGAAACAACGCACACTAGGCAGCCTGAAGGTGTCCGAAATCGGCGCCGGCTGCATGACATTCGCCGGTAACTACAATGCCCCGGTGCCGAAAGAACAGGCAATCAAGACCATCCGCACCGCCTACGAAAACGGCGTGACCTTCTTCGATACCGCCGAGGTGTATGGGCCCTATGTGAGCGAAGAATTTGTTGGCGAAGCACTCGCGCCCGTGCGCGACAAGGTGCAGATTGCGACAAAATTCGGCTTTGCGATTGATGGCACGCCAGCCATGAACAGCCGTCCTGCGCATATCCGCAAAGTGGTTGAGGAATCGCTGAAACGCCTGCGCACCGACCGCATCGACCTGTATTACCAGCACCGGGTAGACCCGGCGGTGCCGATCGAAGAGGTGGCCGGGGTGATCAAGGACCTCATCAAGGAAGGCAAGGTGCTGCACTTCGGCCTGTCCGAAGCCAGCGCCGCCACCATCCGCCGCGCCCACGCCGTGCAGCCGCTTGCCGCCGTGCAGTCGGAGTACTCGCTGTGGACGCGCAACGTGGAACTCAATGGCGTGCTGGCCACCTGCAATGAACTGGGCATCGGCTTCGTGCCGTGGTCGCCCATGGGCGCCGGCATCCTCACCGGCAAAATTGATACCAACACCGCATTCGATTCTGCCAACGATTTCCGGGCCGGTTTTCCACGCTTTTCGAAAGAATTCCTCAAGCTGAACATGCCGCTGATCGAATGGCTGAAGGCCTACGCGGCGAAAAAAGGCGCCACGCCGTCGCAGGTGTCGCTGGCATGGCTGCTGGCCAAAGGCCCGAACATCGTGCCGATTCCCGGCACGCGCGTTGAAGCGCACCTGCTGGAAAACCTCGGCGCCCAGCGCTTGCAACTGAGCGCTGCCGATGTGCTGGAAATCGACACCAATCTCGGTAAATACCCGGTGTTCGGCGACCGCATGGGGCCGGTACACATGAGCATGATCGACTACACGATTTGATGTAGCGCTAAGCATCACAATGTTGAAAGCGAAGTCCCTTGAATAACAAAAAAATGTTTGCTCCCCTGGAGCTCGTACCCGGCATGCTGCTGCGTAATCGCGTTGTCATGGCCCCCATGACAACCTGGGCCGCTAACGATGACGGCACCGTCTCCGACGCTGAAGACGCCTACTATCGGCGCAGGGTCCAGGATGTCGGCCTGGTGATCACCGGTTGCACGCACGTGCAGGCCAATGGCGTGGGCTTCACCGGCGAATTTTCCGCCGATGACGACCGCTTCATCCCGAGCCTGCGCAAGCTGGCCACAGCCGCCAAAAGCGGCGGCGCCCGCGCCGTCCTGCAAATCTTTCACGCCGGCGTCAAGACACTGCCAACGCTGGTGTCCGACGTGGTGGCGGCAAGCGCGGTAGCGGGCGAAAACGGCCCGTTTGCCGAGGCCATCATGCCGCGTGCGCTGAGTGGGGAGGAGGTGCGGGGCGTGATCAGCGCCTTTGCCGATGCCACTCGCCGTGCCATCGAGGCTGGCTTTGATGGCGTTGAACTGCACGGCGCCCATGGCTTTTTGCTGCAAAACTTCTTCTCTCCACATACCAATCGCCGCAGCGACCAATGGGGCGGCTCGCTGGAAAACCGCATGCGCTTTCCGCTGGCGGTGGTGGCAGAGATCAAGCGCACCATCGCTGACCATGCGGACCGGCCGTTTGCACTGGGCTACCGGATCTCCGTCGAGGAGGCCGTCGAAGGCGGCCTGCAGATCGACGAATCGCTGCAGCTGATCACGCGCCTGATCGAAGGCCGCATCAGCTATATTCATGCATCGCTGGGCAACGTGCTGGAGCAAAAACCGGCTACCGGCGGCGAGCAAACCATCGTCAGCCGCTTGCGTGCGCACATTGATGGCCGTGTTCCGCTGATCGCCGCAGGACAGGTAAAAACACCAGCGCAGGCAGAAAGCGCGCTGGACATGGGGCTGTCGCTGGTCGCTGTCGGCCAGGGCCTGGTGATCAATCCAGACTGGGTGGCACTCGCCCGTGCGGGCCGCGACAGCGATATTCAGGTCAGCATCTCGGTCAGCGATGTGGCGTCTGCCGCCATCCCGGCCAAGCTGTGGACGATTATGGATGCGACAACGGGATGGTTCAACGTCATCCGTCCCGGCAACTGAGATGCGCATCAGACAAAGATATTCGTCATGATCGTGACGGCTGGCTAGACTTTCGACCAACCTTTGCGTAACAACAAGTCAACCACAAAAACCTTTGCGTTTGGCGTTGAGCGGATTGCAGCCCAGTCATTGAATGCTGCGGCCACTTGTCCGATGTCGCTTTTTGTAACCCGACCGTTGCAGCGCCTTCATCTATCAATAGATGAAACAAAGAGTAATAAGCGGCGGAAATTGCACGCCGCAAGTTTGCTTGTTTAGGTTTGCCGACATCGAAATCAGCAAGGGTATTGGCTTGAGCCAACAAGTCATTCGCTAGGCTCAATTTCTTTCCGTTACCAATCGAACGTAACAGTGGTTCAGTTCCCTCTAGCCATCGCCGTCACCACCGCCTGCGGCACCGCGAACACCGTCCCGTGGCGCATGCGCTGGGGCGTACCTTCGTCGGGGAAGTGCATCTTGTCCGATACATCTTCCCAGTGCACCAGGTCGCGCGAGCGCATGGCGCCGTAGTGCTTGGTGATGTAGGCGTCGTAGTAGAGCACCACGTCCTGGCCGATCTGTATTGCGGTCGGGCCTTCCACCCACAGCTTGGGCGGCGTGATCGGTGCGCTCAGTTTGCCGAACGGTCCTTGCAGGTCCGGTGCGCTGGCCACCTGCAGGTGCTTTTTCGGCGGATTGCGGGTTTCGTCCTTGATCAGCAGGTGGTTGGCGCCGTTGAACCTGACGAAGGTGGCGTCAATCACGCTGAAGCCGGGGTCGTAAAACAGTTTGGTCGGCGCATAGCTGACGAAGTCGCGCGTGGTGGTGTAGTACATGCGGTGGTTGTACTTGTCCTCGGACGAGCCATCGGTGGCGGCAAAGCGGCCCGGTATCGTGGAAGCCCAGAAAATCAGGAATTCGCCGCGCTGGTCGTCATAGATGATTTCCGGCGCCCAGGCGTTGAGTGCTCCCTTCTCATGCGCCATCACCGGCACCTGCTGCTGCGCCGACCAGTTGACCAGGTCTTTCGACGAGGCGTAGCCGATGTTGTCTTCATTCCAGCCCGATGTCCACACCATGTGATAGGTGCCATCCGGCCCGCGCACAATGCAAGGGTCGCGCATCAGCTTAGATTTGCCCACCACGGGTTTCAGGAAGCTGCGGCCATTGGCCACCTTGTCCCAGCGGTAGCCGTCGGTGCTGCTGGCAAAATGCAGGCCGTCCGCGCCGTTGCCGGTGAAATAGGCGAACAGGTAAGCGTCGGCTGCATGCGCGGCAGTGGCGCACAGGCTGGCCGCTGCCAGCACAACGCCGGCGGCGATGCGCCGCAAGGTGGTGTTCATGATTATCGGTTACCTTCGTCGCCCAGTGGACGCTCGTTGGAAAATGCCGGACTGGCCGGCACGGCAAACTGCGCTACCGGGTCGGGCTGCGCCGGGTTGAAATTGCCGTAACCGTCGGCGATCCATTGCGCTGCAGGTACGCCCGCTTTGCGCAGGCCGGTGAGCACCGCTTGCGCCAGCTCGTAGCTGCCATAGCTGTTATGGTGGGTGTTGTCGAGTTTCCCCGGCTGCGGCTCGGCAAAAGCCAGCTTCGAGCCCTCGACGCCGAGCGCCTGGTACAGCACCATACTCATCGCGTGCAGGTCGATAAACGCCACGTCCAGTTCCTGCGCTGACTGGCGCGCGGCGCTGGCGTAGTCGGTCAGCGTTTCGGTCACTTTGCCGGCGGCGTCGAAGCGGCGCCGCTCCATCGACGAGATGATGACCGGCACGCCCTGGTGCCGCCGGATTGCTGCCACGTGCTGGCGTATCTCATCCTTGTAGGTGGTAAAAGGCCCGCCCTCGTTATCCTTGATCTGCTTTTGATCGTTATGGCCGAACTGCATCAGCACCGTGTCGCCAGGGCGCATCATGCTGAGCACCTTGTCAAGCCGTCGCCGGCTGATCGAATCGCGGTAGGTTTCGCCTGACTGCGCCAGGTTGGCCACCGCAATGCCGGGCTTGAAGAAGCGCGGCAGCATCTGGCCCCAGCTGTTATATGGCTCGCCGGGCTGGTCCGAGACGGTGGAGTCGCCCAGCAAGAACACGGTGGGCGCAGTGACCGGGACGATGTCGATGGTTTGCACGACCGGTTTGGCGCCATTGATTTCCAGCGTCAGCCGCTGGTCCCAGGCGACGGCTTCCTGCACGGTTTCACGCGGCGCCTTGAGGTCCACCTTGCCGGCGGCGACACCTTCAACCGGCGCAATGCGTGGGGTGCGCACGCTGACCGTAAACGTGCGGGTAACGGTGGTGCCTGGCGCCGTGCTCACATTTTCCAGCGCGAGGCGGCGCAGCTCGGACTTGATGGTGGTGCTGGATGCCGTATCGGCAGCACCCAGTGTGACGGTGACGTTGTAATTGCCTTCCGGGAGGTCGGCCGTAAAATAAAACGGTTTGGCCGCTTGCAGGTAGCCGTTGGTACTGACCTGGGCGCCGGGTTCAAAACCAAATCCGCGCTGCGCGGTATATGGCATGTCGGCGCGCACCGTGGTGTAGCCGTCCTTGGGGTCGCCAAAGGCAAAGCGCCAGGACGGCGCAGCTTGCGCGGTCTGGGCGTGGGCCAGTATAGAAAACCCTGCCAGCAGCAGCGCCACGGAGACGCGCCGCGCCACCGGCAGGGAAGGAGTGCCCTTGTTAAGCATCAGCTGCTTAATTGATTACTTGCTTGCTGCCAGCGATACGCTGACCGGTGCACGTGCACGCGCGGCATGCGCAGCCACGTACTTCAGCCAGTCTTCGCGGTTGGCGAAGTCGCCGCTGCGAGTCCAGGCGGCGCCGACGTAATAACGCAGTGGCTGGCCGGAGACGACCTTGGCGGTGATCAGTTCATTGAGCTTGTCTTCGGCGTAGTCTTTTTCGCCGGCAGTCGGCACAATGATGGCGGTGCCAAAGGCGCCGTTCGATTTCTGCTCAACCCATTGCGTCAGCGCGCGTTCGGCTGGCAGCGTGTGCGGCGCCACCTTGGCGTCCTGGCCCTTGTCGGCCGGGGTTTTATTCAGGCCGATGGCGGCGGTCAGCTGCTGCGGACCGCTGAAGGTGAAGGTGCTGTCCATCTGGTCGAAGTAGTGGCCGGCATCGACGGTGAAGCGCTTGACTTCCGAGACCTTGGTGCCGCCGGCATCCCAGGCGTCGTAGGACAGTTCAAACACGGCGCGGATCGGACCGTTGGCGATGATTTTCCACTTGGCGTAATTCACGCCCGTGTACAGGGTCTTGCCGTCCCAGATACCGACACCGCCGGCACCACGCGACTTGCCGACGTTGTACATGTCCATGCCTTCGCCCTGATCGTAGTGGTAGTGATCATGGCCCTTGTTGTACCAGCGGTCGACGATAGGGTAAGGCACGCGCTTGAACCAGATATCGAGGCCGCTGGTGACCAGCACCTCTTTACCGCTGCCTTCAGGCGCGGGGGCTGCCAGTGCGGGACCGTAGGTGCGGTGCGCCACCTTGTCGTTCTCCCAGGCGAAATCGTCGAGGCGTTCCTGGATGTAGCGCGCCGATACCTTGCTCGGGAAGACCGGCGCCACGGTGTCGATTTTCTCAACGGTGAAGGTGGCCTTCTTTTCGCCAGCGGCAAAGTTATGCTGGAAAATCAGTTCGCCGTAGGCGATGCCTTCGTTCTTCGGATCTTTTGCCTGCGGCTTTACATTGGTGACCTGGTACGGCAGCACGCGGCCGGCGGCATCCTTGACTTCGATACGCTGCAGCAGCGCGCCGGGCAGGGCGCGATTGACTTCGGTCCATGGAATCGTGATGGTCTCGGACGGGCGGGCCTGGTCCAGATTATGGGTCACGGTGATGGTAAGACGCTCGGCGGCGTGGGCGCCGGCGAAAGTGGTGGCCAGTACGGCAGCGAAGGTAGCAGGTACAAACAAAGTATGACGTAGTTTCATGTATTTACCAGTGTTTAAGTACGACGATAAGGAAGTGCAGACTGTACCGCATTCAGCACTTTCGGCAAAGCCCGAATCGCGCCGGACTTCCTGTGCCAACTACCACGGTCCCCCGGCCCGATTTCTGTTCGAGGAACGCGACGAGTATCGATATTCTGATTGGCAGTGTCAACGGCGCGCTGTATCTAATCATTTTTATGACCGAAATCATTGAGGCCCGAGCACCCCGGTGAGTGCCGGCATTTCTGCCAAATTTCGTAGTCCACCATGGTGAATTTCGCAATTGCGGTGCAGTGAGCCCAATCGCACTATGGGCTGGCACGCGCAGTCGCGTGAACCTGGTAGAACATTACAACCAATAAGGGAGACACCCATGAAGCTCAAGCATTGTGCAGTGCTGCTGGCATCGGCAGCGCTGGCGTGGCCGTTCGTCGTCAGCGCGGAAAACTATCACTGGGATTCGGTCGCCATCGGCGGCGGCGGTTTTGTCACCGGCCTGATACCGGCCAAAAGCGAAGCAGGCGTGTTCTACGCCCGCACCGACGTCGGCGGCGCCTATCGCTGGAACCCCGCCACCTCGCGCTGGATCGCCCTGAACGACTGGACCGCCCCGGCCGATATCGGCCTGATGGGCATCGAGTCGCTGGCCGTTGATCCGCACAATGCCGCCAAGGTCTACATGGTAGCCGGCACCAGCTACTACAACAACGGCAAGACCGCCGTGCTGCGCTCGAGCGACTACGGCGCCACCTTTACGGTGACCGATGTCAGCACCCAGTTCAAGGCACATGGCAACGGCATGGGACGGCAGAACGGCGAAAAACTGCAGGTTGATCCCGGCAACGGCAACCTGCTATATGCTGGCACCCGCCGCGATGGCCTGTTCCGCAGCAGCGACGCCGGCGCCAGCTGGAGCAAGTTGACCAGCTTCCCGGTCACCAGCACGCCGAACGACAATGGCGTGAGCTTCGTGCTGCTGGATGCGGCCAGCGTGCAGGGCAGCGCGGCACAGCGCATCTTTGTCGGCGTATCGCGCCTGCCCAACGCCGGCCCCAATCTGTACGTGAGCGCCAATGGCGGCGCCAGCTTCAGCGCCGTGACGGGCGGGCCGGCCAACCTGATGCCGCAGCGCGCAGCGATTGCACCGAACGGCAAGCTGTATATCACCTACGCCAACGGCGCCGGCCCGCACCCCGGCACCAACGAGGCGATGGACGCCGGTCAGATATGGGAATATAACGCCGCCAACGGCGTCTGGACCAACATTACGCCGAGCGGCTTTAGCCGTCCGTTCGGCGGCATCAGCATCGATCCCACCAATCCGCAGCGGCTGGTGGCGGCCACCATCAACACCTGGATGCAGCAGGGGACGACCAGCAACTACGGCGACCGCATCTTCATTTCCACCAATGCCGGGCGCAACTGGACCGACGTGATACAGCGCGGCTTTGCCGTCGATCCCAAGGGCGCCAGCTGGATCAACAACAGTGCCATCCACTGGACCGGCTCGATCGAGTTCGATCCTTCCGACACCAATAAAGTCTGGGTGATATCCGGTAACGGCGTGTTCCGCACTCCCAATATCAACGCCAGCACCACCACCTGGGCTTTCGATGTGGCGGGCCTGGAGGAAACCGTGCCGTTCAATTTCATCAGCATTCCCAACGGTCCGCTGGTATCGGTGATCGGCGATTTCGATGGCTTCAGCAATGCCAACCCGGCGCAGTACGGCACCCGCTTTACGCCGACCATGGGGACCACCACTGACCTCGCCGTGGCCGCGCTCGATACGCGCATCATGGCGCGCGTGGGGAATGACTTGTACACGACCACCAACAGCGGCGCCAGCTGGACCAAGGCGGCGGCGCTCAATGGCGGCAAGGGGCAACTGGCGCTGTCGGCAGACGGCTTTGCGTTGCTGCACACACCTGCCGACACCAGCACAACCTACCGCTCCACCAACTACGGCGCCAGTTGGGTGCAGGTGACGGGGCTGAACGCGCGCAATGCGCGGCCGGTGGCGGACCCGGTCAACCCATCGAAGTTCTATGCTTATGACAACGGCCGCCTGCTGGCCAGCGTGGA
>JBEVNE010000337.1:0-5279 GCA_040508275.1 Duganella sp.
CGACTAGCGTTGCGTGCACTTCCATCAAACGTCCACACTTATCGACTGTTAATTTTTAAAGAACTTTATTCAGTGTTACTTTCGCACTTGACAAATCGTTTTGTTTGTCAGCGAGAAGGAAGAGTATGAAGCGTTTGCAGCATTTCGTCAACCTTCTTTTTTCTCGTTTCATTCAGCATCGCGTCTATCGTTGCGGTGCTGTGTTCTGCGAGGGACAGAACTATAGCGTATCTCCTGCCAGCTGGCAATGTCTTTTTCCACCTGCGCTTACTTTTACAGAAATGCAGTCTGTCCCCTGTTTATGACAGCCTGTCGCACAAGCATGGCGCAATTCGGGCTTGGTGGTTACAGTTGCATCATCACAAAAGAAAGCGTCTTTCATGTTTCCCTCTCCCAAAACCCAAGAGACCCTTAAAACCGCTGCAATCTGGCTGCATCGCGGTTTCGATGCGGTGGCCACTTGGGTAACCCAGTTGTCGTGGTGGAAGTTCCTGGTGTTTGCGGTATTGATGCTGATTGCCGGCTCCATCCTTCAGGATGAACTGTTTTCCTCCAACAGCATGCCCGAGGAAATGACGCGCAGTGACAAGAGCAAGCGCCGTAGCAGCGATACCAATATCGTGATCGACGACAGTGGCATACGCTTCAACCCACGCGGCAAGGTCCGCAACAAGGAGGCAGAAAAAGCACAGGAAGAAGCTGCCGCCCATGGTGCCGAACACGCCGATGGGCCAGCCGAGCCAGTCGAGCCTGCCTCCCCCGCCGAGGCGACGCCGCCCGAAGCACCAGCAGCTCCCGAAGCACCGGAGGCTCCCCAGGCGCCTGCCAGCAGCAAAAACAGCAAAGGCAAGTCCACTACGGCCGTTCCTTCGTTGCCATCGCTGCCTGGCGAAGAAGTCCACATCGAATTGCCGCCGCAGATCGGCGAAGAGTTATCAAACGCCATTGAAGAGGCGGTCGATGATGCTGCCGAGCAAAAAGTGGCGCGCTATCACGGCCAGGCATCGACCTGGTTCAAGAGCTTTGTGACGCTGCTGGTGCTGGCACTGTTCGGCACCAAAGCACTGATGGGTGGCAAGAAGCGCGCCGAGGCGGAAACCCAGAACGCCAATGCGGCGGTCGAGCGCGAATCAATGCAGCGCCAGCTGAGCGAAGCCAGGATGCAGATGATGCAGGCGCAAGTGGAGCCGCATTTCCTGTTCAATACCCTGGCGTCGGTCGAGCACCTGATTGAAACCGATCCGCCGCGCGCCTCCGCCATGCAGCGCAGCCTGATCCGATACCTGCGCGCGGTGCTGCCGCAAATGCGTGACAATGCCCTGATCACCAACCTCGGGCGCGAGGCCGACATGGTCGAGGCCTACCTGAATTTGCTCAAAATGCGCATGGAAGAACGCCTGATCGTCGATTTCGACGTTGCCGATGGTCTGCGTACGGCCGCCTTCCCGCCGATGATGTTGCAATCGATGGTGGAAAACGCCATCAAGCACGGCCTGGAAGCCAAGCCCGAGGGTGGCACCCTGAAAGTGCGCGCCGAAGTGGCGCATAACAAGCTGCGCGTGACCGTCTCCGATACCGGCCTGGGGTTTGGCGCCGTGCCGAGCAACGGCACCGGCCTGGGACTGACAAATATCCGCGAACGCCTCAAGCTGCTGCACGGCGAGCAGGGGCAGTTGCTGATTGCCGCCAACAAGCCCAGTGGCGTGATTGCCACCATCGAGGTGCCCTATGCGCTGGCAAAAACCAGGGATGCGGCCAAGGCGGAACCCCAGGGCGATTGATTATTTGATTAATTCGACAATTCGTTGAATAATCGTCCAACTATCCTTTTTACCACCGCGCGAATACGATGCCCACCGCAATTATTGCAGATGACGAAAGACTGATGCGCGACCAGTTGCGCATGCGACTGAACCTGGTCTGGCCAGAGCTGGAAATTCTAGGCGAGGCCAAAAATGGCGATGAAGCCATTGAACTGGTCGATCAGCTCAAACCCGATTTTACTTTTCTCGACATCCGCATGCCGGGCAAGACCGGCATGGAAGCGGCCACCGTTATCGGCAACAAGAGCCACATCGTTTTTGTGACCGCTTACGATGCCTACGCCGTCGAAGCCTTCGAGCGCGGCGCCATCGATTATGTACTCAAGCCCTCCGAACCGGAACGGCTGAAAATTACCGTCGAGCGCCTTAAGGAACGCCTGCAAAAACCGGCGACTCCCGACGTCAGCGCCAGCGTGACCGCCTTGCTGTCGCAACTGACGGAAAAAATTTCCGCACCCAAGCCCTCCCATCTGCAATGGATACAGGCCAGCATCGGCCAGGATCTGCGCATGATCCCGGTCGAGGAAATCCTGTTTTTCCGTTCCGATGAAAAATACACTTGCGTGCAGACCGAGCGTTATGAAGCACTGATCCGCAAACCGGTGCGCGACCTGGCTGAGGAGCTCGATCCAAAACTGTTCTGGCAAATCCACCGCGCCACGCTGGTCAATGTCAACGCCATCGAAGGCGTTACCCGCGATATCCGTGGCCGCCACCTGGTCATGATCAAGGGCCGTTCCGACAAACTTGAGGTAAGCCGAAGCTTCCTGCATTTGTTCAAGCAGATGTAAAAGTGCGGTTGTCCCTCGTGCTGCCACACAGTTGAGGGGCATCAAAGGCTGGCCGCTCCCCTGCCCTATCGTTCAAAGGCAGCCGCCCCCCTCACCGGCTGGGGGAACGACATGAAGGTACCTGGCCCACTCCGCGCTTTGCTGGCTGCGTCCGCTCTTGGCAGCGCTGGCGCATGGTTGTTGCACCAACTCCGGGGGGGCACGTTGCGCCGGCAACAGTTATCGCCCACGGCGCCGGCCGCCAGCCGCCTGCCGAGCGGCGGCATTATCCAGCACGCCAGCGACGCCATCATCATCACCAACGACCAGCAGACTATTTTGCAGGCCAATCCGGCCGCCGCCGCCATGTTCGGTGTCGCGCTGAGCGCCATGCAGGGCGCGCCGCTGTCGCAATTCATTCCGCGTGAACAGCGCCATCCACAGCCCGGCAGCGCCAGCGCCGACTACTTTGGCGACACCGGCATCCGCCTGCGCATGAAGGGGCGGCGCGCCAGCGACTACGCGGTGACCGGCCTGCGCGCCGATGGCCAGTATTTCCCGCTCGAAGGCTCGATTTCATCGCTGGAACAAAGCGGCCGGCCGCTGTACACGATTATTTTACGCGATGTCACCGAGCGCACCCAGGTACAGGAACAGCTCAAGCAATCGTATTCACAGCTGCGCGAACTGTCGGCGGCACTGCAAACCATCCGTGAAGAAGAGCGCAAACATATCGCCCGCGAGCTGCACGACGACCTGGGCCAGTTGCTGGCCACGTTGCGGGTCGATCTGGCGCTGCTGCAGCGCCGCATCCGCGACGACGACAATACCGCGCTGCTGGGCGGCATGGATGCCTTGCTGATGGCGGCGATTACCTCGCTGCGACGGATCGCCTCGAACTTGCGCCCGCGCGCACTCGATGAAGGGGGATTGTATTTTGCGCTGGAAAATCTGCGCCAGGAGTTCGTCAAGCGCTATGGCATCGTCTGCCAGTTGCACGCCCGCGAAGATGAATTGATACTCGATGAAGCCTACAGCACCGCCATTTACCGCATCGTGCAGGAAGCGCTGACCAATATTGCACGCCATGCCGACGCCCAACATGTCAAGCTGTCGCTACAGCGTAGCAGCACAGCGCTGTCGATTGCCATCGAAGACAACGGCCGCGGCATTGCCGAACAGGACATGGACAAGGCATCGTCCTTCGGCCTGATCGGCATGCGCGAACGCGTCTGGGCGCTACAGGGAGACATTTCCATTATCGGCAACGGCGGCACGCGGATTGTCATCCGCCTGCCACTGCCACAGGACAGCTCGACAATAGAAACCTAGCCCTGCTCCTCAGCTGAGCTTAGAACGAGTGACGGATACCTGCGTTGAAGGCTTTATCACCGGAACCGGCTTCGTTGTTGTTACCAACGGTGTAGCCAGCGCCGTTCTTGTTCTTGATCTTGGCGTAGCTGACGTAAGCGCCAGTACGTTTCGAGATCGTGTGCAGGTAACCCAGTGCCCACTGATCGGCATCCTGGTTGAAGTTGGTTTTATCGTTCTTGCGGGTGAACGAGGTCATGATGTTACCGCTGCCCACAGGAATCTGCGCGCCGACCAGCATGACGTTGTTGTCAGTGCTGGCGCGTGGTGCAACAGCGTAACCGAAAGCATTGGCCACTGGCAGCGGCGAGCTGTTCAGGCCTTTATTGGCGTTGTAGGCGAAGTAAGCCTTGACGACCTTGAAGTCATAGTTAGCCGCGAACACGGTGTTTCGGCCACTTTCACGCTCGACGGCCGGGGTAGTACCGACTGCCACGGTGTCATTGTTGCGGTTGTTGTACACCAGGCGGGTGTTCAGGCCACCTTGCGAGTAGTTCAGACCCAGGCCGAATTGACGTGCGGCTTCGCTGCTGCCGGCCTGTTCGCCGAAGGCATACTGGCCGTCCACGCTGAAGCCCGAGAAAGTCGGGGTGGTGTAGACCAGCGAGTTACTGACGCGGGTCAGGTTGCCCGAGGTCGGGAACAGATTTTTGATGGTACCGGCGTAACCTGCACCGAACGGGTCGGCTACCTGGCTCAGCACGTTGTACAACATGGTTTGCTGGCGACCGATCGACAGCGTGCCGGCATCCTTGCTTTTCAGGCCCAGCAGGGCGACGCGGTTGAACAGTGCGCTGTTGGTGTTGTCCAGGGCGCCGTCATCGACCTTGATGCCTGCTTCCAACTGGAAGATGGCCGACAGGCCGCCGCCCAGGTCTTCGGTACCACGGAAGCCGATACGCGACTGGCCGCCAATACCGCTGGTCACTTTGGTCACGTTGCCGGCTGCACCGCCACGTTCGGAGACGATACCTGCATCGACCAGGCCGTAGATCGTGACATTCGATTGCGCTTGGGCCTGGGCTGCGAAGCCGCCGATGATCATTGCTGCCAGAGTAAGTTTTTTCACTTGGTGTTCTCTACTGAAGGTTGAAAGAAATACTGCACGTAATGCATCCACGGGCGAATCATGCCTATCAATTACTTCAACAATGTGACAACGCCAAGGTTGTTGTTTTTTCGCACGGTGTTGCTCACCCGCACGGCCAGCCGGGGTCTGCCCCGGTAACGGGTCAGACCCTACGTAGTGGCTTGGGGTGTGGGTGCAAGGTGGAGGCTTACTTCAGGCGGCAGGACAGCAGGTAGTAGTATTCCA
>JBEVNE010000344.1:0-5389 GCA_040508275.1 Duganella sp.
TGGTAGCTGCGGTATTCGAGCGTATCGTCGGGGCCGCGCGGCGCCTCGAAGGCATACGATTTATCCTGCTGCTCGGCCGGCCACGCGTTGAAGGCCGTCACATCGCTGCGGATGGTGGTGGCGCAGCCGGTCAGCAGCATGACGGCGGCAGTCGCCATAATGGCGAGATATCTCATAATAAAAAGCCCTCTCAGAGAATGACGGTGTGTCCCAACTGCAGTCTACGACGCAGGTACGGACAAAACATGATTATTACAGAATGTTACGGCGGCGTGGAAAACAGCAACTTTTCCCCGACATACTGATACAGGACAGCAAAACAGCGGGAATTCGCGTCTCGGCTTTGCGCTGGTATTGGTAAAATAGACTTTTGCCTACGTCCCCGACCTTCCATGCGCAACGACAGCAGCCCTACGACGATTTACCGCAAAGATTACACCCCTCCAGCCTTTTGGGTGGATACCGTTGAACTGGGATTCGACCTGGACCCCGAACGCACGATCGTGGCCAATCGCATCAGCATGCGCCACAATCCTGCCGGCCAGCACCAGGACATCGTATTGTATGGTGAAGCCATTGAACTGGTGCAACTGCGCATGAATGGCGTGCTGCTTACGCCCGCCGACTACCAGCTCGACGGCGTGTTGCTGACCATTAAGAATGCGCCCGCCGAGGTGGTACTGGAAATCGAAACGCTGTGCGCACCGCTGGACAACACCACGTTGTCGGGCTTGTACGTGTCCAACGGCAACTTCTTCACACAGTGCGAAGCGGAAGGCTTCCGCCGCATTACCTATTTCCCCGACCGTCCGGACGTGATGGCCCAGTACACCGTGATGCTGCGCGCTAATAAAGCAGCGTATCCGGTGCTGCTGTCCAACGGCAACCTGATCGAACAGGGCGACCTGGACGACGGCCGTCACTACGCCAAGTGGGAAGACCCGTTTAAAAAGCCGTCCTACCTGTTTGCGCTGGTGGCCGCCAAGCTGGTTTGCCAGGAAGAAAAATACACCTTGCAATCGGGCCGCGAAGTGCTGCTGCAGGTATGGGTGGAAGACGGCAACCTCGACAAGACAGACTACGCCATGCAGTCGCTGAAGAACTCGATCCGCTGGGACGAGCAGCGCTTTGGCCTGGAGCTGGACCTGGACCGCTTCATGATCGTTGCCGTGGGCGACTTCAACATGGGCGCCATGGAAAACAAGGGTCTGAATATCTTCAACACCAAGTTTGTGCTGGCCAACCCGCGCGTGGCCACCGACGTCGACTACGCCGGCATCGAGGCGGTGGTGGGCCACGAATACTTCCACAACTGGACCGGCAACCGCGTCACTTGCCGCGACTGGTTCCAGCTGTCGCTCAAGGAAGGCCTGACCGTGTTCCGCGACCAGGAATTTAGCGCCGACATGATCGGCAGCGACAGCGGCCGCGCCGTTACCCGCATCGACCAGGTGCGCACGCTGCGCCAGGCGCAGTTTCCGGAAGATGCCGGTCCGATGGCGCACCCGGTGCGTCCCGACTCTTTCGTGGAGATCAATAATTTCTACACGGTGACCGTGTACGAAAAAGGCGCCGAAGTCGTGCGCATGTATCAGACCCTGGTGGGCCGCGAAGGCTTCCGCAAGGGCATGGACCTGTACTTTAAACGCCATGACGGCCAGGCCGTGACCTGCGACGACTTCCGCGCCGCCATGGCCGACGCCAATGGCCGCGACCTGCGCCAGTTCGAGCGCTGGTACAGCCAGGCCGGCACGCCGGTGGTCACGGCGCGCACGCGCTACGACGCCGTCAAGCGCAACTTCGACATTATCCTGAGCCAGCGCAGCGCAGCCAATAACGGCGTCGGCCAGGCGGAAAAGCTGCCCTTCCATATTCCGGTGGCCGTTGGCCTGCTGGGCGCCGACGGCCGCGACCTGCCGCTGACGCTGGAAGGCGGCAAGCACGCCAAGGGCGCCACCACCATCGTGCTGGAATTGACCGAGCAGGAGCAGATTTTCCGCTTCCGTAACGTCGACGAACGCCCCACGCCATCGATCCTGCGCGATTTTTCGGCGCCCGTGGTGCTCGAATACGACTACACCGACGACGAACTGCTGCACCTCTTCCGCCACGACAGCGACCCCGTCAACCGCTGGGAAGCAGGCCAGCGCCTGGCCATGGCGCGCCTGCTGAAACTGACCGCGCAAGTAGTGGCAGCAGGCGGCAGCGACAAGGCCCTGAAGCTGGACGCCACCTTTATCAACGCCCAGCGCGCGCTGCTGACCGACGACACGCTCGACCCGGCTTTCCGCGAACTGGCGCTGATCCTGCCATCGGAAGGCGTGATTGCCGAGCAGGTGGACGTGGTGGACCCGCAGGCGATTCATACCGCGCGCCAGTTCATGCGCCGTGCCATCGGCGCTGCGCTGGACGCCGAGCTGCTGGCGCAATACCACGCCAACCAGACCCCGGGCGAGTACAGCCCGGACGCCCTGTCGGCCGGCAAGCGCGCGCTGAAAAACCTGTGCCTGTCCTACCTGATGGTCGCTCCCGAAGCGCACACGCTGGCACTGGCGCAAGAACAGTTTGCCCAGGCCGGCAATATGACCGACCGCGTTGCCGCACTGGTGGCGCTGATTCACAGCGGCGCCGACGCTGCGCCTGCATTGCAAAGCTTCTACGACGACTTTACCGGCGAAGCGCTGGTCATCGACAAGTGGTTTGCCTTGCAGGCATCGGCGCCGGCCACCGACGTGGCCACCGTGCGCAAGCTGATGGAGCACCCGGCCTTTACGCTGAAAAACCCGAACCGCGCGCGCAGCCTGCTGTTCCACTTCACCAACGCCAACCCGTCGCAATTCCATGCGACCGACGGCAGCGCCTACGCCTTCTGGGCCGAGCACGTGATCAAGCTCGACGCGATCAACCCGCAGGTCGCCGCGCGCTTCGCCCGCAGCCTGGACCGCTGGCGCCGCTACGCCCCGGCGCTGCAGGCAAAAATGAAAGCCGCGCTGGAACAGGTCGCCGCCCACACCAAACTCTCGAACGATGTGCAGGAAGTGATCACCAAAGCACTCGCGAACTAACCAACTCAACGCAGCCCGCGCTCGCTGCGCCGTCATCCCCGCGAAAGCGGGGATCCATGCAACGCCTGCGCAGCCCAAACAGTCAGCCATTCCACCTAAAGGAAACCCATGAAACGCATCAGCCTCACCCAATACCTGGTCGAAGAACAGCGCCAGAACAATTCCATCCCGGCCGAACTGCGCCTGCTGATCGAAGTGGTCGCCCGCGCCTGCAAAACCATCAGCCACGCCGTCGGTAAAGGCGCGCTGGGCGAAGTGCTGGGCACCGCCAGCACCGAGAACGTGCAAGGCGAAGTACAGAAAAAGCTCGATATCATCTCCAACGAAATCCTGCTGGAAGCGAACGAGTGGGGCGGCCACCTGGCGGCAATGGCGTCGGAAGAAATGGAAACCATCCATAAAATCCCCAACCGCTACCCCAAAGGCGAATACCTGCTGACCTTCGACCCGCTGGACGGCTCGTCCAACATCGACGTCAACGTCTCGATCGGCACCATCTTCTCGGTACTGAAAGCGCCGGACGGCATGACCGACCCGAGCGAAGCCGACTTTTTGCAGGCCGGCAGCCGCCAGGTCGCCGCCGGCTACGCCGTCTACGGCCCGCAAACCATGCTGGTGCTCACCACCGGCAACGGCGTGAACTGCTTTACCCTCGACCGTGAAATGGGTTCGTGGGTACTGACCCAGCGCGACATGAAGATTCCGGCCACCACCCGCGAATTCGCCATCAACGCCTCCAACGCGCGCCACTGGCATGAGCCAGTGAAACGCTACGTTGACGAACTGCTGGCCGGCGACACCGGCCCTCGCGGCACCAATTTCAATATGCGCTGGGTCGCCTCGATGGTCGCCGACGTGCACCGCATCCTGAACCGCGGCGGCATCTTCATGTACCCGGCCGATACCCGCGACACCTCGATGCCCGGCAAACTGCGCCTGATGTACGAAGCCAACCCGATGGCCTTCATCGTCGAACAAGCGGGCGGCCTGGCCACCGACGGCACCAACCGCATTCTCGACATTCAACCGACCAAGCTGCACCAGCGGGTACCAGTCTTCCTCGGTTCGCGCGATGAAGTGGCGGTGGTGACCGGCTACCACCAAGGCTGATTGCCAGCAGTTTTGTCGCGCCAGCTAAATTTATTGGTTTAGGGCTGGCGTGGCGCGGTTGTCTTTGTTAGAATGCGGGTCGTCGCCGCTTTAGCTCAGTTGGTAGAGCAGTTCATTCGTAATGAAAAGGTCGCCAGTTCGATTCCGGCAAGCGGCACCAGAACTCAGCAGTAAAAAGTGTCAAGAAGTCTCGAAACCCGCCTCTCTCATAGGGAGCGCGGGTTTTTTGTTGTCGCGTGGTTTACCGGGGTGTAGCATGAAATCCAGGACCGGTGAGGGACAAATTGGCGCTTGTCCCTCATGAAAAATCTTGGTCCCTCAATCGGCGCCGCACCCGGAATGGGATTGCGCCATGGCACTCACCGACCTTTTTATCCGAAAACTCAAGCATTCCGGCAAACCCAGTGGCGACAAATACAGCGACGGCCGCGCGCTGTACCTGCTGGTCAAGGAGTCCAACAAGTACTGGCGGATGAACTACCGCTTCGACGGCCGGCACAAGACGCTGGCCCTTGGCATCTACCCCGAGGTATCGCTGGCCGAGGCGCGCGAACTGTGCGCCGACGCCCGCAAGCTGCTGCGCGCCGGTGTCGATCCGCGGGCGCCGATTATCGATCCGTACGAGCAGCAGCGGCGCCAGGACGCACAAAACACCTTTCGCGCGCTGGCGCTTCTGTGGCTGGCGAAGATGGACGCCAGCCGCAGCACCGCCACCCAGGAGAAGGTGCTGGCGTGGCTGGAGCACGACGTCTTCCCCTACATCGGCAGCCTGCCGGTATCGGCCATCAAGCCGCGCGACGTGCTGGGCGTGGTGCAGCGGGTGGAGGCGCGCGGCGCCGTCGATTCGGCCCACCGCATCAAGCAGCTGTGCGGCCAGGTGCTGCGCCACGGCGTGGCGATCGGCTGGTCCGAGCGCGATGTCACGCCCGATTTGAAGGGCGCGCTGATCGCCGTCCCGCGCACCAATTTCGCCGCGATCACGGAGCCGAAAGAACTGGCGGTGCTGCTGCGCGCGATATACGCCTACAACGGCCATATCGTGGCCGTGTCGGCGTTAAAACTGACACCGCTGGTGTTTGTGCGTCCGGGCGAATTGCGCGCCGCAGAATGGCGCGAATTCGATCTTGATGGTGCCGCGTGGCGCATCCCGGCCGCCAAGATGAAAATGCGCATGGAGCACATGGTGCCGCTGTCCACGCAGGCGCTGGACATCC
>JBEVNE010000347.1:0-6919 GCA_040508275.1 Duganella sp.
TTTGCGGTGTGTCGCGCAGCGACATCGACAGCTTGGTGGCGGTGCTGCTGGCGCCGATCGTGTAGGCGCCGCTGCCTTCGCTGAGGTTGTCCAGGCCCTGGACCTGCACGTTCACCTGCGGCAGCACGCTGACCGGCTCCTGTGCCGCCGTGTTGCTGCCAGCCTTGCGCAGTACATAGCCGCCGTCGGCACTGCCGACAGCTTCCAGCCCGGAGCCGGCCAGCAGCAACGCAAAGCCGGCAGCAACCGTATGGTCCCCCTGCAGACCGGACGAGTTGCGCCCGTCCGTCATGACTGGGTCGAACGACAGCGCCACGCCTGATGCGGCGGCAAAGCGGCCGAGTACGCTGGTGAGCGTGCCGCCGGACAGTTGATAGCTTTTTGGCGCGGGTACCGAGGCGGTCGGGCTGGCGGCGTTCGGCGTTGATTGGGCCTGCGCTGGCAGCGCGGACAGCAGCGTCAGGATCGCCAGCGAGATGGGAGCTAAACTCAGAGGCAGAGGCAGGGATGCGGGTAACTTGTGCTTGAACATGGCAGTTTTCGATTAATGGTGGAAAGGGCGTGCTTGGAATGTGCTCCCTGTAGGCCGTACCAGATCGGAAAACATGCAAAAATATTTTAATTTTTTCTTACACTGGCCCGATGCTGACCCAGTAGCGCGTGAATGTGCGCACCCGCAGCGGCAACGACCGCGCCAGCACGGCCAGCGCCTGATCGGTATCGGGCACGGGAAATGCGCCCGATACGCGCAGGCGCGCCACAGCGCTGTCGCAAACCAGGCGACCGCGCCGGTAGCGCGCCAGTTCCGCCACCAGCCGTGACAGTGGCCAGTTGTCCACCACGATGCTGCCGTCGCGCCATAGCGCCGCGCTGTCGTCGGCCGCCTGCACCGGGCTGGCTTGCTGCGCATTGAAATCGACACGCTCACCGGCATGGACGATCAGCGGCTGGTCGCCGGCATTGCCCAGTCGCGGCCGCACCGCCACCGCGTGTTCGAGCACCACTACCTCTGTTGTCGCATCATGGCGCCGCACCGTAAAGCGCGTACCGAGCGCCTCGATGGCGCCCTGCTCGGTTTCGACGATGAACGGCCGGCTGTCGGGCGCTGCTTCCGCCCCTCGCGCACGCGCGGTTTCCACCAGTATCTCGCCGGCGCGCAGCAGCAGCGTGCGCGCGCCGGGACCAAAGTGCACATCGACCGCGCTATCCGTGTTGAGGGTGCACAGCGAACCGTCGGCCAGTTCAATGCGGCGCTGCTGGCCGACCCCGGTGCGGTATTGGGCCATCAGCGCCAGCGTGGCCTGCCATGGTGCGCCGTAGTTTCCATCTGTGCCGGCGCCACGATAGACCGCGTAGCCGAGCGTGCCGCCGGAGGCTAGCAGGGCCAGTGCGCGCAGCGCGTGGCGCCGGCTGCTGGTGGGCGCCTGCAACAGCGGCGCGCCGATGCGCGGCGGGATCGTCTCGAACATGGCGCGCACCGCCTCCAGCCGCTGCCAGGCACGCTGGTGTGCCGGATGCTGCTGATGCCACTGGCGCCATGCGGCGCGGTCGTCGTCGGTGGCCGTGCCGGAGCACAGCAGCGCGCACCAGGCCACGGCCTGCTTGCGCAGCGCGTGTTCGTCGCATGGGTCGGCATGCGCGGCGGTGTTGGCCGCATCGGGCGCGGCCGGCATGCCGCTCATGGCGCCGCCAGGTAGCAGTGTTCGAAAGCGCTGACCATGTAGTTGTTCACGGTGCGCACGCTCACACCGAGTCGCACGGCGATCTCGGCATAGGTCAGGCCCTCCAGCTGCGACAGCAAAAAGGCCTGTCGCACCGCCGGTTTCATGCCATCTAGGATGGCGTCAATGGCGGTCAGTGCTTCGAGTATCAGCGCACGTTCCTCGGGCGATGGCATATGCTGTTCGGGCAGCGCCGCCAGCGTGTCGAGATAGCTGCGTTCGAGGTTCTGACGGCGGAAAAAATCGGCCACCAGGCCGCGCGCGATGGTGCTCAGGTAGGCACGCGGGGTGCGCACGTCCGGCGTCTCGCGCTTGCCCAGCACGCGGATAAACGTATCCTGCGCCAGGTCGGCGGCATCGCCGGCATTCCCGAGCTTGCGCCGCAACCATTGCTGCAGCCAGCCATGGTGATCGCTGTACAGGGCGCCGATGTCGGGCTGCGGGAGGTGATTGGTGGCTGGCATGGAAGGTCTTGGCATCTGCGTGGCAACAACATGCTGCTCACATCGTAACAAGAATCATTCTCAATTGTAGCGAAATTGTCACGCGCGCGCAATCTTGCCTACAGTGCAGCATTGTATGGAAAGCACCACAGCATGCAGAATATTTAATTCCCTGGTACGTTTCAATATAAAATAGACATGCTTTATAGGCATGTATTTTACAATTTCGTCAGTTAGTCATTGCCGTAGCTGTCCCATCCAGTCGCATCAGCCAAGTCCACGGGTACGTCAGTCAACCTTCCGCTCCAGCGGACCGGCTGCCCCCGCTTGCCTTTCAACCTGTAATTCATGGAGATAAGAATGAAGCTTTTAAGACAGTTCGCGGCGCTTGCCGTCATGCTATGCCTGTGCGCCGCCAGCGCCCGCGCTACCACCATCACGTACGAGACCGCGCACCTGGGCGGCAGCCAGTGGCGATACGACTACACCGTCAGCAATGACACACTGGCCATCGCCATTGAAGAATTCACCCTGTTTTTCGATCACACCGTGTATGCCAACCTCGCGCTCGCCACTACCCCGGCGGGATGGGACCCGCTGGTAATTGCCCCGGATGGCGCCATTCCCGCCGCCGGCTACTTCGATGCCTTGGCATTGACCGGCGGCATCGCCCCTGGCGCCACGCTCGGCGGCTTTTCGCTGTTTGTGAACTATCTGGGGAGCGGCACGCCGCCAGCGCAGGCGTTCTCCGTGCTCGATCCGGTCTCGTTTGCCGAACTCGATAGCGGCATCACCATCGCGGCATCGGCCGTACCGGTGCCGCCGTCCGCCGCGCTGATGCTGGCCGGCCTGATGCTGGTGACGCTGCGCCTGCGCCGCAACGCGACGGGAGGCCGTCCATGAAGCGCTCATCCTGGCATGGCGCGGCCGGAGCGCTCGCTACAACACTGGCACTGTCCGCGCTGGCGGGCAGCACCCACGCGGCAGTAGGTCCATTGACGGTGGCCTCGCTGGAAAAGGTCGGTGAAACGCGCGTGGACCGCACCACTTACGACTATACCTACCGGGTGCGCCTGCATAACGCAGGGAGCGACGACGCCAGCAACGTCAGCGCCAAGTTGACCGCCGCGCCAGTCGGCACCAGCATCGTTGACGGCAATGTGGCTGCCGGCACCATTGCCGCCGGGGCCACCGTGACGCCAACCGACCAGATCGTCCTGCGCATCAACCGGACGACCGCCTTCCAGCCAGCGGCGCTGGTGTGGGATATCCAGGCGGGGCCAACGGTACAGCTCGATCCCGTGAAGCCGGCCGAAGTGTACGTGCTGTCGCTGACCGAACTTGGCTTCCCCAACGGCGCCGACAGCGTTACCGTCACCGGGGCGGTCAGTGACGTTCTGCTCAAGGACGGCACCCTGCGGTTCTCCACGCCGGGCGACACGGGCGTCGATCAGCACGCGCAATTCCATCTGGTGCACGGCGGCACGACCACCACGCTCGGCCTGCTCATTGCCACCGGCCTGCCCACCTCGGTGGTCACCTACGTGGAGCCGCTGGACGACGGTTCGTTCCCGGCCGCGCCGCCAGTGCTGAGCATTAGCGGTTTCGGTCCCAACAACCTGCTGAAACCCGGTGCGCTGACGTTCCACATCCCTGGCGCCAGCGGCCTCGACCTGCGCGATGACAGCAATGGACTGATCAGCGGCCCCAACAATAGTTCGTCGAGCCTCAAGCAGTACTGGACCTACAACGGTGACGGCACGTTTACCATCGACGGCGCCAACCTGACGTCGCTGATTAACAGCCTGCCCAACGGCGTGTTCAACGTGGGGCTGAATTTCGTCTCGAAAGACGGCGAATTCGCGGTCAACTACGAATTCAACGCCACCAAGGCGGCCACCAGGGTCACCGGCAAGCTGGTCAACAGCAGCGGCGTGGCGCTGCCGCAACTGGCCGGGCTCAAGGTGCTGCTCAGAGGTTACAACTCGCACCAGGCGGCAGTAGCCACCATCGATGCAGCCGGCAATTTCACGTTCGATAACGTGATTCCGGACACCTACCAGCTCACCTTGAACGACTTGAACAACCCCAACGTGGTGAGTATCAGCGCGCTGGTGTTCGACAACAGCAGCGACGTTGCCGTGACCATGGTGTATCCGCTGGCCCTGCCGGGCAAGTCCGGGCAGCAGGCCACCAAGCTGGCAGCCACGCCGGCTGCGCGCACGCCGCTGCGCAGTGGCACCGTGCTGCAGAACGGCACAGCGCCGCCGCCGCGCACGGCCCTGCGCACCAGCACCGCGTCCGCCGCGAAGTCGGGCGTGACTGTCAACGCTGCAGCATCCACCACCGTGTTTACTGCCACCGCCGATGCGCAAAACCAGACCATTACCACACCGGTCGCGTTCACGGTGCCGAAAGACACCAGGAACGTCGGCGTGAAAATCACGGTGTTCACCGAGGAATATCCGGAATACACCACGGCGCAAAGCCAGTACAACGATACCTGGTCGTATTCTGTCGTCGGGCTGCCCGGCAGCGGATTCACCGCCAACGGTTCCGTCAACCAATCACACTTCACGCAGGGCACGGTCACCAAGACCGCCTGCGTGGACGTGACCAGCCAGGCGAAAAACAATAGCTTCGACCTGTCGGGTGCGGTGAGCGCGACCAACATCGGCGACTCGATCTTGCCCACCACCACCACGGTGGAACTGACGCTCGGCTGCGTGGGCTTGAAGGTGACGGCAGCCAAGTTCCTGACGCCCAACAAGGACGCGCATCCGGTGCTCGATCCCATCAAGGTGCCTGGCAACCTTACCGGCCCGTATATTTCGGTGGCGCAGGACAGCAGCGTGAGCGAGCATACCCTGCCGCTGGAACTCGAGTACTCGCCCGCCGATGCCGACGTTACCGAAGTCAATATCGGTATATCGGCCGACGGCGATCCGGTCTTCGCCAGCGAAAATCTGCTGGATCAAACCGCGACCAGGACGGCAGGCAAGATCAAGTTTCCTGGGCTGGTGCTGCCTGCGTTTGCCGGCCAGCAGACCAATGGCAAGGTGGTGCTGACGGTGCGGGTAAAGGGCAAGGTAGATGACGTGGACGTTACGTCCGATCCCGCCGAGGGTGGCCAGGTCGCGTTCAAGGGCGGTACCGCGTTCACACCGCTGTACCAGGCCGGCAATGCGCCGGGACTGGCCACGCGGCGCTACGGATCCCGCGACGCTGGCGGCGACTCGTGGTCAACCCGCGCCATCATCGACTGGCTCGGCACCAAGGCATACCGTTTCGACGACATCTCGGGCCAGCACATCACGCAAACGGCGACCGGCCGCTCGATCCTCGGCCACAGCGGACATAGCGACGGCCAGCAGATCGACATGCGCTACGCAGACGGCCAGGGCGGCTACACCGATACCCTGGGCGGCCAGTCCAACGGCGCCGGCATCAAGGCGCTGATCGACGCCGCCGCCGCCGAGGTAGCGGCCAACCTGCCGCAGAAACCGAAACTGGCAGCGCTGGTGGCATGGATCACGGCCAACCGTGCATTACTCGACGCCGAGTCGTCCGATGCGTCAACCCGGGTGATCTACATCGGGCCAAGTTTCATCAAGCTGGCACTGGTGGACGGCAAGTTCTCGGCAGCGCCCTCGGCAGCCATACCCGGTGTATCGTCGTGGCCACTACCGGCAAACGTACGCATCGACGCGGCGCACCTGAGCCACTGGCATTTGAGTAGAACCGCTCACCCGTAACGAGCGAGTGCATACAGACCGGCCGCTGCGCACGCGCTCGATGCGTGCGCATTTCCAGATTGTGTATAGCACCCGATCGCCGCGCCATCTGGCACGTCTTTCCGGTCACGGACAATCTTGCTGGTAACTATTCAGATGTGGCGAACGGCGCAAAAAACGGTAATCAGGCCGTATCTTGAGCGGTGCGAAGCTATGCTCAGCTTATCTAAAATTATTTAATTGCTTGATTTTTATGGAGGCGAGGATCGGAGTCGAACCGACAAATTAAGCACACTTACTCGCATTTCGACAACACCGCTTTTTCATCATCTACAAGGCCCTGCTGCTTTAATGATCGAACAAGATTACCTCCCAAATTTCCGGCGACCACCTCACCTTTTGCTGAGTAGATTCCGATTGAACAACAGTCTTTTTTTGAAACATTCGAGAGCGTGACTGACTAAATTCCGCGATTGCCAGAAGGCTATGAAATCTCCCTTGGCAAGGTCTGCACGCTGATCTTTCGTGACTTCAAAGTGTCGGCCAGGTATCACCACACACCGCATGCCTGGATCGCAGCCATTTATCTGACCAGTAGCCTGTGCAGCCTTTGCAAATACGTAGCCACCACTGATTGCCGAATCAAACTAGTGGTTTGCCATCAGCCTCCAGAACTTAGGAAGAAGGATTGCGCCGATGCTGAGTCCAGCGATTCCAATAATCAGTCGCAGGGTCGGCTGATCGGCCAATCCAAACGCGTAACGCAAGACTGCGCCAAGCATGAATGCCCAGAAAACGGCCGCAACAAAAGTGATACATCCAGTAGCGACGACGCGGCGAACGAAGTTTAACGAACGAGATTTCATTTCTTCCTTTCAGCTTCAGCGACATCACTGCCGACCTTGTAGCCTCCAAATGCGCTCGAAATGGTCGTCTTGAGTTGGTTTATTGCCTGCGGCAAGTAGAAACGAGCCTGTCAGATTTTCTGTGTGAAGCGGGGTCATGAAATAATGCCTAAAGG
>JBEVNE010000289.1:0-7228 GCA_040508275.1 Duganella sp.
GGCTACGGCTGCCACGAAGCATTCACCGATAAAAAGCTCAGCGCCGATATCGCCGCCCACATCTCCATCGTCACCGACGTGTTCCTGCGGCTGATCAAGATGGTGATTGCGCTGCTGGTGTTTTCCACGCTGACCGTGGGTATCGCCCACCTCGGCGACGGCAAGGCCGCCAGCCGCATTGGCGTCAAGGCCATGGGCTGGTTCGTCATCGCCTCGCTGCTGTCGCTGTCGCTGGGCATGGTGCTGTCGAACGTTCTGCAACTGGGCACCAACCTGGGCCTGCCGCTGCCGCCGGCCGACGCCACCACCGGCCTGAAAACGGCGGCCTTCACGCTCAAGGATTTCGTCAGCCACCTGGTGCCCAAGTCGCCGGTGGAAGCGATGGCCAATAACGAAATTCTGCAGGTGCTGGTGTTCTCGCTGTTCTTCGGCAGCGCCCTGAGCGCGCTCGGCGAATCGGCGGCCAAGCTCACCTCCGCCATTGACCAGCTGGCGCAGGTCATGCTGCGCATTACCGGCACCATCATGAACCTGGCGCCGCTGGCAGTATTTGCCGCCATGGCTTCGGTGGTGACCACCAATGGCCTGGGCATCCTGGTGACGTTTGCCAAGTTCATGGGCGGCTTCTACCTGGGACTGGTATGCCTGTGGATCTTGCTGATCGCCGGCGGCTTTGCCTTTATCGGCAAACGCATCTTCCGCCTGCTGGCGCTGATCCGCGAACCATTCCTGCTGGCGTTTTCCACGGCCAGTTCGGAAGCGGCCTATCCCAAAATGCTGACTGCGCTCGAACAGTTCGGCGTGCAGCGCAAGATCTACAGCTTTGTCATGCCGATGGGGTATTCCTTTAATCTCGACGGCTCGATGATGTACTGCACCTTTGCCGTGCTGTTCATCACCCAGGCTTACGGCATCGAGATGTCGCTTGGCACCCAGCTCACCATGCTGCTGGTGCTGATGATCACTTCCAAGGGCATTGCCGGCGTGCCGCGCGCCTCGCTGGTGGTGATCGCCGCCACCCTGAACCAGTTCAACATTCCCGAAGCGGGCCTGCTGCTGTTGATGGGCATCGACCAGTTCCTCGACATGGGCCGCTCGGCGACCAATGCCGTCGGCAACGCCGTGGCCACCGCCGTGGTGGCCAAGTGGGAAGGGGCGCTCGATGACGAGAAGCCGGAAGCTGTAGCGCTGCAAAAAGCTGCCTGAAATTATAAAAAAAGAACCCCTTAACCCGGGTAGCTGCGGGTTGTGGGTTACAAAAATACCGGAGACACCATGAAAAATACCACCACCGTACTTTCGCTGGCCCTGCTGGCCTGCACCACCCCCATCGCCTTCGCCCAATCCTCGGTCACCGTCTACGGCGTTGCCGACGCCGGCCTGGTGCTCGAACGGGGCGGCGCCGCCGGCAATGTGCAGGCGCTGGGCAGCGGCGTGGCCTCGGCTTCGCGCCTGGGCTTCAAGGGCAAGGAAGACCTGGGCGGAGGGCTGAGCGCGTCCTTTGTGCTGGAAAACGGCCTCAATCTCGATACCGGCACGGCCGGTCAGGGCGGCCTGCTGTTTGGCCGGCAGGCGTATGTGGCCCTGACCGGTAATGCGGGATCGATCAGCGCCGGACGCCAGTATTCGCCGTACTACAAGGCCGTGCGCGATGTGGCCGACCCGTTCGTGGTCGGCCTGGCCGGCAACGCCATGAACATGATCGCCACCGTCTCGCGCGTCGATAACTCGGTCGAATACAGCACGCCGCGCGTGGGCGGCTTCTCGGCCGATGTGCTGTACGGCTTTGGCGAGGTACCGGGCGATACTGCAAAAAGCCGTACCATCGGCGCCTCGGCCAGCTACACGGGCGGGGACACCTTGCCCCTGCACCTGGTGCTGGTGCACCACCAGCGCGACAATCCGGCCGCCACCGCGCGCAGCCGCTCGACCATGCTGGCGGCGCGCTACCGCATCGGCATTGTTACCGCCCATGCCTCGCTGTCGCACAACCAGGACTTGCTGAAGCGCGACAGCAACGACGTGCTGCTGGGCGCCAGCGTGCCGATGGGGAATGGCAAGTGGATGGCGTCAGCGATCTTCCACCGCGACCAGTCGGCCCTGGACCAGGATGCGCGCCAACTGGCCATCGGCTATACCTGCAACCTGTCGCGCCGCACCGACGTGTACACCGCCTATGGCCATATCAGCAACCGCAACGGCGCCGCCTTCCGCGTCGGTAACGCCACCGAGAATGGTTCGGGCAACCGCGGCTTTAATCTTGGCATGCGCCATGTGTTTTAATAGCGGCCTCTAGTCCTGAAAATTGAGGAAACCATGGCCGCAGCAACGCAGAACGATTTGCCTTTGGAGCAAGTTCGTGCAGCGCTGCATCGGCGCCGGCCATGGTTGCTATGGCCGCTTTGGCTGGCACTGCTGCTGGGCGGCCTGGCCTTGGCCGCACTGGCCTGGGGCTGGGCCGAGCAGGCCGCCACCGCGCGCCTGCGCGACGCCGGCTCCCAGCGCCTGCAAAGCTATGCGCTGGGACTGGAAAACCTGCTGTCCAAATATGACTTTTTACCGCGCACGCTGGAGCTGAACAAGGATGTGATCGCGCTGCTGCAGCAGCCGCACGACGCGGTGCTGCGGCGCGAAGTCAATCTTTACCTGGAAAGCGTGAACCAGCTGTCGCGCGCCACCACGATTTACATCGTCAATCTGCAAGGTCAGACCCAGGCCGCCAGCAACTGGCGCGGCCTCGACAGTTTTGTCGGCGACAATGTCTCGTTCCGCCCTTATGTGCGCGATGCGCTGGCCGGCAAGCCGGGCGGCTTTTACGGCGTTGGCACCACCAGCCGCGAGGCCGGCTATTTTTTCGCCCACGGGATTTATCACGAGGGCCGTATGCTGGGCGTGGCCGCGCTCAAGGTGAACATCGAAAAGCTGGAAAAATCCTGGGCCCAGGGCGCCGACCGGGTGCTGCTGGCGGACGCCAACGGCGTTGCCATCCTCAGTTCCACGCCCGAATGGAAGTACGGCACGCTGGCGCCGCTGGACCCCGCGGTGCGGCGCGAGCTGGAAATGGCGCGCCAGTTTTACTCTCATTCGCTCAAGCCGATCGGCCACCGTGAACTGCAAAAACTCGATGCCGGCGCCAGCATCGTCGCGGTGGATGGCGCCGACGGCAAGCAAGCGGCAACGCCGATGTTGCAGCAATCGCTGCAGCTCGGTGCGCGGCCGTGGCAGTTCGTGTATTTTTCCGACCTGGCGCCAGCGCGGGCCAGCGCCCGCAGCGCTTTCATGTTCGCCTGTTTGCTGCAAGCCCTGCTGGTCATGCTGGTGCTGTATGCGCGCCAGCGCCGCCGGCTAGGGCGCCAGCGCCTGCGCGCGCGCGAAGACCTGCAGCGTGCCTACGATCACCTGGAAACCATGGTGGCCGAGCGCACCGCCAGCCTGCAGCAGATGACGCACAATCTGAGCGAAGAAAACATCGTGCGGCGCAAGGCCGAACAGCAGTTGCGCCGCGCCCAGAGCGAATTGATCCAGGCGGCCAAGATGGCGGTGCTGGGGCAGATGTCGGCCGGCATGGCGCATGAGCTGAACCAGCCTTTGACGGCGCTGCGCACCATGGCCGACAATGCCCGCGTGCTGATCGAACGGGGACGCCTTGATGATGCGCGCGCCAACCTGGCCACGATTGCGCAACTGGTCGAACGCATGGGCCTGATCACCGGCCAGTTGCGCCAGTTTGCCCGCAAGGCCGATGCCACGTTACAGGCGGTGCCGGTGGCGGCGGCGATTACCGGCGCGCTGTTTCTGGTGGAGCGGCGCGTGGAGCAGCAGCGCATCAATTTTCGCATGTCGATGGGCGACCCCGATGTGCAGGCGCTGTGCGACCGCAACCGGCTCGAACAGGTGCTGGTCAACCTGTTCAACAATGCGCTCGATGCCATGCAGGACAGCGAAGTACGGCAACTGACGGTGAGCGTGGAGCGCACCGACGAGCGCGTGATGATCGCCGTTGCCGACAGCGGCCCTGGTATTGCGCCCGACATCCGCGAGCATTTATTTGAACCATTTTTCACCACCAAGCCGCAAGGGCAGGGGCTGGGCCTGGGACTGGCGATTTCCGAGCAGATCGTGCGCGAGTTCGGCGGCCTGCTGCGGGTGGAATCCGGCATCACGGGCGGCGCCCGGTTTACGATTGAATTGCCGCGCACAGAATTAGAGAACTGAGGTATGAAGCAATGAAAGTATTATTGATCGAAGACGACGCCAGCGTACGCGCCGGCAGCGCCCAGGCGCTCGACCTGGCCGGGTTCGAGGTGGAAGCGTTTGCAGCGGCCGAGCCGGCGCTGGCGCGGATCACCCCCGGTTTTGCCGGCGTGGTGGTGACCGATGTGCGCCTGCCCGGCATCAGCGGCCTGCAACTGATGACCGCCGTGCACGCGGTCGATGCGCAGTTGCCGGTTATCGTCGTCACCGGCCATGGCGATATATCGATGGCCGTCAACGCCATGCGCGATGGCGCTTACGACTTTATCGCCAAGCCGTATTCGTCCGAGCAATTGACCGACGTCGTGCAGCGGGCGCTGGAAACGCGCCGCCTGACGCTGGAAGTGGCGGCGCTGCGCCACCGTATTGCCCACGGCGAGGGCATCGAGGCGACGCTGCTCGGCGATTCGCCGGCCATGCGCGATCTGCGCCGGCTGATCCTCGACCTGGCCGACGAGCCGGCCGATGTGCTGATCTACGGCGAAACCGGCACCGGCAAGGAAATGGTGGCGCGCTGCCTGCACCAGTACAGCCGCCGCCAGCACAAGCATTTCGTCGCGCTCAATTGCGGCGCCATTCCCGAGAATATTTTCGAGAGCGAAGTGTTCGGCCACGAGCAGGGCTCGTTTACGGGCGCCGCCAAGCGCCAGATCGGCAAGATCGAACACGCCGATGGCGGCTCGCTGTTCCTCGACGAAATCGAAAGCCTGCCGATGAACCTGCAGGTCAAGATGCTGCGCGTGCTGCAGGAGCGCTACGTCGAACGGCTCGGTTCCAACACGCCGGTGGCGGTCGATGTGCGGGTGATTGCAGCGGCCAAGGTCGATCTCAAGGAGTGGTCGGACCAGCAGAAATTCCGCAGCGATCTGTATTACCGCCTGAACCTGATCGTGCTGCAGCTGCCGCCGCTGCGCGAACGGCGCGAAGACATTCCGCTGCTGTTCGAGCACTTCCTGCTGGGCGCCGCTGCGCGCTACAAGCGCAGCGTGCCGCCGGTGCCGGGCCCGCTGATGCAATCGCTGATGGCGCACGACTGGCCCGGCAACGTGCGCGAACTGCGCAACATCGCCGAACGCTACGCCCTCGGCCTGTCGAGCGGCGCCGACGGCCTGCTGTCCGCCCGCAGCCTGGCCCCCGTACCGCTGGCCGACCAGGTCGGCGGTTTCGAGCGCGCCGTGATCGAACAGGAACTGCGCAAGGCCGGCGGCAGCGTGACCGAAGTGAGCACCGCACTGGGCGTGCCCAAGCAGACGCTGTATTACAAGATGCAGAAGTATGGCTTGACGTCGGATGAGTATAAGGGGTGAGTAGTTATTCACATGTAGACCACTGATACAATCAAACCCTTTGTATGTATTGTTCGCATACCGATGAGGAATCGGGTGAGTGGAGGTGGTAGCATGAAGCCAGAACGCCCCGTATCCCTGATCCCCGCACCCAGCGGTTACATTGAGTGGCTTATCGATCTCAAGGACCGAATCCACAGAACCCAGCAGCGTGCGGCGCTGGCAGTCAATCATGAACTGGTTGCGCTCTATTGGTATATCGGTAGCGAAATTCTCGCCCGCCAAGCCACTCAAGGCTGGGGTGCAAAAGTGATTGATCGGCTTGCGCTAGATTTACGCAACGCCTTCCCCGATATGAAGGGTTTTTCGCCGCGCAATTTGAAATATATGCGGGCTTTTGCGCAAGCATGGCCAGAGCAAGAATTTGTGCAGCAGGTTGCTGCACAATTGCCGTGGTTCCACCTCTGCACCCTGCTGGATAAGCTGAAAACCCGTGCGGACCGCGACTGGTATCTCACACAAGCTGTTGAGAACAGCTGGTCTCGTAATGTTTTGGCCATCCAGATTGAAACCAGCTTGAGAGAGCGAAGCGGTACGGCTGTTTCCAATTTCGATGCGCGCTTGCCCAAGCCGCAGTCCGACCTGGCGAGGGAGTCACTCAAAGATCCTTATCGGCTGGATTTTTTGGGACTGGGAAAAGAGGCCGAGGAGCGCGCCATCGAGTCTGCCCTGATTCAGCACATCACGCAGTTTCTGCTTGAACTGGGCGCGGGTTTTGCCTACGTGGGCAGGCAGGTGCATGTGGAGGTCGGCGGCGACGACTTTTTTATCGATCTCTGTTCTACCACCTCAAGCTACGTTGTTATGTTGTTATCGAAATCAAGTCAGGAAAATTCAAGCCAGAACACTTGGGTCAACTGGGGTTTTATCTGACGGCAGTGGATGCCCAAATCAAAATGGAACAGGATGGCCCCACCATCGGTTTATTACTGTGCAAAACAAAAAATAAAGTGGTTGCTGAATACGCTTTGCGCGATAGCAGTCGTCCCATGGGAATTGCAGAGTATCAGCTCGTCGCATCGCTACCTGCTACGCTCAAAACCAGTCTGCCCAGCATTGAGCAGATTGAACAGGAACTCACAAATGATGAGAGTGCAGACAGTCGTGACTGAGTGTCTGCGGAGGAGATAGCTCCTCCGTTGATGGCGGGTGTCATTTTAGAGTCAAGAATTCACACAAACCCCATGCAGATCCGCCGCAATCCGCGCCGCATGCTCAGGGTAGTGCACGCGCAGCGCATCGACCAGCACATGCGGCGTAGACGGCGATGAAAACACCAGCACATCACCGGGCTGGCACTTGGCAATCGCCAGTTGCAGCGCCTGCTGTACGTCGTCAATCTGCACGGCCGTACCATCGCGGCGTAGCTGCTGGCGGATGCCTTCGACGATCAGCGCGCCCGTTGCACCGTCGGCGCGGCCGCGTGGATTGGATTGATAAACGATCAGCTCATTGAAATCGACCGCGCAGTGGCGGCCGACGTCGCGCAGGTCGGCGTCGCGGCGGTCGCCCGGGGCGGTGACCACGCCGATCACCTTGCCCTGTGCCAGCGAGCGCGCCATTTTACCCAGCGCGCGGTAAGCGGCGGCGTTGTGGGCGTAATCGATGACCAGCGTGGCATGGCCCAG
>JBEVNE010000311.1:0-9465 GCA_040508275.1 Duganella sp.
GTCGCTCTGTGCCACAGCGCTTCCAGCGGCCCCTGCTGGTGCGAGCGCAACCACCACACGCTGAACTGGCGCTGCGCCAGCGCCAGCACGATACCGATCAACAGCGCCGTGCTGGCGCCCGTGTAGCGGTACAGGCCCAGTCCAAAACCATAATAGATGCAGGTGCCCACCACCGACTGCATCACATAGCTGGTCAGGCTCATGCGTCCCAGCGGCGATAAAAAAGCCAGTACCGGCCGGGAATAAAAAGCCAGGGAAAAGCCGGCGACCAAGACCACCATCAGGGCCAGATTGGACCAGGACGTCAATATGGTTAATAAGCCGGGATGGGCTGCTTCCTGTTGCCACCATAGTGGGTTGGATTTAAGCAGGTACAAGGGAATAAACAGCAGCAGCGCTATCGTCAATGCACGCAGCCAATGGCGTTTATTTTCCGGTGATAAATGAAACAGGTTTTTTCTGGCAGCCAGCATGCCCAACATAAATAAGGCAGGAATCTGGAACAGGCGCCCATTTTCCCAGCTCCATAAAATCACGCCGGTTTTACCATTGGTCAGATTGCCGAACCAAACCTCTGCAATACTGCCGTGCTGCATATATTCGTTGGCGCGGCCAAAATATTTCCACGAGGCGGGATCGGCCAGCTTTTCAGCCGGTGCCGATATGGCGCGCAGATAGTCAAACCAGGCATACGGTTGTAGCAGCAACAGCACGGCAATAGCGAACACCAGCGCGCTGCGCATATGCGCGACCGGAATCAGCAGTAATCCCAGCACCGCATAAATACTGAGGATGTCGCCATGATAAAACATGGAATTGACCAGGCCAAAGCCCAGCAGCAACACCAGCCGCCAGGCATAGCGCGGACGAAAATCTTCGCCGCGCTGCGCCCGGCGATGCAGTTGCAGGTAAAACGTTACGCCGAACAGCAGGGCGAAAATCGCATACGATTTGCCGCCGAACAGGAAAAACATGCTGTCCCATACCACCCGGTCCACTGCGGTGAGCCAGGCGGGCAAGTCTGCCGGGACAAAATACAGGTCGAAGTGCTCGATGTTATGGAGCAGCATGATCGAGACGATGGCGAAGCCGCGCAGCGCATCAAGCAGGTCCAGACGTGGGGAAACAGCAGCGGCAGCTTGCATCGTTGACCTTCGGCTTGGTGAAAATGCCAAGTCTATATGAAAACGATTTCATTGGATGCGCAATATAACCTCGCGGGCAGATCAAGGCGGTGGCAAAGGGCAATATCGGGCAACAGTGCCGATCAGTTCTTCAAATTCGATGGGTTTGGCAATAAAGTCGTCGACGCCAGCGGCGCGACAGGTGTCTTTTTCGGTCTCCAGCACGTGCGCGGTCAGGGCCAGAATGGGCAGGGTCGTGTAGCCATGCGCGCGCAGGCGCCGTGTGGCTTCGTAGCCATCCATCACCGGCATTTGCATGTCCATCAGCACACCGTCGAACACGCCACCTTCAAGAACCCGCGCCAGGCCTTCGGCGCCATCGCTCGCGACCTCCACCTGAGCGCCTTCGGCGCGCAGCAATTCACAAGCCACTTGCTGGTTAAGGAAATTATCCTCGACCACGAGCAAACGCAGTCCTGCCAGCCTCTGCCTGGTTCCGGCATCCATATTCGCTCTCCCGGTAATTGATTGTTAAGCTTGTTATTTAGCATCATAGCATGCGAAATAAATAGAATAATGAAGTTGCCCCACAGAAAATATAGGTGTATATTGGAGAGAATCCAGCAGCACCCCGACCGCCCAATGCTTGCGGTCAACGCCCTTCTCCGGCCCCGTTCCCGCCAACGCCTCCCTGAACATCGTTCAGGCGCGCGAGATTCACCTCTCGACTACGGAATATAAAATGAATACCAAGAGCTTAAAGGTCAGCACCCGCCTTGGCTTGGGATTTGGCGTGATCCTCGTCATGCTCACCATCGTCATCGGCCTGTCCATCCATTACATGGGCGTGCTCAATGCCGGCACCAATGCCATTGTGACCGACAACTATCCCAAGGTGCTGCAGGCGCAGTCGCTCATGAACCTGAATAACAAGATTGCGCGTTCGCTGCGTAACGGTTTGCTGATCCGCGATGCTGCCAAGGCAGCCAAGGAAATGGACGTGGTGGAAGACAACCGCCGGCAAATCAACATCGAGGCCAAAAAACTCGACGACATGGTGCAATCCGATAAAGGCCAGGCCCTGTTTGATGCCGTGGCGGCAGCCTTCCCCGCCTATTCCACATCGCTGGACCAGGTGATCCGCCTGCGCCGCGAAGGCAAGATCGATGAGGCTATCGAGTTCATGCTGTCCGATACGCGGGAAAAACAGCTCAGCTACATGAAGCGGCTCGACGAACTGATTGCCCACCAGAGCGGCGCCATGGAGCGCCAGCGCGCCGAAGCCGAGCAAGTCTATCAAACCTCGCGCAACATCATGCTGATGCTGGGCCTGGCAGCGCTGGGCTGCGGCATCGGCGGCGCCTGGCTGATTGCGGGCCAGATCCTCGGCCAGCTCGGCGGCGAGCCTGATGCTGTAGCCGGTATTGCCGGCCGGATTGCGGCGGGCGATCTGGCGGTGCCGGTGCCGCTGCGATCCGGCGACCAGCACAGCCTGCTGTATGCCATCCAGTCCATGCGCGACAGCCTGGCCGACATTGTGCGCCAGGTGCGCGGCGGCGCCGACTCGATCCTGACGGCAGCGAGCGAAATCGCCAACGGTAATCTCGACCTGTCCTCACGCACCGAGCAACAGGCCGGTTCGCTTGAGGAAACCGCGTCGTCGATGGAGGAACTGACTGCCACCGTCAAGCAGAATACCGAGAACGCGCGCCAGGCCAATGTGATGGCGCAGTCGGCCTCCGACATTGCCGTGCAAGGCGGCGCGGTGGTGGCCCATGTCGTCACTACCATGGCCGGCATTAACGATTCGGCCAAAAAAATCGTGGATATCATCAGCGTCATCGACGGCATCGCCTTCCAGACCAATATCCTGGCCCTGAATGCCGCGGTGGAAGCGGCGCGTGCCGGTGAACAAGGCCGTGGGTTTGCCGTGGTGGCGTCGGAAGTGCGCACACTGGCGCAGCGTTCGGCCACTGCCGCCAAGGAAATCAAGGCGCTGATCGACGATTCGGTCGCCAAGGTCGGCGCCGGCACGCAGCTTGTCGGCGAAGCCGGGGCCACCATGGAACGGATTGTGGCGGCAGTTCAGTCGGTGACCGGCATCATGGCCGACATCAGCCTGGCCAGCACCGAACAGGAAGCCGGCATTGCCCAGATCAACCATGCAATTACCGAGATGGACACCGTCACCCAGCAAAACGCCGCGCTGGTGGAACAGGCGGCGGCAGCGGCCGAAGCCCAGCAGGATCAAGCCCAGCAATTATCGCAACTGGTGGGAGTGTTCAAGCTGGCGAACGCTTAATACTTGAGGGACAGGCCCACGGTCCAGCTCCAGTCAGGCGTGTTGCGGTTCAGCCCGCGCATCAGCGCGACGTCAAGTTGTATCAGGGGCTTGAGCAGCCAGGCGGCGCCGATATCGAAGGTGGTGACGGAGCCGCCGTCGCGGCTGCGGGCAATCGTCGGTGCGGCGTACTCGACAAAGGTGCTGAAGCGGTCGCTCCAATGCTTTTCAAGCACCACGCCGAACAAGGCGCTGGTGTAGCGACGGCCGTCGGCGTTGTTCTGCGAGGCCAGTCCCGGCATCACGCCGAGCGTCAAATCGCTTGGCAGTTCCCATTCGGCGCCCAGGCGCAGCGAGGCGCCCTTGCCGGTCGCGCGAAACGGCGCCGAGCCGGTATCGAGGTCCCACTGCAGGCCCAGGCTCAGCGACGGCAGCCTGCCGTCAGCATCAAGCAGGTGGCCTTTCACGCTGAACGCCAGGTCGCCGTAGCCATCGACGCGGCTGTACAGGCCGGCGGCAGGATCTTCGCTGACGCTGCGGCGCCGGCCGTCGGACCCCAGCCGCACTTCCCAGTTCTCGCTGACGCCATAGCGCAGCAGGGTCGGCGTGGCGTAATTGCGGGTTTTAACGCCGCCGCTGTTATCGCGATCGCCGGCAAAGCTGGTTTCGATCTGAAAGCGGCCCTTGCCGACGACATCGCTCGAATCGACAAAATCGGGGCGATCGGTACTGATGGTGTCGTCCGGCTCGGCGGCGCTGGCCAGGAGTGGAAACAACGGCGACAACAGTAACAGGCAGAGTGCGTATTGCTTGGGGGGATACATGGTTCCACCTCGCAGGATTATTGTGTCCACAAGGTATCACATTGCCCTAAATCAACGGTTGGTAAACACCCACACCACCGCAATTTTGAAAATGGCTTAAAACTCTTCCCAGTCGCTTCCATCCTTGACTGGCGCTGCCAGCTTGGCTACCGGTTTGGCCGCTGGTCTGGCCACCCCGGCCGGCTTGGCAGTTACGACGGGGCTGGCTGCCTTGAGGCGCGGCGCCAGCGCCACGGCTGCGGGCCTGGGGGCGGCTTGCGGGCGCACTGCGCGTGGCGCCATGCCATCCACCCGGAACACGCTGACCACCTGCTCCAGGCTGGCGGCCTGGTCTTTCAGCGCTTCGGCAGCGGCGGCGGCTTCCTCGACCAGCGCCGCATTTTGCTGGGTCACAGCATCCATTTCGGTAATGGCCTGGTTGATCTGCTCGATACCGGCGCTTTGCTCGCCGCCAGCATTGGAAATCTCGGCCATGATGTCGGTAACGCGCTGCACGCTGCTGACCACTTCGGCCATGGTCTGGCCGGCCTGCTCGACCAGCTTGCTGCCGCTTTCCACCTTGTCCACCGAGTTGCCAATCAACTCCTTGATTTCCTTGGCGGCCGAGGCTGAACGCTGCGCCAGGTTGCGTACCTCGGTGGCGACGACCGCAAACCCGCGGCCCTGTTCGCCTGCACGCGCCGCTTCCACGGCAGCGTTCAGGGCCAGGATATTGGTCTGGAAGGCAATCCCATCGATCACGCCGATGATGTCGACGATCTTGCGCGACGACTCATTGATGGCGCCCATGGTATCGACCACCTGCGACACCACATCCCCCCCCTGACGCGCCACGCTGGACGCCGTATTGGCCAGTTCATTGGCCTGGCGGGCATTGTCGGTATTCTGGCGCACGGCGCTGGTCAGCTGTTCCATCGACGACGCGGTTTCTTCCAGGGCGCTGGCCTGTTCTTCGGTGCGCGACGACAGGTCCTGGTTGCCGGTAGCAATCTGGCTCGATGCCGAGGCAATGGTTTCGGTACCGCTGCGCACTTCGGCCACGATAGCGACCAGCGCATCGCGCATCTGCTTCATGGCGTACAACATGCTGTCGCTGTCGCCGGGGCGGGTTTCCACCGCCACCGTCAGGTCGCCGGCCGCAATACTGCCGGCAATGGCTACCGCATAATCGGGCTCGCCGCCGAGCTGGCGCAGCAGGTTGCGGGCGATCAGGAACGAGGCGACCACGCCGACGGCAATCGCCAGCGCACTCAGGAGCAGCATGGTGGCGCGGGCGCGGTCGTAGGCGGCAGTGGCGTCGGCGGCATCGCGCTGGTTGGTCTCGCGCTGCAGGGCCGCGTATTCGTCCATGCCGTCCTGCCATTTCTGCGTGGCGGGACCGGCCTGCTCCATCAGCACCCTGGTAGCAGAGGCATCGTCGTGAGCGCGCGCCAGCTCAAAGACCTTGTCGTTCAGGCTGCGGGTTTCTGTTTGCAGGCTTGCAATGCGGTCACGGATGGCGATGCCCTTGGCGCTGGCCGGCATGGCGGCCAGCTTGTCGCGCGCCTCATTGTAGGCTTTGCGCGCAGCGGTAACTTTTTCCATTTCGGCATTGATCGCGGCATCGTTATCGAGCAGCACCACCGAACGCGACACACGCGCCACGATGTGCACCGAATCGGCCATGCGGTCCACCAGCTCGGTCTTGACGGAATTTTCATTGACCACTCGGTCGAGCTTGGTGTGGATCACGTTCAGGTTGTAGATCGCCAGCATGGCAATCGATAACAACAGCAGTAGCACCAGCCCGAATCCCAGACCCAGCTTGGTCCCCACCTTCATGTGTTTGGCCGTCATGCGGACACTCCTTATCAGTTGCGATATCAAAAAACGATAGTTGCGATACGTAAACGGATATCAATTGTAATCCAGATAAGCTTTTGCATGAAAGCAATATCAACAATTCAGCGTATTGGTATGCCCCAATTACAACACGCGGCTTTATACGGAAAAATCATGGTTATATAGGTAAATATTCGTTCTTTAAAACATTTCGTTGTCGCGCAGGGGCGGTTGCCCCTATAAAATGGCTGATTGGCATTATTTGTAGCAAAGGTAGACCATGGCACTCAATGTAATCCTCAACCTGGCAGCGGCAATTGCCCTGCTGGGCCTGCTGTATTTCCTTCAACGCAAGCACGCTTCATTTTCGGTACGGGTGTTTACCGCCATGGGACTGGGCGTGGCGCTGGGTGCAGCGCTGCAGGCCATATACGGCGCCGGCGCGGCCGAGCTCAAGGCCACCGGCGAATACCTGAACATCATCGGCTCCGGCTATGTCAAGTTGCTGCAGATGATCATCATGCCGCTGATCCTGGTGTCGATCGTCTCGGCCATCCTCAAGCTCAAGGGCATCGATTCGCTGGGCAAGATCAGCGGGCTGACCATCGGCACGCTGATGGTCACTACCCTGATTGCCGCCGCCATCGGCATCCTGATGGCCAAGGCTTTCAGCCTGAGCGCCGTCGGCCTGACCGCCTCGGCTGCCGACATTGCGCGCGGCGCCTATCTCGAAGGCCGGGTCGATTCCCTGCAGGCCATTTCGCTGCCGAACATGCTGCTCAGTTTTATTCCGGCCAATCCCTTCCTCGACCTGACCGGGGCGCGCAAAACCTCGACCATTGCGGTGGTGGTGTTCGCCGTCTTCATCGGGATTGCCGCCACCGGCATCCATGACAAGAAGCCGGAACTGTTCTCGTCGTTCGATCATTTCGTCAAGGTGGCTCACGCCATCGTGATGCGCATCGTCACGCTGGTGCTGCGCCTGACGCCGTACGGCGTGTTTGCACTGATGGCGGAAATGGTGTCATCCTCGAGCCCGGCCGACATCCTCAAGCTGATCGACTTCGTGCTGGCCTCGTACAGCGCCCTGCTGCTGATGTTTGTGGTGCACCTGCTGATCGTCGCGGCGGTGGGCCTCAATCCGCTGCGCTTCGTGAAAAAAATCCTGCCCGTGCTGACCTTTGCCTTTACCTCTCGCAGCAGTGCCGGCGCCATTCCGATGAGCGTGCAAACCCAGACCCAGCGCCTGGGCACCTCGGAAGGCATTGCCAACTTTGCCGCCTCGTTCGGCGCCACCATGGGCCAGAACGGCTGCGCCGGTATTTACCCGGCCATGCTGGCGGTCATGATCGCCCCCACCGTCGGCATCGATCCTTTCACGCTGAGCTTCATCGGACCGCTGCTGGCGATCATCACCATCGGTTCGATCGGCGTCGCCGGCGTCGGTGGCGGCGCCACCTTTGCCGCGCTGATCGTGCTGTCGTCGATGAACTTGCCAGTGGCGCTGGCCGGCCTGCTGATCTCCATCGAACCACTGATCGACATGGGCCGCACTGCCCTCAACGTCAGCGGCTCGATCACGGCCGGTACGCTGACCAGCCGCGTGCTGGGCGAGACGGATATGGCGGTGTTTAACGGGAATGCCGAGTTGGCGATTGATGGTGAGGGCAAGTCGGCCTGACAGCACCATGAAAAAGGGCCCCACAGGGCCCTTTCAGTTCAGCATGCCTTAGCGGCTTAGAACTTGTAGTTGTACGACAGACCCAGCAGCGAAATATGGGTCTTGACCAGGCCGCGCGTGGTTTCGCCGTTGCCGGTGCAGGTACGCGACAAGGTGTTGCACAGGTTGGTGTAGTTCAGCGGTGCATCCTTGAAGTCCAGGTAGCTGTATGCCAGGTCGATCGACGAACGGTCGTCCAGCTTCCATTTGCCGCCGAAGGAATACTGCATGCGGTCGCTGTCCGGCAGCGCCGGGTGGCGCAGTTGCGCGCCTTGTACCGGCGTTTCGTCATGGGCAATACCGGCGCGCAGGGTCAGCTTGTCGTTGTAGGCGTAGCTGGTGCCGAGCGCCACGCGGACCGTGTTTTTCCATTGCTGGCGGATCACTTCGGCGCCTTCAGGCGTGCCAGGGAATTCAATCAGCAGGTCGCCCAGGCGGTTGTGGCGCGACCAGGTCACGTCGGCCATGCCGGCCCACTTGGCATTGAACTGGTGGAAACCATTGATCGACACGGTTTCCGGCGTGCGCAGGCGGACCAGCGCATCGGAGTTGACGCGGTGCGACGCGGTCTGCAAGGCGCGGTTGACGACAGCATCGGTGGTCGAGCGGCTGAAGTCCCACTCGGTGTGGCCTTCAAGCTTGTGCGCAATCGACGAGCGATAGGCCAGGCCGAAGCGGGTGTTTTCATCGAGCGTAAACATGTAGCCGAGGTTGAAGCCGAAGCCCCAGTCCTTGACACTGTTGGAAGCATGACCATCGCCCGCTTGGGCCAGCACCGCAGGATTGCCGCCCTGGGCCCGAATATTGGTGAGCAGTGCGGCGCGCTGGGCCGCATTGGCGGGGGTTTGCAGCAAGGCGATGGTGCCGGCCACGTCCACGCCCTGGCCCAGCTCGGCCTTCATGAATTCCGCCGAGATACCGAAACCAAACGCGTGGCGCTCGTTAACCTTGAACGATACCGATGGGTTCAGGGTGACAGACTTCAGCATCACATCGGTCAACGCATAACGGCCACCCCAGGTATCACCGTAATCGAGCTTGGCGCCGTAAGGCACGAACAGGCCGATACCGGCGGTCCACTGGTCGTTGATCTTTTTGCTGGCGTAAATCGACGGCGCTACCTTGACGGTAGGCACATAGTCGGTCGGATTGGCGCCGCCAGTCGGGGTGCCCGTAAAGCGGGTGGAACCGGTGTCGGTGTAGCTCGAATGCGGTACCACGAAGGTGGCGCCGCCGCTGATTTGCGTGCCTTCCAGGCGCGACAGGCCGGCCGGATTGTAGTAGATGGTCGATGGATCGTTGGCTTCGGCGCCAGCGGCGTCGGCGGTGCTTTGCGCCGATACGCTCTGCGAGCCAAAGCGGTAACCGGATGCCTGGGCGCCAGCGGAGACTGCGCCAAGGGCGGCAGCAATGATCAGGGGGAGATATTTGCGTTGCATGTGGAGTCTCACTTTGTGGTTTTATGGGGTGGTAACAAGGACGCTTCTGCTCCTGCAGTTTGCCTGCCAACAAGGCCGGCGGAGCGCTGGATGCGCGCGTAGCATACTCCAGGTAATAGTCAAGTTACTAGAGGGAAAATACTAATTTTTCTCTTGAAACCGAGCACATGCTCTGCACTCGCCAAAAAATAAAAGGGGCCGCAGCCCCTTTTAAAACAACAACTTATCAACTTATTCAGCTTTTACTTCAGCTTTC
>JBEVNE010000333.1:0-4168 GCA_040508275.1 Duganella sp.
GCTGGTGCTGGGCAGCGTCGGCCCCTTGCTGGTGGATCGCGGCGTGAGCCTTGAGCAACTCGCTTACCTGGGCGGCGCCGGCGGCGCGGCGGCGGGCCTGGCTGGCACCGCGCTGGGAGGCTTGCTGGTGCGCCAGGCCGGCGCCTGGCGCGCCTTGCAGGCGGCCATCGGCCTGCAGGCGCTGCTGCTGGCGGCGCTGGCAGCGACAGCAGCGGCAGCGCCGCCGGCCTGGCTGCAGGCGCTCGCGGTGCTGCTCTACCTGGCGCTGGCGGCCGGCTTCGTGGCGGTGTATTCGCTGCTGATGGACTGCACTTCGCCGCACCAGGCCGGGCTCGACTTCACCATCTTCCAGTGCGCCGATGCGCTGGTGGCCGTGCTGGCCGGCGTGGCCGGCGGCTGGCTGAGCCAGCGCCTGGGCTATGGCGCCAGCTTTGCGCTGGCAGCCGCCTGGACTTTCTGCGCCGTGCTGTTTTTATTCCTGCGCCCGGCGCGCACCACCCTCACCTATAACGGAGTATCCACGTGACACAACAAGCTTTTGCCATCATCAGCGGCGCCGGCGTTGGCGGTCTGGCTGCCGCTCTCGAACTGCAACGCGCCGGCTGGCGCGTGCTGGTGCTGGAACGCGCCGCCGACCTGCGCGACGGCGGCCACATGATGGGCCTGTCCGGGCCCGGCATGGCGGCGGTGCGCCGCATGGGCTTGCTAACGCAGTTGCGTGCGGTGGCGTATCCCGATCGCGGCGAGCACGTGTATCGCGACCGTCGTGGCCGCACCGTGTTGCGCCTCAATTACCGCGAGCTACTGAAAGACATCGACTGGCTGACGCTGCGCAGGACCGAGCTGGTGCGGGTGCTGTGCGAGGCACTCGATCAAAGCGTGGAATTGCGCTACGGCGTGCACATCACCGCCGTTGACAACCAGCCGGCGCAGGTGTCAGTCACGTTATCCGACGGCGCCACCATGCATGCCGACCTGCTGGTAGTGGCAGAAGGCGTGCACTCCCGGTTACGCCAGCAATTGTTTGCCCCCGACAGCGGCTGCCTGCGCCCGCTCGGCTACCGCTATGCCAGCTACGACGTGCCCGACGTGCTGCAACTGGGCCAGGAATTCCTGTCCTATGCCGAACCGGGTCTGCAAAGCGAATATTACGGCCTCGACCAGCAGCGCCTGGCCGCCCTGCACGTCTGGCGCAGCGCCGAACATGGCGAGGTGGCGCCGGCCGAGCGCCGCGCGCTGCTCGAACGCATCACCGTACGCAGCCACGCCCAGGTACGCAGCATTCTGGGTGCAGTAGATGCGCAGCAGGCTGTGGTGATCGATGACCTGGCCATGGTCGAACTGCCACGCTGGCATCAAGGGCGAGTGCTGCTGCTCGGCGACGCCGCCCACAGCCTGTCACTGATTTCCGGCCAGGGCGCCGGCATGGCGCTGGCGTCAGCCGGGGTGCTGGCGCAGGAACTGGGCAAGCTGGGCGCCGGCGCGCCGCAGCAGGACACGCTGACAGCCGCCTTGATGCGTCATGAGCAGCGCTTGCGGCCATCGGTACTCAAGCTGCAGGAACGCAGCCGCCGGCTGGCGCCGGCGTTCGTGCCCTCGTCAGCCCTCGGCTTTTACCTGCGCAACCTGGCCATGCGCGCCGCCCCGGACGCCATGCTCAAGCGCTATTTCCTCAATGGTTTGAAAACCGAGGCGGAGGCAGTGGCGGCGCTGGCCTAAGAAAAGGTGATGAGCTGAGAAAGCACGAATGCAAATGATTCTCATTTGACTTATTTTGACTTATAATCATTTGTCAGCCAGAAATCCCCGAAACAAAAAGTAAGGAGTATCCAGCCAAAAAACAACCATAAAGAAAATATATGACTGGATACGCTACACCGGCTCTGGCAGCACGCCAGCGCCAAACTCCTCTGCTGGCCCGCACCATCCTGGCCTGCGCCATTTCCGCCCTGTTCCTGGCGCCTGCCTCGGCTTTGGCGCAGGAAAGCGCCGATGCTCCGGCAGCATCCTCGGTGACCCAGCTGCTGTCAGAGATCAATGTGACCGAGCAGGCCGAAGCCGGCACGACGACCACCATCAGCGGCGACGAACTCAACCGCGCCAACAGCATGAAGGACGTGGTGCGCAATCAGCCGCTGGTGTCCGCGCCGGGCACTGCTGCCGGCACCACCCGCAACCGCAGCAGCTTTGACCGTTCCGGCACCACTGGTTACAACATTCGCGGCATCGAAGGCAATCGTATCGGCATGGATGTCGATGGCGTGGAAATGCCCGATGCCACCACCCGTCCCTACGTGAGCCGGGTCGGCGCCAATTCGTTTGGCGTGGGCCGCGACTTTATCGATCCGGCGATGTTTTCATCGGTGAATATCCTGTCCGGCACCACCTCGGCCAGGCGCTCGGCCGGCGGCATCGGCGGCGCGGTGAGCTTCAGGACCAAGTCGGCGCACGACTACCTGGGCGGCGACAAAACATCGTATTTTGGCGGCAAAGTGGGCTACGATTCGACCGACCGCTCGTGGAACGAGAGCGTGACGGCGGCCGGCAAAAGCGGCAACCTCGATGGGCTGGCCAGCTATTCGCGCCGCGATGGCCATGCCACGCGCAACAACAGCGATGTGGTCGACAGCATGCGCGACGACTGGAGTTCCAATGCCCTGCTGCTCAAGGGCGGCCTGCGCATCGATGGCGCCAACCGGCTCGAGCTGTCTGCCGATCTGTACCGGCGCAAGAACGACACCTTCTTCTACGGCTGGGACACCAACAGCACCAACATCATCGAGAACTCGCAGCAGGATAGCGACACCAGCCGCAACACACTGCAGCTGATGCACCAATGGGCGCCCAACAACGCCTGGATCGACCAGGCCGATACGCGGCTGTATTTCCAGAATACCGATACCGAGGACATCACCGATACGACGACCTTGTCCAGCAACGCCAGGGTCCACAACGTTTCGCAGAACAAGACTCGCACCTGGGGCCTGTCGAGCGTACTCAACAAGCGGCTTGATCGTCACTACCTGAGCTATGGCGTGAATGCCTCCACCCAGGATGCCGAACGGCACTGGAACGTTACCGGCTATATGCGGCCGCAACCGGACACGACCACTGAACGCCTGGGCTTGTTTGTGCAGGATGACATCAGCTTCGACGTCGGCGGCCATCGCCTGGTCGTGACGCCGGCACTGCGCGGCGACTACATCAAGATCAAGATGCGTAATCTGGAAAACTTTGCCACCGGCGTATTGACGCCGGCCGACGTGGAAAAAATGTACGGCAGCCCGAGCAACACCATCTGGAGCCCGAGCCTGGCCGTGAGCTACGACATCACGCCCAATTTACTGGCGTATGCGCAGTACAAGCGCAGCGGCCGCGCGCCGACTGCCGGCGAGATTTTCGGTTCATGGAACCTGGCCAGCAACTACGTCGCCAGCAATCAGTACGCGCTGGTCGGCAATCGACAACTGGAAGAAGAAACCAGCAATGCCTTCGAAGTCGGCCTCAAGGGCAAGCCAGCGCCGGGCATCACGTTAAACTCGTCGATGTTCTACACCAAGTACAGCGACTTCATTGCCTACACCCGCTATACCCGCGCGCTGGCGCCGATTCTGTTCACCGGCATGCCGGCCCACATCGGCACCATCTACCAGGCGGTCAATCGCGACGATGCCAGGATTTACGGCTTTGAAATGAGTGCACGGCTCGATCACGGGCAATGGAGCGAGCTGGCCAAGGGCTTGTACAGCACCTGGGCCCTGGGCGTGAGCCGTGGCACATCCACCTCCAACTACACCGGCGACAAGGACGTGGTGCTCGATTCGGTCCTGCCGCGCAAGGCCATCATCGGCGCCGGCTACGATGCGCCGGCAAAAGCCTGGGGCTGGAATCTGACCGGCACCTTTGTCGCCGGCAAACAGGCAGTGGCCACCAATCGCGACAGCTACAGCAACTCAGGCCCGGCGCTGACCGATGCCACCACCGCCCTGTTCCGCGTACCCGGCTATGCCTCGTTCGATCTGACCAGCTACTGGCAGGTCAACAAGAACGTGCGCCTCGACCTCGGCAACTACAACCACGGCGACAAGCGTTACTGGGAGTATACGAGCGCGAGCAATCTGCAACCGTCGATCGCCCTCGACCGCCGCGACAACGAACTGCTGACTGA
>JBEVNE010000348.1:0-6924 GCA_040508275.1 Duganella sp.
GTAGCGTCGGACGGTGTTTCTGGAGATGCCCAAACGCCTGGCGATCTCTCTCAATGGGACCTGCAATGTGCCACGCAGGCCCACGCGCATTCGCACAGGGCACCTTTAGCTGGCCCCACACAGCCACGGATTCGAACTCCGCGTAAGCTACAGCACTCCTCTTATTTCAGATCAAACCGCCAGGCCGATTAACCCCTGACACTCGCACAGTCAGTTTATTGCGAGGAGGCACGAAATGTCTTACGTTTATGCCATGGCGGGTGCGCTGCAACGAAAACAGAAGGTCGGCAACGGCGACTGTGTGGCACTGGTACAGCACTACGCAAAGGCGCCCAACACGCGCCAATGGAAACAGGGCGCAGCAGTATTGGACAGAAAAGACATCGCACCGGGAACGGTGATCGCCACCTTCGTCAATGGGCGTTATCCAAACCGTCAAACCGGCAACCATGCAGCATTTTTCTTGCGCCACGCAGCGCCCGGGCAAGGTTTTTACGTCATCGACCAATGGATTCCAAAACACGGCCATGGTGAAAAGCCCTACATTTCTTCACGCCTGATCTCTTCCAAACGACGAAAACAGAACGCGGATGGCTCGTGGCCCAATGCCAGCGACAACGCCGATGCATTTTCGGTGGTCGAGTAAGGAGCACCAGATGCGCGCAATCATTCTCTTGTTCGCCATAGTCGGTACCAGCGCACCCGCCGCTGAACAACGCATCGACTGTCCAAAAGAAATCAAACGCGACACTATCGAAATCAAGCGCGCACCGGCAGGCTGGACGCCTTTTTATCTGCATGAGTTCGAGCCAGGCTTGCCCCTGAACGGAGCCGGCCTGATGTGGGGGCCACCATCAACGATGACGATGTCGAAACCAAGCTGGTCGGGGGAAATACACGGTAAGGAAGTCGTCGTGTGGGCTGAGCTTGGCGGCAAAGCCTCTGGCGAGAAATGGATGGCCTGCTACTACGGCGATCATCAGCAGAACGATGCCATCCTGTCACGTCGGATCGATGATGGTGTGACCGAATGCACTGTTACCTATGCCAAAAAGCGCGGCGCTGGTATCGCGATCCTGTGCAAATAGTTAATGGCTACGCTTACAGCAAGCGTATGCCCCCCATCGGCTGCTGGTCCTGATTGATCGGGCATGAGGCGGATCGCTACAGATCTTGATTTGTAGGTGTTGCTGCTTTGGAGTTCAGCCACTCCCTCAGCACATCGTTCATGCGTGTCTGCCATCCACGGCCGGTGGCCTTAAAGCCAGCCAGTACTTCGGCATCAAAACGAATCGTTGTACTGACTTTGGTTCCGCTGCCCAGCGGCCGGCCACGCCGCAGTGCGGCTTCCGCCTGCGCCTCGCTGCGGGAAACACCCCTGTCACCGATACTCCAGACAGCGTTCTCAAAAAAATCGTCGGTGAGCTCGGGCGCATCATCCGGGTCAACCCAAGTTTCGGGAAAAGTTTTTGGTTTCGCGTTCATTAGCTTTCCTCATACTGATAATCCTTCGGGCGTGCCCACGATCTGTCCATACAACCACAACCACGCGGTTATCCAGATATCCTGGAGTTACCTTGCGGACTTCTCCATAGTGGATACGATTATCAATCGTCGTAGCACATAGGCCGTCAAACACTTCGTTGGCGCAAAGAAAATCCAGATTTTTTGGTTGCACTCATCGAGTTCAGGTCAGATAAACGTCATCCCCTTATCACCCGCTTGCATTCAACGAAAAGCAGCGCAACATCAGAATATTGCAGAGGATTAATTTCTCGTGAACTACGTACCCTGTCCAAGAGATTCCGCCGCACACTCGCTTTGGGCAAACCATCAACTTGCGGATTCACGAAAGAAATTTTGCACCCTTCGCACCCAATTCCCTCTGGCCGCGGATCTGCGTTACAGTGGGCGGGTTCGTCGGCGGCGCGCTGGCTGCCTTCGGCACAAGCTACGCCTGGTAAATTCCTGATGAAACTGACGCCCGCTTTCAACCACACACTATGCACTGTCACGCCCGCAACAGCGGAGCAACGCTCTTCGAGCGAGCTGCTGATTTCCGATACGCCTACCGGCAAGCTGCTTGAGGGCGTTATCCTGGAAGCCGCCTTGCTGTGGCGTGGGCACCTGCTGCTGTTCATCACCGACGACGTGCCATTCGAGGAAGGTCTGCACATTTATCTGCTGGATCAAGAATTGAATACGCTGGACTCGGCTTATATGGTCGCACCCTACTCCACGGGCGTATTCTCAAACCTGGTACTGGAACAGGAGAACAAGGTGTGCTTCCGCTTTTTTGAGGGCATAGGCTACACGCTGAGTTTGCTGCCGAAAGAATCGTTCGCCCTGCCCTTCTTTTCCGATCCCACCAGCGTCTGGCGTTCGTTCAAATGGAAGCGCTGGTTTCGCCTCGATGCACAGCCGGCACCTGACGACGAAACGCCATCGCATTAGCGGGAGTACAGATTTTAAGTGCCAAAGAGCCGTTGGCACGCCGGCCGCTTTGGCGCATTACACTGCACACTCATGAAGAAAACCTTGTCCCCCCACCGCTCGATCACGCCGGCACACCGGCACCGGTCCATCTTAACCAGCTTGCTGATACTGGCGCTGCTCTCGCCGTTCACAAGCGCCAGCACCTGCTACGGCACCGCCGCAGCCGGCCGGCTCGACGGCGGCGTGCGCCTGCCGGCCAACGGTGATAATTTTGTTCCCTACACCAGCCTGGGCATCTCCCTCGGCAGAACCTATGTGCACCAGCACGTACACGACGTGATCGTGGACGCCTACAGCGCCGTGCACCAGGCCATGCCCGACAAGCGTTTCATGTATGGCGAAACAGGACTGGCCAGCGGCGGCGCATTCAAGCCGCACCGTACCCACCAGGCGGGCATTTCGGTTGATTTCATGGTGCCCGTTGTGGACCGCGATGGCAAGTCGGTTCTGTTGCCGTCCAGCGCACTGAACAAGTTTGGCTATGGGCTGGAGTTTGATCAGCACGGCGTGCTCGATGGTCTGACGATCGACTTCGAGGCCATGGCCGAACATCTGTATCAGCTGGCACAAGCGTCGAAAAAACATGGCATCACCATCCAGCGCGTGATCTTCGATCAGCCGCTGATGGCGGCGCTGCTGAAGACCCGGCGCGGCGGCTCTTTGCGCAGCAGTGTGCAGTTCATGAAAACCAAGCCGTGGATACGCCACGATGAGCACTACCACGTGGACTTTTCCCTGCCCTGCCGGCCGCTGGACGACTACGGCAAGCGTAAAGCCGAGTAGCAGCTTGCCTCAAAAGCCCTGCTGCGCCTGTCTGTACACCGGCAATATCTCCTCAATCGCCACCGCCTTGCTGTAGTACCAGCCCTGCGCCAGCGCCTGCGGGCAAATGGCGAGGATGGCGCGCATCTGTTCTTCGGTTTCCACGCCCTCGAACACCACGCCAGTCTGGATGTCCTGCGTCAGCTGGTAAATCGTCGCCAGGATGATGGCTGCGGCAGAATCGGTGCCAGCCGATTGCGTGAAGATGCGGTCGATCTTGATCTTGTCCACATCGAGCCGGCCCAGGTAGGCCAGGCTGGAATAGCCGGTGCCAAAATCGTCGATGAAGACTTGCAGGCCGAGCTTGCGCAGGTCGGTAATGCCGGTGCGCATTTTGCCGAGGTCGGTGGTGGCGCTTTCCAGAATTTCGATGGCGATCTGCTGCAGTGGAACGCTGTGCTGCTGCGCTTGCTCCAGTAAAAAATCGATCAGGCTGCGGTCGAGGAAGGCGCTAATGTCGAGATTAATGCTCAGATAGATGCTGCTGTCCTGGCGCAGCCGCGCTGCGCACTCGCGTAAGGCGCGGCTGATAATGCGGCGGTTGAGGGCATCGGACAGATTGATTTTGGCCGCCTTGGCAATGAACACGTCGGGACGCACATGGCCCAGGTGTTTATCATGCCAGCGCGCCAGCGCTTCAAAACCCACCAGGCGGCCGGTGGCAGCCTGCACAATTGGCTGGTACTGGAGCGTGATGGCATCGGCCTTGATGGCGGCAGCCAGCCGGGCCGACATGGTCTTTCGCTTCCTGGCAAAATGATTGATGGCGACCCAGAAGGTGGCGCCAAACAAGGCGCCTACCACGCTGATCAGCATCAGCAGCGGCGTGCGGCTCACTGCAAAAATATTGCTGTCGATTTGCCCCACCGCACAGATGTCGTAGTGCAGAGAACAATGGCGGATATGCCGGCGCAGCAGGCGGTCGCGCTGCTCCATCACCGCGCCAAAGCGGCGCATGATGCGCGTGCCGTCGCTGGACGACACCTGTGCGCTGATCTCGGGCGCATGATTCTCAAAGGCGGCAAATACCGTGGGCGAGGTCACCACGTAAGAATGGCCGATCGCGGACAAATCGACCCGCATGTCCGGCATCGCGTAGCTGGGCACATTGATCCATAGCGCAACGCCATTGCGGGTAACCATGCTCGGCGCGCCCGGGTCATGCGGCTGCTCCAGCTTGCCCCATAAGGCCGAACAGCCGATTTTTCCCTCCTGCAGCCGGCCGGCATCCTTCATCGAACGGTACTCGAACGTGGCGCGCTTGAGCGCTATCAGGTCAGATGCGCTGCAATCGTCGCGCGGCAGACTGTCGAGGTGTTTCAAGGCGCTGGTAAGGTCGGCAGCGACAGACTCCGCCTGCTCAAGCAAAATGCTGGTATAGGAGTTGATCCGGCTTTTGCTGCTCTCCGACCAGACCAGCTGCGACAGCAGCAGCGACACAGCGACGCCCATTCCGATGGCGAACAAAAACGACAGCAAGGCATGCAGACTTTTTATCCGTATCGGCACGGTGGCTCCAGGCAGTAGGTGTGCAGCCGTTGCGGCCACAATCACGAATGCGGAGCATGATTCTAAAGGAAAGCGTGCGAGCCGCGCCAGTTATCCGATGTTAAGATGAAACATTCTGCATTCATCGATGGAGCACATCATGGCTTTGGAACATGCCACCTCCGGCCAGGTCATCAACCTGATCCGCGCCGCTGAAGACCCTGCGCGTTTTGCCGCGATTGCCCTGGCCAAGACCGAGCAGATCGAATTGATACGGATGGTACTGCCTGCGGGGAAGGAAATGCCCGAGCACCATGTGCGAGGCGAGATCACGTTTCAGTGCCTGGCGGGGGAAATTGCGTTTATCACCGGCGAGCGCAGCGTCACGCTGCAGGCCGGCGAACTGTTGTTCCTGGAAGGCGGCGCGCCCCATGCCGTGCGGGCGCTGACCGATGCGGTGGCGCTGGTCACCATTGTTCTGCAGCCGCCGCCGTAACAGCGGCCAGCAGATCAATCAGGCTTTTTTGCCGGCGCCCTGCGCTGCCGTGTAAATGGTTTTGGCGTCCTGGTGCGCCTGTTCGACGGTGCGCAGGCGTTTGTCTTCATCGTGTTTGACGAAAAACTCCTTGTCCTGCGCAGCCACTACCAGCTTGACGGCGGCCGCTTCCGGCACACCGAATTTTTCGAAGATCAGCGTCGTGACTTCGTCCAGATATTCTTCATAGGTCATGCGACCGTCCTCTGTTGTTCAGCAATACGCCATGTTAACCGTATCGGCGCCGATCGCCAAGATCGCCTTGCAAGCGAATTTTTTCGCCCAGCCGCTGCACGCCACGGCCCAGCGGCGCCTCCACCCATCGATGGAACATTGCACCGGCCAGCACGCTGGTACTCCATGCCACCAGCATGCCGAGCGCCTGCCATGCCGGGTCTGCCGGCACAAAGCGGGTAAACGCGGCGTTGACCAGCAGGCAGACCGGGAAGTGGATCAGGAAAATGGCGTACGAAATCTTGCCCAGCCCATTGATGGCCTGCCAGGCGCACCCGCTCGACGATGTTTTGATGCGCCCCGCCACCAGCAGCACGCAGGCCACCACCAGCGCCAGCGCAATGCGGCTGCGAAACTCCAGCACCAGCGCCACCAGCGCCGGCAGCAGCGCGGCCAGCACGATCAGGGTAACCGCGCCCGGCTTGCGTTGCGGATCGCTGGCCCACCATGCCATCAGGCCCAGGCCATAGCTGCCGAAAAAGTACGGCGCCCAGTTGTCCCATCCGGCATCGACATTAAAGTGCAGCAGCGACAGCGTAATGCCAGTCGCCACCACCAGCGGCATCAGCCACTGCACCGCGCGCTTGCCGACCAGCAGCCCCGCCAGCCACAGCAGCAGCACCAGCGCCGCGTACAGCTGGAAATCGATGGCGACATACCAGGCGCCAGCCGACAGCGATGGATAGTCGAGCACTCCATGCAGCAATACGGCGTGCGCCGCCAGTTGCGCCAGCGTGACCGGTGCGGAAATAGAGTCATGCGTCATCCAGCGTGCCGCCAACGCCGAGGCGGCGGCGGCAATCAGCGTGGCAACGATAAACGGTGGCGCCAGCTTGGCATAGCGGCGCCAGATGGCGTTGAACGGCCGCGCATGGTGCGGCAAGCCGGCCGGCGCCAGCGATTTGGCAGCCAAAAAGCCGCCGATGACCAGGAACACCTGCACCGCAATGCGCGCGCTGTCGCCGAGCCAGCCGATCAGGTCGGGGAACACGGGGCGGACATAATCGGCCATGGGGCCATAAAACGCCAGGTGGTGCAGCACGATCAACTGTGCGGCAACCGCCTTCAGCAAATTGATCAGACCAAACTGGGCTGGAGCCGGACTGAAAGGCCGATATTCTTTTTGTGCGACTGCTCTCATCATGATTCCTTGTCATCAACGCTGACAAGCTTGCCAACAAGGTCGCTATCATAGCGGAGGTCACGATGTGGGTGGCGCACGCACCACATTCAACGGGGTCCGGAGCGGGAAAAACGGCAAAAAAACCTGCACACGGTTGAAATTTTTCTGTCCAGCCTGTAAGATTCTCGCCCTTGGGTCGTTAGCTCAGCTGGTAGAGCAGCGGACT
>JBEVNE010000367.1:0-10848 GCA_040508275.1 Duganella sp.
GCCAGGATTGCATCGTAGCTCGGACCACCGCCGCGACCGACGGTGCCGCCGCGGCCATGGAACAAACGCAGCTTGACGCCGGCTTTTTCAAACACCGTCACCAGGTGGGTTTCGGCCTTGTAGAGTTCCCAGGTCGAGGTGAGGAAGCCGCCATCCTTGTTGGAGTCCGAATAGCCGAGCATGACTTCCTGGATCTGGCCCTGCTTGGCGATCAGCTGCTTGACCAGCGGGATCGCCATCACCGCTTCCATGATGCCGGCGGCGCGCTGCAGGTCGGGGATGGTTTCGAACAGCGGGATCACCATCAGGTCGAGCTCCTGCTCGGCCACGCGCAGCAAGCCCATTTCTTTTTGCAGCAGCATGACTTCCAGCAGGTCGGACACGGTTTCCGTGTGCGAGATGATGTAGTTGCGAATCGCCCGCGCGCCATAACGTGCGCGGATGCTGCGCGCAGCGCGCAGCACGCCCAGTTCCGATTCGGTTTCGTCCGAGTAGGCGATATAGGGCGAGGACAGCAGGCGCGGCTGCGCCAGTTCGGACAGCAGCAGCGCCACCTTGGCGTCTTCGTCGAGCGCCGCGTAGTCTGCCTCACTGCCGGACTTGGCAAACAGCTCGGCCAGCACGCGTTCGTGAATGTCCGACGATTGCCGCATGTCGAGCGAAGCGAGGTGGAAACCGAAGATGTCGGCGGCGCGCTTGAGCGTGGCCAGGCGCGGGCGCACCAGCACGGCGCCGTGGTTGGCTTCCAGCGACTCGACCAGCACCTGCAGGTCGGCGGAGAATGCTGCAGCGTTGGCGTAAGGCTCGGCGGCGCCGACTTCCTTGCGCAGGATGTTGGTGGCGCCCAGCGCGCGCGCGGTGCCGGCCAGGCGCGCATAGATGCCGATCAGGGCGCGGCGGTACGGTTCGTCGGCGCGGTGGTCGGAATTGTCGGGCGATTGGTCGGCCAGCGCCTGCAAGGCTGGTGAGCAGCCGATCATTAGCGTCGATACCGATAGCTCGGCGCCCAGCGTGTGCGCCTCTTCCAGGTAAAAGTCGAGGATGGTGGTGGCCTGGCGCGTGAGCGCGTGCTGCATGGTGCCGCCATTGACGTTGGGATTGCCATCGCGGTCACCGCCGATCCAGCTGCCCATCTGCACATACGGTGCGGCTATGCTGGCTGGCTGCTGCTCGCCGTAATGGCTGGCGATATCGCTTTCGATATCGTCGTACAGCCCAGGCAGTTCGCGCAGGAAGGTGATGCGGTAGTAGGACAGGGCGTTTTCGATTTCGTCGGCCACCGTCAGCTTGGTGTAGCGCAGCATGCGGGTTTGCCACAGCGTGGCCACGCGCGCGCGCAGCAGGTGCAGATTGGCCGCGTCTTCCTTGGGTGTGAGCGGCAGGTCGCGCTCGGCCAGCAGGCGGGCGATGTCATGCTCGGCGTCGAGAATGGACTTGCGCTGCACCTCGGTCGGGTGGGCGGTGAGTACTGGGGCGATCAGCGCATCCTGGAAGAAGGTGGCGACCGTGTCGCGCTCGACGCCGGCGTTTTTCAGCTTGGCCAGCGCGTAACTGACGCTGCCTTTCTGTGCATCGGAGCCGGCCAGCAGGTGGGCGCGGCGGCGGCGGATGTGGTGCTGGTCTTCGGCGATATTGGCCAGGTGCGAAAAATACGAGAATGCCCGCACCACCGAAATGGTCTGTTCGCGGGTGAGGATTTTCAGCATGCCGTCCAGTTCTTTGGCGGCGCCGGCGTCGGCCTCGCGGCGGAAGCGCACGGCGGTCTGGCGGATGGTTTCGACCACGGCAAACACTTCTTCGCCTTCCTGGTCGCGCAGCACGTCGCCGAGCAGGCGGCCGAGCAGGCGGATGTCTTCTTTCAGCGGCGCGTCTTTATCGATGGCCGGTATTTCTTGATTTTTGTCAGATTCTGCTTGGTGATCGGCTGCTGCACTAAATTGGTTTGCCATAAATTATGTCGCAAAGAAATAAAATGTCGGTGCAAAGGCGGGTGGCCCGGAGTCTGCAAGAAGTGAGCATGTTAAAATTTGTGGTTTTAGACATGCACGTTTTACGCGCCAGCGCCGGTGAGCGAGAGCAAGTAAATAATAATGAGTAATAGTGAGAGAACTGGTTTTGAAAACATCCGAAGTGGTCCAAATTCCTCCATCCAGACTGGTGATCGCATCGCGCGAAAGTCGGCTTGCCATGTGGCAAGCTGAGTATGTGCGTGACCGCTTGAAATCATTATATCCGCAGTGCGATGTCAGCATTGTTGGAATGACGACGCGCGGCGACCAAATTCTGGATCGCACGTTGTCCAAGGTCGGCGGCAAGGGCTTGTTTGTCAAGGAACTGGAAGTGGCCATGGCCGAAGGCCGCGCCGATCTCGCGGTGCATTGCCTCAAAGATATGCCGATGGAGTTGCCGGAAGGCTTTGCCATGGCCGCCGTGCTCGAACGCGAAGATGCGCGCGACGCCTTCGTTTCCAATGACTACGCCAGCCTCGATGAATTGCCGGCCGGCGCCATCGTCGGCACCAGCAGCCTGCGCCGCCAGGCCCTGATTGCCGCGCGTTATCCGCAACTGGTGATCAAGCCGCTGCGCGGCAACCTCGACACCCGCCTGGGCAAGCTCGATCGCGGCGAGTACGCCGCCATCATTCTCGCTGCAGCCGGCCTGAAGCGGCTGGGTCTGAGTGAACGTATCCGCACCGTGCTGGAAGCCGACACCAGCCTGCCGGCGCCGGGCCAGGGCACGCTGGCGCTGGAAATTCCCGTGCGTACAACCGGTGACGATGGCATCGACCTGGTGGCGCTGCTGGCGCCGCTGCACCACGAAACCAGTGCGCTGGTGTCGATTGCCGAGCGCACCGTGTCGCAGGTGTTCGGCGGCAGCTGCCAGGTGCCGCTGGCCTCCTACGCCACCATCGACAACGGCCAGATGCATTTGCGCGCCATGGTCGCTACGCCGGACGGCGTGCGCATGATCAGCGCCGAAGCGCGCGGCCCGGCCGCCGATGCCGCTGCCGCCGCTGCATTGGGCGCGCAGGTGGCCGACATGCTGAGCGGGCAGGGCGCCGTCGATATCCTGGCTTCCTGCCTGAGCGAAGCGGCGCAGGCCGATGACGACGCCCGTTCCGCCGAGCTGGCCGCAGCCGCAGCCAGTTCGGCTACGGGCCGCTGAGCGCCGGACCGGCGTTGCAGGCCATGCAGACAGTGAGCCCGGGCGCCGTCATCATCACGCGCCCGCTGGCGCAGGCGCGGCCGTTGGCGGCGCGGGTGCAAGCGCTGGGCCGCAAGGCCGAGCTGCTGCCGCTGCTCGAGATTTCCCCTTTGCCTGAACCCGCCGCCCTGCTGGCGGCGCTGGCGCGCCTGACGGCTGCCGTTCCGCACTATGCACTGGTGGCGTTCGTGTCGCCCAACGCGATCGACGCCGCCTTTACGCATCTGGCGGTCTGGCCTGCCGGCGTGACGCTGGCGGTGGTGGGCGAGGGCAGCCGTCAGGCGCTGGCCGCCCATGGCGTGACCGGCGACAACGCCCATATCGTCAGCCCGGCCGCCGGCGCCCCCAGCGATTCCGAGCATTTGCTGCAGGCGCTGGACCTGGCGGCGCTCAAGGACCGGCCGGTATTGATTATCCGTGGCGACAGCGGCCGTGAACTGATGGCCGATGGCTTGCGCGCCGCCGGTGCGCTGGTCGATGTGGTGCCAGCCTACTGCCGCGCCGTGCCGGCGCTGACGCCGTCGCTGGCCGCCACATTGAAGCGCCTGCTGGCGCAGGGCGGCGCCCGGCACGACTGGCTCATCACCAGCTCGGAAGCGCTGCGCGGCCTGTGCGCGCTGGTGGACGGGCTCGATGCCGATGCCCCAAGTTCAAAGTATGTTGTATTGCTGCAACAACAGCATTTGATTGTGCCGCACGCCCGGATTGCCGAGACGGCCCACAATCTGGGCTTTTCGCGGATTACGCTCACCGGATCAGGCGACGAACGCCTGCTGGCCGCGCTACAATCACGGCTATGAACGAACTGCCTACCTTACCCGACCCCCAAGCATCGTCTACCGAGCCGCCGAGCGCGCCGAGCAAGAGCACGCCGGCCGCCTCCGCATCGGGCCCGACCTTGCGCGAAACCCTGCAGCAGCCCAAAGTGCTGCTGGCTGGCGTGCTGATTCTCGCCGTGCTGCTGGCCGGCCAGACCTGGTCCTCGCATACGCAAATGCGCAAGCTGCGCCAGGAAATGGCGCAGCGCCTGCAACAGGGCGACAAGCTCAACGACGATACCAGCGCCATCGCGCGCGCGGTGCAAGACACCAGCAAGGAAGTGCAGGCCAAGGTTAATTTGCTCGAGAGTAAGCAGCTCGAAGCGCAAAGCCAGCAACTGGCGCTTGAACAGCTGTACCAGGATTTGTCGAAGAACCGCGACGAGTGGGCGCTGACCGAAATCGAGCAGGTGCTGTCCACCGCCAGCCAGCAGCTGCAACTGGCCGGCAACGTGCCGGGCGCGCTGATCGCGCTGCAAAACGCCGACCGCAGCCTGTCGCGCTCGGACAAGCCGCAGTTCATCACGATCCGCCGGGCGATTGCCAAGGACACTGAAAAACTCAAGGCGCTGCCCAATGTCGATTCCGTCGGCCTGGCGCTGCGGCTCGATAACGTCATCGCCCAGATCGACACCTTGCCACTGCTGTCGGACGAAAAACCCACATTGCCGGCGCCGCCGGAGCGCAAATCGCGTGCACGCAGCACGGTGGACGCCAACGGCAAACCGGTCGCCATGGCCGGCCCCGAGCAGGAACCGACCTGGCTGCAATCGCTGCAGGGCGTGTGGACCGGCTGGAGCAATGAAATGTGGACCGATGTGCGCCAGCTGATCCGCGTGCGCAGTGTTGACCATCCCGATGCACTGATGGTCTCGCCCACCCAGGCTTACTTCATGCGCGAAAACCTCAAACTGCGCCTGCTGAATGCCCGCATGGCCCTGCTGTCACGCAACGAAGCGGCGTTTCGCGCCGACCTGGTGGCGGCCCAGGATGCGCTGGTCAAGTATTTCGACACGCGCGCGCGCGCCACCCTGGGTGTGCAGGCGCTGCTGCGCCAGGTGCAAGGCAGCAACCTGGCGATCGACATGCCCACGCTGTCCGACAGCCTGAACGCGGTACGCAACTACAAGGCCAAGCCATAGCATGCGTATATTTCTCTGGATAGTCGCCCTGATGGCGGCCGCCATCGGCATCGCCGTGACGGCCCGTTTCAATCCCGGCAACGTGGTGCTGTTTTACCCGCCGCACCGGATCGACCTGTCGCTGAACCTGTTCTGCGTGCTGCTGGCAGCGCTGTTTGTGCTGTTGTATCTGGTGGTCAGCGCAGTGCGCGCCACCGTCAAGATGCCGCGCAAGGTGGCCGCCTACCGCCAGCAAAAGCGCGAACGCGATGGTAACAAGGGCTTGCGCGAGGCGCTCAAGGCCTTGTTCGAGGGCCGTTTTGGCCACGCCGAAAAAGCTGCACTGCGCGCCGCCGAATTGCCGGAAAACGCCGGCGTGGCTGCCCTGATCGGCGCCCGCGCCGCCCACCGCATGCGCCAGGGCGCGCGCCGCGACCAGTGGCTGGCGCGCCTGAACGACGACAGCGCCATGAAAACCGCGCGCCTGATGACCATGACCGAGCTGCTGGTGGACGATCACCAGCCCGAAGCGGCGCTGGCGGCCGTGCGCGAACTCAATGCCAGCGGCACGCGTCACATCCACGCGCTGCAATGGTCGCTCAAGGCCCAGCAGCAAGCCAAGAACTGGCCCGAAGTGCTGCGCCTGGTGCGCGCGCTCGACAAGCATCGGGCGCTGCATCCGGCCCTGTCTGCGCGCTTGCGCGAACTCGCGTATGCCGACCTGCTGGCCGATACCAGCCACGACGCCGAATCGTTGCAGCGCGTGTGGTCCACCGTGCCGAGCGCCGACCGCGTCAAGCCTTACGTTGCCTGCCTGGCCGCCAGCGCCTTCAATGCACGCGGCCTGCATGACGAGGCGCGCCTGCTGGCCGAGGAAGCGCTGGCCGCCGACTGGGACGAGCGCGTGGTGCGCACTTACCGCGAAGCGGCGGCGCCGGCCGGCTCGGCTGCGCTGCTGGCGCAGATCGAGCACTGCGAGCGCTGGCTGCAGAGCCGTCCGACCGATGCCGAACTGGCGCTGACGCTGGGCGCCCTGTGTCTCAAGCAAAAGCTGTGGGGCAAGGCCCAGCGCCACCTCGAGCAGGCGTTGTCCGATGCCGGCGACGCCCGTATGGTGCGCGAAGCGCACCTGAAGCTGGCGCAACTGCACGAAGCGCTGCAGCAGCCGGAGCAGGCGGCCCATCATTATCGCCAATGCGCGCTGGCCACCATCCTGTAGCAAGAACCTGCCTGCGGCTGCTGCGCTGCACAGCCGGGCTGTACTTCGCTATAATGGCGGCCTGAGTTATTTGTTATCCATTTGTCAGCACTCCAACAAGGAAACCCCATGAGCTTGAATAAAGTGCCATCCGGCCGCGACGTACCTAACGACTTCAACGTCATCATTGAAATCCCGATGAACGCCGATCCGATCAAGTACGAAGTGGACAAGGATTCCGGCGCGATTTTCGTTGACCGTTTCATGGGCACGGCCATGCACTACCCATGCAACTACGGCTATGTGCCAAACACGCTGTCCGACGACGGCGATCCGGTGGATGTACTGGTGATCACTCCGTTCCCGCTGATTCCGGGCGTAGTGGTACGCTGCCGCCCGATCGGCGTGCTGAAAATGACCGACGAATCCGGTGAAGACGCCAAGGTACTGGCCGTGCCAGTGGACAAAGTGCTGTCGATCTACAGCCACTGGCAAAAGCCGGAAGACCTCAACGAACTGCGCCTGCGCCAGATCCAGCACTTCTTCGAGCACTACAAGGACCTGGAAAAAGGCAAATGGGTCAAGATCGACGGCTGGTACGGCGTGGAAGACGCCAAAAAAGAAATCCTCAACGGCGTGGCTTCCTATAACAAGGAAAACGCAGCAGCTTGATTGTTCTGCTCTGATAAAAAAAAGCCCGGCTGCTTGCGTAGCCGGGCTTTTTTATGCCGAAGATTTTCTCAACCGCGCTCCAGGGCTTCGGCGGCATTTGCCTCCGCCTCCGCCTCCGCTTCCCGGCGCAAACGCGACATGTATTGCGGGGTGATGCCGAGATAGGACGCAATGGCGCGCTGGGAAATGCGTGCTTCCAGCCCCGGATACTCTTCGCGGAACGACGTCAGGCGTTCCTGCGCCGAGGTTTCGCCGGTGGCATAGGCGCGCTGGGCCAGGTTGTGCATGCCGTGCATGGCCGCTTGCAGGTGGTAATGCTGCATCACCTCGTTCTGGGCGCGCAAGGCGCTCGATTCTTTCCAGTCCAGCGTAAAGCCGTGGACCGGTGTTTCCGCCACCAGGAACTGCACGGCCGGTTGGCCGCCTTCGCCGGCGATCAGGTCGGTCAGCGTGGTGGCAGATTCGCCTTCGCGGTAAAAACGCAGCGTGACTTCGAGGCCGTCGCGGTTGAAAAAGCCGCTGCGCGCCACGCCGGTGGACAGCCAGTGGACCTGGGTGGCAGGGATGCCGGCACGCTGGAGGAACTCGCCCTTGCGTACATGGAAGGGCACAGCGATCTGTGCCAGCAGGTTCGTTACGTTGGTGTACGCATCATCGGTCACGCCCAGACGTTTCATCGTGGCGGCCTTGAACCGGTTCCTTTGCTTAATAAAATCTACATTCATGCTGTTTTTGCCACGTTCCTAGAAAACGCTCCAAGGGGCTTAAGTATAGCCGCGATGGAAATTACTGTGAAGAAAACTGGTTTCATTCTGAACCAGAGGCGGTCGGCACGCCGTTATTTTACCCTGTATAAGGGTTTCCCTCATGTATCTTCACGTACGAATTGAAAGTAACCATTGCTATCTGAGCAATCATTTCAGTACGACATGGTTTTTCAACGACACTTATACGCCTATTAGTGTCATGGTGTTTAGTTGACTTGACGCAACAAGTGCCTGTGCGCTCTACTGTCTATGCATTCAGGATACAAGAAGTCGGACCTCGATGTCCGTGCTGTTGCACTTCGCTGCCCTGCTGTGCGGGGCTTTTTTTCTTCTCTGGAGTTTTCATGTTCCACACCTTGCGGGCACGCCTGATCGCCATTGCCGTTGCCATCGTCACCATTGCGCTGCTGCTGCTGTCGGTGGTGACCTTTGTGAATGTGCGCAGCAATACCATGGCTGCACTGGATCACCAGATCAACGGCGTCACCCGCCAGTATGCGCGCGAATTGGCCGACTGGGTGCGCGATAAGCAGCGCATCGCCAACGCCGTGAAGGTAGCGGTGGCACAGACAGATCCGCAGGCAGCGCTCGATACGGCGCGCCAGGCCGGCGACATGGATTCGGTCGGCTTTGCCCTGGCCGACAAGCGCGTGTTCTACAGTGGCTGGACGGCGCCGCCGGACTTCGACGCCGCCGCGCGCCCGTGGTACAAGCTGGCCGTTTCGGTCGGCGGCCCGGCCATTACGCCGGCCTACGCGGATGCCAGCTCGGGTGAGCTGTACGTGAGTTTCGTACAGCCGGTGTTCCGCGAGAGTGGCGGCGCGCTCGCGGCGGTGGTGGCTGCCGATGCCAAGCTGACCTCGGTCGTCAAGAAGGTCAACGCCATTCACCCGACCGAAAAAAGCTTTGCCGTGCTGGTTGATGGCGCCAACAACACCATCCTGGCGCATGCGCGCAAGGAACTGACGCTCAAGCCTGTGACCGAACTGGCGCCTGGCCTCGACGGCGCACTGCTGACGCGCCTGGCCAGCGGCAGCGAACACGCCGAACTCGTGATCGATGGCGGCGCCCAGATGGTGTATGCCGCCAAAATAGAAGGCACCAGCTGGATACTGGTCACGGCAGTGGACCGCGACCACGCCACCGCTGCGCTGGGCACCATGCTGCGCGTGACCGCACTGATCACCGTGCTGTGCCTGCTGGCCGCCGGCGTGCTGATGTCGGTGTTCGTCAGCCGCCAGCTGCGCCGCATGATCCTGGTGCGCGATGCACTGGAAGACATCGCCTCGGGCGAGGGCGACCTGACGCGCCGCATGGACGCTTCGGGCCGCGACGAGCTGACGCAGATCGCCAGCGCCTTCAACCGTTTTGCCGACAAGATCGCGGTGGTACTGCTGCGCATCCGCGAGGCGTCGGATTCGGTGCGCACGGCCTCGGGCGAGATCGCCTCCGGCAATAGCGATCTGTCGATGCGCACCGAGTCGCAAGCGAGCGCACTCGAACAAACCTCGGCCGCCATGGAAGAGCTGATGGCCACCGTGCAGCAAAACGCCGAAAACGCCGTGCAGGCCAACCAGCTGGCCGCCAGCGCCACCCAGGTGGCCGGGCGCGGCGGCGATGTGGTGCAGCAGGTAGTGCAGACCATGGGCGACATCAACGTCGCTTCGCGCAAGATCGTCGATATCATCGGCACCATCGATGGCATCGCCTTCCAGACCAATATCCTGGCGCTCAACGCCGCCGTGGAAGCGGCGCGTGCGGGCGAGCAGGGCCGGGGCTTTGCCGTGGTGGCGGCGGAAGTGCGCTCGCTGGCCGGCCGCTCGGCCGAAGCGGCCAAGGAAATCAAGGCGCTGATCGGTGCTTCGGTCGAGCAGGTCGATGCCGGTAGCCGCCTGGTGGAAAACGCCGGCGCCACGATGACGGAAGTGGTGGACAGCATCCGCCAGCTGGCCGGCATCGTCAGCCAGATCAGCAGCGCCAGCCATGAACAGAGCAGCGGCATTACCGAAGTGGGCACTGCCGTCACGCAGATGGATGAAAACACCCAGCAGAACGCGGCGCTGGTGGAGCAGGCCGCCGCCGCCGCGCAATCGCTGCAACAGCAGGCCAGCGCGTTGGCTGAAGTGGTGGCCGGCTTCAAGCTGCCGCAAGGCGGTCATGCGCAGACCTTGCTGGGGCAGGATGCCACACCGCAGGCGCGCCCATCATTACGTTTGCGCTAAAGTAGCGGCCTTTTATGGCATTAATTACAGGAATGAACTATGTCGAACAATAAAACCAGCCTGTACTGCGTCGCCTTGGCGGCAGCCTTGATGCTGCCCGGCGCCACTGCCATGGCCGCCGAGCCTGCTGCCTCACCATGGACGCTGGGCGGCGCGGTGCGCTTCAATTACGTCTATAAAAGCTGGCAGGATGACTACTCCAACGGCTTTTTCGGCCTCGACACGGCGCGCCTCGATCTGAACTATGACGATGGCACGCTGATCGGCTCGGCGCAATACCGCTACAACCGCTTCCCGAAAGGGCAGGGCGACTACTGGCAGCACTTTCTCCATCACGGCTGGGTAGGCATGCGCTTTGCCGACAAGAGCACGGTGCACGTCGGCCTCGACAAAAACCTGTTCGGCCTGCAGCCGTTCGCTTCGAATAATTACTATGAGTCGATGGCGTTTTACGTCGGCTTCGAGGACAAGTACGACCTGGGCGTGACCTACGCCAGCCGGCCCGGCCCCGTGGAATGGCAAGTGGGCTTTTACCCGCGCGACGGCGGCTCGTATGGCGGTGGCAGTAACACCGCCTCTGCCTCCAACCGCTATTCGTACAACATCGTCCCTGATGACGATGTCCAGGGTTATGGCACGGGCCAGCGCGACCACGAACGCAACACCTTCATTGGCCGCGTCGCTGCCCACATCGGCAGCGACGGCCAGCACGAAGTGGGCTTGTCCGCCCTGACAGGCACGATCCGCAACGATACCCGCAGCGAGGACCAGGACACGCGCCGCAACGCCGTGGCCGTCCACTACCGCGGCGGTACCGGACCGTGGAAGCTGATGCTGGAAGCCCTG
>JBEVNE010000426.1:0-3383 GCA_040508275.1 Duganella sp.
CACACTGATTAAAAAAAAACCGCCGGACTGGCCGGCGGTTGGAGATTTCGACAAACCTTGACGAGCGCCTTGCTATTGCAACGCCATCAGCACACGATCAGAAGCTGTGGTTGTATTCCACGGTTAACCGCGCCGAGCGCGGCGCCGTGTAGCTGATCACACGGCCGTAAGTCGAGCTGATCGCCGTGCCATTAAGGTTGTAGGTTTCATCAATGGTCTGCTCAGTTTGTTTGTTGAACACATTGAATACATCGACCTTGACCGACAGGCCTTTCAGCAATTGTGGGCGATAGATGACGTTGGCGTCGAGACGCTTATCCCATGGCAAACGACCGAGCGAACCGCGTGGAGTTTCCTTGCCGCAATAGAAATACACGGAACCGTAGTCATCAATATCTTCGGGAATATCAGGCCGGTTGCCGAAGCAGCTGCGTGGTCGTCCCGAAGCGATCAGCAAATTGCCGCCAACCGCCCATTCGGGCGTGAACTCGTAGGAACCGAAGGCCTTGATCTGGTGCTTGCGGTCGTTTGGCAGCAAGCCGTCGGCGCCGATCATCAGCGGATAGTTATCCCAGGTCGAGGTAGCGGCCACGTCGGTTTGGGCATTGTCCGAGCGGGTCTGGCCCTCGGTATTCCCCTTGCTGCGCGACCAGGTATAGTTGATGCGGCCATACCAGCCGTCGCGGAACGGATGCTCGACAAACAGATCCACGGCGGTGTAGTTACGCTTGGCCTTATCGAAGTTCAGCTCATCCTTGGTCAAATGCACCCTCGAGTACGTGCCATTGCCGGCATAGTCCACCAGGAATGTGTTGTCTTTCCCGGGGTTGAACGAAGCACAGTTGAAGCCGCCGTAGTTGCTGGAATCTACACGGTTACGCTCGGCCCAGGCGTAAAACACCGAGCCGTCGCAGAAATCGTCAATCGTCGACTGCAGCTTGCGGTAAGTCGCCTTGGCGCCAAAATTGAGGCGTGGCGAGAAGGCTTTTTCAAAGCCCAGCGTAATTTCGTCCTGATATGTGGGGTCGATATCGAGTGCGGTCAGGGTATTCGGATCCTTGGCCTGGCCCAGCTCGTTATTGGTCGAGAACACACCCGTCAACGGACGCAGACCTTGCGGCAGACCGTTGGCGTCGGTGCCGGTATAGGTGAAATACTGGCGTGTGTTGAGCGAGCGGCTGGCGCCGCGCACGGCCAGGTGGGTAGGAATTTGCAGCGCGTAACGGCCAGCGCTACCGAAGACCTTCAGGCTGGCATCGCCATACACATCCCATGCGGCTGCCACGCGTGGCTGGACGAAGTTTTTCACTTCCAGGAAGGTGATGCCATCACCGTTCTTGTTCTTGAAGCTTTCGTTACGGAGACCAAGGGTCAGCAGCACATCCTTGGTGACCTGCCAGCGGTCTTCCAGATATTGCGCCGACTGGTCGGAGCCGGCCGAGGTGGTCGAATCGAAGATACGGTTGCTGACGTAGTAACCTTGCGCACCGAGTCCGCCGCCAGTGCCAGGAACGATGTTATTACCGCCGCCAACGCTGATCGGCGTCAGCGGATCGTTGGCCCGGCTATACACCCACTGGCCGCCGCCGCCGTACACATCACCAGCCGAGCCCGACTTAAGCTTGTTGTTATCAAGGCCGGCGCGGAAAGTGTGTTCATTCCATCTATATTCCAGGTCCAGCCTGCTCGAATCAATTTTGCTGTTCGCATCATTGGCGGTGACCAAACCCGACAACACTTGCGTGCTGCTGTAGTTCAAGCCGGGGGCACGTGCCGCCACCGGTGCATTGATCTGGAAAAGCGGACCGCTGGACGCTGCGCCTATCTGATCGTAACGGTTGGCATTTTCAGTCTTGCTACGCCCTACCAGCGCCTGCACTGTCAGGTTGTCGGTCAGGTTACCCGTGTAGCGCAGGATTTGCGTGTTGGCGCCCACGGACGGCGTAAAGTCTTCGCTGTTCTTGTAGTGCTGCGACGCAGTAGCCGTATTGCCGTGTGAGAAAGTCGCATAGTCGTAGCTGTACAACTGGCGGTCGCTCTTGGCGGTATCGCCCAGTGCGGTCAATTCAAGACGATGACTATCGGTGATATTCCAGTCCAGCTTGACCAGGTAACGGTCAATCTTGTCCTGGTGCTCTTCCCAGCCCGATACATTGTTCAAGGTCGAGGTCCGGGTGCCCAGCGTCGCGAGCGTGGCATTCGTGCCCTCGACGTCATAACGGCGCGCTTCAGCAGACGCAAACAGGAACAGCTTGTCCTTGACGATCGGCCCGCCCACATAAGCGCCATAAATCTTCTCGGTGCGGCTGTTATCCTGATTACGGCGGAACAAAGTGCCATCGGTGGGGGCGTTTTCCGTGGCGCCGGTCACAGGGTAATAAGTATCCTTGGGCTTGGCGCGCAGAGAGTTGGGCTCAATACTGAAGCTGGCGCCGGCCTGCCAGTTATTGGTACCGCTCTTGGTGGTGATATTGACCACACCACCGACCGAGCGGCCGAATTCGGCGCCGAAGCCGCCGGTCAGGATCTGGGCCTGGGCAATCGCGCCAAACGGCAATTCGGACGCGCCAAGCTGGGTCAGCGGATTGGTTACTGGAAAACCATTGATGTAATAAGCATTTTCCGATGCGCCACCACCGGCAAAGCTGGCGCCTGCGGCATAGCGCGAGTCGGCGCGCGTGGTGTTGGGCGCCAGTTGAATGATGGCATCAACGCTTTGCGGAATGGGCAAGCGAGCCAGTTCACGGGCCGTAAACGTTGCGCCGTTGTTAGCGCTGGAAACATCGATCCGGCTGCGGCGCCCCGTAATTTGCACCTCTTGCACGCCTGCATCGCCAAAGCGTGCTTCCACCCCTTGACCTGCCAACACTTCGATCGTGGACGTTGCACCAGCAACGCCAGCGCTCTGCAGTGTGACACTGTAGCGGCCGATAGGCAGCGCCGTGACATTGAAACTACCATTGGCATCGACCTGGGCGTTACGCGTCAGATTGGTGTCCAGATTTTTCAGCACTACCGAAGTCGCCGTTCCAGGCGCCACGCGGCCGTATGCGGTACCGGACGCATTCGACTGTGCCATCACCGGTTGCACCACCGCCACCGTCAGCGCCGCGGTGCTGAATGCCAGCGACAGCGCATTCACAAGAACTGTTTTCCTTAACATATCATTCATCCCGATTTGAAAAATTTTGCCTATCAGGCAACCATTACCCATGATCTCTCTGCAGGAGATTTACTACCAATAATTACCAAAAGAGATAATTACATTCGTAAAGTAATGGAACCACGCCATCAGTAATACTGTCAATAACACAAATTTGATTGCACAATAAAACAACGTATTTTCGATAAAACGACAAAATTCACAAAACAGGATGAGCGAC
>JBEVNE010000070.1:0-9613 GCA_040508275.1 Duganella sp.
CGCCAAAGACGCCGTGTACACGCTGCAGATGGCGCGTGAGCTACTGAATGGGCACAAGCTGGTCAAGCTCGAAGTGCTGGGCGACGAGAAAACGCTGTTCCCGCACATGCCCGAAACGCTGGTGGCAGCCGAGGCGTTGGTCAAGGATGGCTTTGATGTGATGGTGTATTGCAGCGACGATCCAATCCAGGCCCGCATCCTCGAACAGATCGGCTGCGTGGCGGTGATGCCGCTGGCCTCGCTGATCGGCTCCGGCATGGGCATCCTCAATCCGTGGAACCTGTCGCTGATCATCGAGCAGGCCACGGTGCCGGTGCTGGTCGATGCCGGCGTGGGCACGGCGTCTGACGCGGCGATTGCCATGGAGCTTGGCTGCGACGGTGTGCTGATGAATACCGCCATCGCCGCCGCACAGGACCCGGTGCGCATGGCGCGCGCCATGAAGCTCGGTGTGCAGGCCGGCCGCGAAGCGTTTCTGGCGGGACGCATGGCGCGCAAGTTTGCGGCTTCGCCGTCGTCGCCGATGGCTGGCCGGCTGGCATGAGCGCGTCCGCCGCCGCCAGTTCGCTGCCGCAGCGCCCCTGCGTTCTGGTACTGGCCGGGCTCGACCCCTCGGGCGGCGCCGGCCTGGTGGCGGACGCCCAGGCGGTGGCGGCGCAGGGCGCCCATGCGCTCACCGTGTGCACGGCGCTGACGGTGCAGGACAACGACCGCGTGTACGGCGTGCATCCGGTGGCGGCAGCGCTGGTGCTGGCGCAGATCCGCGCGCTCAGCGACAAGATGCGCATCAGCGCCGTCAAGATCGGCATCCCGGGCAGCGCCGCCAATGCCCGGGCGATTGCGCAGGCTATCCACGAGCTGCGCCGCAACCAGCCTGATTTACCCGTGGTGCTGGACCCGGTGCTGTCCAGCGGCCATGGCGATCTGCTCAGCCGTGACGACGCGCTGGCGGCGCTGGCGCCCTTGCTGGCGCTGGTCACCGTAATCACGCCCAACGGCCCCGAGGCGCAGGCGCTGACCGGCGCCGCCACGGCGCTGGAACAGGCCGCAGCACTGCGCGCACGCGGTTGCCGGCATGTGCTGATCACCGGCGGCCACGATGGCGGCGAATCCGTGATCAACCGTGGCTTTGGACCGGATGAGCAGGAATGGCGCTGGCCCCGCCTGGGCGGAGCGTTCCATGGCAGCGGCTGCACGCTGGCCTCGGCCATCGCCGGCCAGCTGGCCATGGGCGCGCCGCTACGCACGGCGCTGGAACAGGCCCAGCATTACTGCTTCCAGGCCTTGCGCGCTGCGTATGCGGTGGCGCCCGGCCAGGCCATGCCACATCGTTAATCTTACACCTGAGTTTTAAACCAAGGACATACCATGCAAGGACTGTATCTTGTCACCCCCGACTGGGACGACACCGGCCGCCTGCTCGACGCCAGCGAGCAGGCATTGGCCGCCGGCGGCGCCCATATCGCGCTGCTGCAATACCGCCACAAGCACGCAACGCCAGCGCTGCGCCACCAGCAGGCATCGGCCTTGCTGGCGCTGTGCCGCCGTTACGGCGTGCCGTTCATCGTCAACGACTATCTCGATCTTTGCCTGGACCTCGGCGCCGACGGTGTGCATGTGGGCGGCACCGACGCCAGCGTGGCAGAGGCGCGCGCCCGGCTGGGCGCCGGCAAGCTGGTGGGCGCTTCCTGTTATGGCGACCTGGCGCTGGCGCAGGCGGCGGCGCACGCTGGCGCCAGCTACGTGGCGTTCGGCGGCTTTTACCGCTCGCGCGTCAAGCAGTATGACTTTGTCACCGACCCCGATCTATTGCTGCAGGCGCGCGCCGTGATCGACTTGCCGATGGTCGTCATTGGCGGCATGACGCCCGATAACGCCGTGCCGCTGGTGGCGCGCGGCGCCGACATGGTCGCTGCCATCAGTAGTGTCTATCAGGCTGAAAGCATCGCCCAGGCGGTGCACGATTTTGCAGCGTTGTTTTCCGGGCGCACTGCTGCCAGGTTTTCCATAGGAAATGCTTGAATAAGAGTGGCGCTTCGGCTTTATAATGGAACGGTTAGCAATAGCCCAAGGTTGCCGCTCCATGCCCAATTCCCTGCCCATCAAGCGTCTGATACTCATCGTTGACGACGATCCCCTGCTGCTCGATTTTCTCGGCGAAGTGCTCGGTCATGCGGGCTACGAGATCCTCAAGGCTTCGTCGGCCGAGCAGGCCTTGCAGGCGATTGCCCAGCGCGAGCCCGACATGGCGCTGCTGGACATCCACATGCCGGGCATGACGGGGCTGGAACTGGCCAAGCAGTTGCACGCGACCAGTTCGGTGCCGTTCATGTTCCTGTCCGGCCGTGGCGACGCCGACGCCGGCAAGCAGGCTGCCTCGTATGGTGCGGTCGGCTTCCTGGTCAAGCCGGTCGATGAAAAGCAGTTGCTGCCAGCCTTTGCCGCTGGCCTGGCGCGCGCCGACGAAATCCGTCAGCTGCGCCGCACCGAACTCAACCTTAATGCTGCGCTGGCGGCCGGCCGCGAAACCAGCCTGGCCGTGGGCCTTTTGATGTGCAAGTTCCAGACCGACCGCAACACCGCTTTTGAAGTGCTGCGTGACCACGCACGCTCGAACCGGCGCAAGGTCAACGAGGTCGCCGACCAGTTGCTGGCCGCCGAAGAAACCCTGAATGGCTTGCATACCGCCTTCAGCCAGCGTCTGAAAAAGTAAACAACGGCGTTTCCCGGCAATCAAATATATTGCCGAAAGGAATTTTGTTGTACACTATGCCTGTCCCGACATTGCATGCATTGCCGGGACAGATGGTGCGGCCCCCAAGCGTTCGCGTTTCTGCCGCTGCCATCGAGGCTGCCTGTTCCCCGCGCCCACTCCCTTTTTCTCGGCCCAGCTCCGCCGATCGTGCCCGCCGCCATGCTGTTGCGGGTTGTGATTTTTTGCGGAGCCTGCCATGCCTCTCGATACCGTTACCACCGACCGTACCACCTTCGACCATGACCTGAGCCTGGGCATCGGTTTTTCGATTTACGCCACCGCGCCGCGCGTGTTGCACATCGACAGCGATCCCGATACGGCGCTGGTGCTGTCGGCGCTGCTGGTGCCGGAAACCCGCGTGACCCACGCCGCCACGCTGGCCGCCGCCCAGGTGCTGCTGCAAACCGAACAGTTTGCGCTGGTGGTGATCGACACCAACCTCGAAGACGGCGACGCCGGTCTGCTGCTCGACAATCTACACCATCTGCAGCATGACGCCCGCGTGCTGCTGTACTCGGCGCGTCATCCAGAAACGCATATTCCCGGCAGCGCCTTTTTACCCAAGCCGTGGACTTCGCCGCGCCAGCTGTGGCGCACCGTTTCCGACCTGCTGGGCATCGGCCCGGCCATGCCGGTCGAGCCGCAATAGAGTTTGTCCCCCGTGCGCTGCTGGCTGGTTATCATGTAAACTGATGGGATTGATGACCAGCCAGAGGACGAACAATGAAAACCAAAGCAGCTGTTGCATGGAAAGCGGGCCAGCCGCTGACGATCGAGGAAGTGGAGCTGGGCGGTCCACGCGAAGGCGAAGTGCTGGTCGAGATTAAGGCCACCGGCATCTGCCATACCGATTACTACACGCTGTCCGGCGCTGACCCCGAGGGCATCTTCCCGGCCATTCTCGGCCACGAAGGCGCTGGCGTGGTGGTGGACGTGGGCCCGGGCGTGAAAACCCTGAAAAAAGACGATCACGTCATCCCGCTGTACACGCCGGAATGCCGTCAGTGCAAATTCTGCCTGTCGCAAAAAACCAATCTGTGCCAGTCGATCCGCTCGACCCAGGGCCGTGGCCTGATGCCCGACGCTACCAGCCGCTTCTCGATCGACGGCAAGCCGATCTATCACTACATGGGCACCTCGACCTTCTCCAACTACATCGTGGTGCCGGAGATCGCCCTGGCCAAAATCCGCGAAGACGCCCCGTTCGACAAGGTGTGCTACATCGGTTGCGGCGTCACCACCGGCGTTGGCGCCGTACTGTTTACCGCCAAGGTGGAAGCGGGCGCCAACGTGGTGGTGTTCGGCCTCGGTGGTATCGGCCTGAACGTGATCCAGGCCGCCAAGATGGTTGGCGCCGACAAGATCATCGGCGTCGATATCAACCCGGCACGCCAGGACATGGCGCGCAAGTTCGGCATGACCCACTTCATCAATCCGAACGAGGTGGAAAACGTCGTCGATACGATTATCCAGCTGACCGACGGCGGCGCCGACTACAGCTTCGAGTGCGTCGGCAACACCACGCTGATGCGCCAGGCGCTCGAGTGCTGCCATAAAGGCTGGGGCAAGTCGATCATCATCGGCGTGGCGGCGGCCGGTCAGGAAATTTCCACCCGTCCGTTCCAGCTGGTGACCGGGCGCGAGTGGAAAGGCTCGGCCTTCGGCGGCGCCCGTGGCCGCACCGATGTGCCGAAGATCGTCGACTGGTATATGGAAGGCAAGCTCAATATCGACGACCTGATCACCCACCACCTGAAACTCGACCAGATTAACGAAGGCTTCGATCTGATGAAGTCGGGCGAATCGATCCGCTCCGTCGTGGTTTACTAAGCACCGCAGCATCCTGGCGGCACGCCCGATTCCTCTGGCTGCCGCCATGTCCCATGAGCCTCCCGGTATAATCACGGGATGCAAAATCTCCTCCACAATCTCAACGAAGAACAACTGGCCGCCGTCACCCTGCCGGCCCAAAGCGCGCTGATCCTGGCCGGCGCCGGTTCCGGCAAAACCCGTGTACTGACTACCCGTATCGCCTGGCTGATCCAGACCGGGCAGGTGTCGCCATCGGGCATCCTGGCGGTCACGTTTACCAACAAGGCAGCCAAGGAGATGATGACGCGCCTGTCGGCCATGATGCCGATTAACACGCGCGGCATGTGGATCGGCACCTTCCACGGCCTGTGCAACCGCCTGCTGCGCACGCACTTCCGCGACGCCGCCTTGCCGCAGAGCTTCCAGATTCTCGATTCGCAAGACCAGTTGTCCGCCATCAAGCGCCTGATCAAGGCCAACAACGTTGACGATGACAAGTTTCCACCCAAGGAGGTGATGTACTTCATCAACAACGCCAAGGACCAGGGACTGCGCGCCGACAAGCTCGACCCGTATAACGCCGATGAGCGCAAGAAAGTCGAGCTGTATCAGCTGTACGACGACCAGTGCCAGCGCGAAGGCGTGGTCGATTTTGCCGAACTGCTGCTGCGCACCTACGAGCTGCTCAGCCGTAACCAGCCGCTGCGCCAGCATTACCAGCAGCGCTTCCAGCACATTCTGGTGGACGAGTTCCAGGATACCAACGATTTGCAGTACAAATGGCTCAAGCTGATGGCCGGCCATGGCGAGGGCAATGGCGGCGCCCTGTTTGCTGTCGGTGACGACGACCAGAGCATTTACGCCTTCCGTGGCGCCAATGTCGGCAATATGAGCGCGTTCGAGCGCGAGTTTCACGTCAAGAATCTGATCAAGCTCGAACAGAATTACCGCTCGCACGGCCACATCCTCGACGCCGCCAACGTGCTGATTGCCAACAACAGCAAGCGGCTCGGCAAAAACCTGCGCACCGACGCCGGCCACGGCGAGCAGGTGCGCGTGTATGAAGCCACCTCCGACCTCGGCGAGGCGCAGTGGATCATCGAAGAAACGAAAAACCTGATCGCCGATGGCGCCGCCCGCAGCGAAGTGGCGGTGCTGTACCGTTCCAATGCGCAGTCGCGCGTGATCGAGCATGCCTTCTTTTCGGCCGGCATTCCCTACCACGTGTATGGCGGCCTGCGCTACTTCCAGCGCGCCGAGGTCAAGCACGCGATTGCCTATTTGCAGTTGATGGACAATCCGCACAACGATTCCGCCTTTCTGCGCGTGGTCAATTTCCCGGCGCGCGGCATTGGCGCGCGCACCATCGAGAATCTGCAGGGCGCGGCGGCCCAGTACGGCGTGTCGCTGTATGCGGCTGTGCCCTATATGACCGGCAAGGCCGGCACCTCGCTGTCGGGTTTCGTCAAGCTGGTGGAAGGCGCGCGCTTTGAAACCCAGCAGATGGCCTTGCCCGAACTGGTACGCGTGGTGCTGGAGGCCAGCGGCCTGCTCACGCATTATCAGACCGAAAAAGAAGGCGCCGACCGTATCGAGAATCTGGAGCAGATGGTCAGCGCAGCCACCCAGTTCGTCTCCGAAGAAGGTTTTGGCCAGGGAGCACCGGCCCACCTGGGCCCGCAGGCGTCAAAGCAGGCCGGCAGTGCGCTGGTGAATGAAGATGGCATCGAGATTCTTGATGCCGATGCGGCGCTGGCCACCGTCATGTCGCCGCTGTCGGCATTCCTGTCGCATGCCTCGCTGGAGGCGGGCGACAACCAGGCCACGGCCGGCCAGGAAGCCGTGCAGATGATGACGGTGCACTCGGCCAAGGGGCTGGAGTTCAACAATGTCTTCATCACCGGTCTGGAAGAAGGCTTGTTCCCGCACGAGAGCAGCTCGCGCGAGGATGGCGGCGTGGAAGAAGAGCGGCGCCTGATGTACGTGGCCATCACGCGGGCGCGCCAGCGCCTGTACCTGTGCTTTGCGCAAACGCGCATGCTGCATGGCCAGACGCGCTACAACCTCAAGTCGCGCTTCTTCGACGAACTGCCGGAAGACTCGCTCAAGTGGCTGTCGGCCAAGGTGCAGGGGCACTGGTTTGCCAACAAGAAAACCGCCTGGGATGAGGCGCCGCTGGTCGGCTCGGACAACGCCATTGCGCAAAAAATCACGCAAAAAGGCGCGGGCTGGCGCATCGGCGAATCGGTGGCCCACCCCAAGTTTGGCGAAGGCGTGATCGTCAACATCGAGGGCAGCGGCGCCAACGCGCGCGCCCAGATCAACTTTGGCAGCGCCGGCATGAAGGTGCTCGATCTCAGCATCGCCAAGCTCGAGCGCCTGACTAATTGATAGGGGGAGGAGCACCGTCGTCGTCGGACGGTGCTGCTTCTTTTTCAGGCGGCGCCTGGTTGCGCACAAAAATTTCCTGGTAACTGATATACAGCGTGCAATGCGCAATCACGATGGTGATCAGGATCAGGGCTGAAATCCCGGCCATGGTGACTTGCGAAGTACCGAAGATCAGCATCACCAGCTGGCAGCAGAGGAAATAAATCACGTGCAAGGTCACTGCCGCCACGAAGAACGGTTTGAAGGCGCGCGTGACCGACACCACGCTGAAAAACAGCGCCTTGCCCACCGTGAGCTTTTGCCAGTACACCAGCGGCGCCGCCAGGCAGGTCAGCAGCCAGCCGATGGTATAGATGGCCGAGGCCAGCAACCCGGCGCCGACCACGCTGTTGACTTGCTCCGCAGTAAGCTCGGGCTTGCTGCCTTTGAATTGCAGCAGCACATCGCCCGCCATGCCGTACAGCACCGCCATGGCCAGCAGCAACAGCAGGAAGTTGACGGCGCCCAGTAACAGCAAGGGGCTGCGCACCGGCTGGCGGAAGCCGCTCAGCAACAGGTTGGGCAGGGCGCGCTTGCCCTGGTCCACTTGCGCGCAGCCTTCGAGCAGCGCCACGGTAAACAGCGGGGTGAGCACAAACGGCGCCACCTGGCCGACCAGGGGCACGATCATCAGCAATAGCGCCAGGAACATGCAGCAAAAGAACAGGGCCATCAGGCCGCCCGGCTGCTTGCCGAACAGCTGCATGCCCTGCATGACCCAGTGCCAACCTGCGCGTGCGGTAAATGTTGTCATCAGAAAAGCTTTGGCGCCAGCGTGGCGATACGTTCGCGCAAAATGCGCTCAAAGTGGGTGGGATCGTGCGGCGTCAGCATTTCTGCTGCGCGCGGCAAATGGTAATCATACAGGCGCGACAGCCAGAAGCGTAGCGCGCCTGCCCGCAGCAGCGGTTGCCAGGCAACGGTTTCCGCCTCGGTGAACGGCCGCACGGCGTGGTAGGCGTCGAGCAGCGCGCGCACGCGGGCGCTATCGAGCACGCCCGTGTCGAGGTCGATACACCAGTCGTTGACGGTCACGGCCACGTCGAACAGCCAGGTGTCGCAGCCGGCAAAGTAAAAATCGAAGAAGCCGGTCAGCCGTTCGCCGTCAAACATGACGTTGTTGCGGAACAGGTCGGCATGCACGGGACCCACTTGCAACTGCTGGTAGGTGGCGGAGCCAGCAAATGCTTCCTGGAAATGCATCTCCGCTTTCAGCAGGTGGGCATTGTCTTCCGACAAGTAAGGCAATACTTGCGGCGTGGTGGCGTTCCACCAGTCGAGGCCGCGCAGATTCGGTTGCTGCAAGGGATAGTCGAGGCCGGCAATATGCATGCGCGCCAGCATGGCGCCAACGGCGGCACAGTGCACCGCCTGCGGCGCCATTTGCGAACTGCCTTCAAGCTTGCTGACGATGGACGCCGGCTTGCCGTGCAAGGCAGTGATCAGCTCGCCCTTGTCATTGGCCAGCGGCGCCGGCACCAGCACGCCGCGATCGGCCAGGTGGCGCATCAGTTGCAGATAAAACGGCAGTTGCTCGAACGACAGATTTTCGAAAATGGTCAGCACATGTTCCTGAACCTGAGCGCCATTGTCGGTGGTCAGGAAGAAATTGCTGTTTTCGATGCCGGAAGCGATGCCCTTGAGGGCGATGGGTTTGCCGATAGAAAATTGCGGGAGCCACTGGGTGACATCATCCAGGGTGACCGGAGTAAACACTGCCATGAGAAAGCTTGATGGGTTCGGTGAGCGGGCCCGCCTGGGCGGGCGCCGGAATCCTGCGGCAGCGCCGCGCAGCCTGGGCTGGCGCGCTGCTTCAGCAGGCGCTTATTTCGCTGGAGGAGCTGGCGGCGGTGGTGCGTCCGCACTGTCGTCCTCGGCCTTCTTTTTCTTGCCGGGGCCAAACTCCATCACGGTCCATTGCGCACCCCGGATAGCGGGGCCGGGACCTTCGCCCACCGGACCAACGCCGGCGGGATGCACGGGACGCACCTTGTAAGTGCTCGGTCCGCTGGTGACATTGGTTTCCACGATGTTGCCGTTGTTGTCGCGGCGGTCGTTAATCTGGGTACCCTGCTGCGACTGGTTGGACTTGATATTGACGGCGTCGTCGCTGAATTCCTCGATCTTGTCCAGCTTGGGCGGCGCCTGGCTCGGGGTGTTTTGCGCCACAGCGTGGGCGCCAAGCGTGAACAGGAGTGCTGGCAAGAGAGAAAAGATGGGCTTCATGATGGATCGCCTTTGTAGAGTCTGACCAGATCGGGCGGATAACCGCGTGGTTTTTTTGGGTATGTTCCATTGTAACAAACGTGCACGATTCGCTGTTCCAAATAGCCGCTTTCTGCAACGTTGCTAAGATTTTCTTAAGTGAGCTTAGGTGAGTAAGGCGACCGGTGCGGCCCGGCTGACGGCTTAAAACCTGCGATAATGAGCGATTCGGGGCACAAGCGGCCCCAACGCCCCTCACATTGATCAGTTTCTTATGCAAAATACCCTGTTGTTAGTCGACGGTTCCAGCTACCTTTATCGCGCTTTTCACGCGCTGCCCGACCTGCGCAGCCCGGACGGCTACCCGACCGGCGCCATGCACGGCATGGTCAATATGCTGCGCCGCCTGCG
>JBEVNE010000115.1:0-5482 GCA_040508275.1 Duganella sp.
CGCCTCGACCTCAATCATCCTGGCAAAAGACAGCAAAGGCCAATGCCACAAATACAGGGGAAAGCTGATTAATCCGATCCAGACAGCGATCTTGTTCGATAAGATAATGCGGTTGATCCAGGCGTCAGCACCAGCCATGATAATTGATACTGTGCCGACAACCGGCACCAAAGCCCATTTTCCTGGAAAATTCAATTCCTTGTTAATGCGCCAGAATCCATACGCGAGCAAAAATGCACCGGCAAATCCAAGAACATTCGCCAGCGTCTTGCCTTCTGCCTGCCTATCTCTATAAATTAACGATGCAAGGAAACCATCTACCTTGCTAAAGACATGTTGAAGAGATTCATTCTTATACACAACAAACCACGCCAGGAGACTACCGCTTAACAATTCCCAAAAACGTGTTTGGGGAGAGTAGAAAGTTGCGGTGGCATCTGCTTTTACACCTTTAACATTCAAGAAGAATGAAATGATGGCGACCAGGACGGTGATCGTTAAAAGATTGAACTTGCGCTTCCATGCACACCATAACAGCAGCGGCCACACGATATAAAACTGTTCTTCAATGCCGAGACTCCACAGGTGCAACAAGGGCTTTGTCTCGGCAGAATTATCAAAGTAGCCCGCTTCATTCCAGAGTACGAAGTTTGAGATAAAGCCAGCACCAGCTGCAATATGCTTGCCCAGCTGCTTGAAATCATCCGCTGGCAAAGCGAACCATCCAAATGCAAAACACGCAACGAGAACCAGAATCAGGGCTGGAAAGATCCGCTTGACACGGCGAGTATAGAACTCAGTAAAGCTGAACGTTCCCTGATCTAAATTCTCAAAAATAATCAGCGAGATAAGATAGCCAGAAATGACAAAGAAGACATCAACACCGATGAAGCCTCCTTTAACAATATTTGGAAATGCATGAAAAGCAACCACGGCCAATACAGCGATGGCACGTAATCCATCAATATCTGGACGGTATTTAGGATGGGATAGATGAAGTTGCGGAACTGTCATAGAAGCGCTCGGAGAGTGGGAACGTCGCCAGCGCTTCAGGAATTCCTGAAGCATAGCCACTTGTGTTCTTAAAAAATGGTGGCATTAAAAATGCTTAGGAATATTATACATTCCCTACAATAGCTCAACAACATCAGGCCGTCGCTGATACCTGGTGCTCGCCAGCCATTTGTTCAATCAGATCAGCCATCGTTTCAGCAGCCGGCCGTTCCGCCGCCATGGTAGCGGCCAAGGTGGCGCACCTATCCGCCAGTGCGCTGTCGTTGAGCAGTGCCGCCAGGGCCCGGCGCCAGACCGCCTGCGGCTCGCCCGGCAGCACCGTGGCGGCCACCCCGAGCCGGGTCAGGCGGGCGGCGTTGTCGGGCTGGTCGAAGGCGAACGGTACGATCAGTTGCGGCTTGCCGGCGGCCAGCACGGTGGCGCTGGTGCCGATGCCGCCGTGATGAACAAAGGCCGCAGCGTAGCGGCTCAGGACATCGAACGGCGCATAGGCGACGTAGTGCACGGACGGCGGCAAGCTGGCCGGCAACTGGTCGCGGTAAGGCGAGACCACCACAGCACGGACCTGCAACACCGCGGCTGCAGCCAGCGCCTGGGCGATGAATGCACGCCCGTGCGCCATGGCCGAACCGGGTGTGATGACGATGGGCGCGGCGCCGGCGTCCAGGAAATCCTGCAGATTGCGATCGAGCGCAGCGCCGGAAGTGTTGATAGTGGCTGGCATGCGCGGAAATCCCGTGCATACGGCGTTGGGCGGCCAGTCGGGCTGCGGTGCAGCAAACCAGGCCGGCCAGGCGCAGACCACGCGTGCCGGCGAGTGCAGCCAGCGACTCATGACGTGGCGCACCGGCGCCAGGCCCAGCCTGGCGCGCAGGCTATTGACGGCGGGACGCACCACGGGATCGACCAGCAGCCGTTCGACCACCGACAGCGTGAGCCTGACGGCCCAGCGCGGCCATGCACGCGGCCAGTGGCGGCCGCGTCGCACGGCGGTATCATGGGCCGAGAAAAAGCACGACGGCGCCAGGTGCACGGTCACCAGCGGTACGCCATGGGTTTCCTGCAGCAGGCGGCCGCTCAGCCCCAGGGTGCTGGCCACCACCAGCGTTGGCCCCTGCTCCACCAGCGCCAGCTGCTGCGCATAGGCTCCAGGCAGATGGCGCGCCATATGCTTCCAGATCGTTGCAAAGCCCTTGAGCGGATGCCACAGGTCGGGATCGGCCACGCCTGCATCAAGGTCTTGCTGGCTGATGCCGGAAACAAAATGCAAGCCTGCATGCTCTACCCTGTCGCGGAAATTGGCCGAAGCCACCAGCGTCACCGCGTGGCCGCGTGCGCGCAGCACCTGGCCGGCAGCGATAAACGGATAGACATCGCCGGCGCTGCCGACCGCCAGGATCAGTATGCGCGCTGGCAAGGCCATGGCTGTCTTAGCCTTTGAGCAGCTTGAGCAGCGCTGCCGGATCGTCGGCCGACATCATCAACGCCGCGTGCGCCGGGCGGATAAAGCCCTGCTCGCGCGCGTGGTCGATAAAGCGGATCAGACCATCGTAAAAGCCGTCAACATTGAGCAGGCCGATCGGCTTGGCGTGGATGCCCAGTTGCGACCATGTCAGCATTTCGAATAATTCTTCCAGAGTGCCCATGCCGCCCGGCATGGCGATAAAACCGTCGGACAGCGTGGCCATCATGGCTTTGCGCTCGTGCATGTCCTTGACGATGAACTGGCGCGTCAGGCCGGTATGGCCGACTTCGCGCTCGACCAGTGCGGTCGGGATCACGCCCGTCACTTCGCCGCCCAGGCGCAGCACTTCATCGGCGATGACGCCCATCAGTCCGACATTGCCGCCGCCGTAGACCAGCGCCAGGTTCTGCTCCACCATGCTGCGGCCGAGCGCGCGTGCGGCCTCGGCATAGACCTCATTGATGCCGGGATTGGCGCCGCAATATACACAAATCGTTTTCACTGCCGGGTTTCCTCTGTTAATGCCTGTTGGGCTGCTGCGATATCGAGCCGCTCGGTGGCGTCGCGCGCGGCGCCGGCTGCTGCCTGCTGAAACAGGGCGTGGGCTTCGGCCGCCCGGCGCTTGCCATCGAGCAGCAGCAAGGCGCGGCCGTATTCGATGCGGGCGATGACCGAGTCGGGATTGAGTTCCAGCGCTTTCTGGAACTGCCGATAACTTTCTTCCTTTTTCACGCCATAGGTCAGGCCGCCGATCACGGCGCCCACCTTGTCGATAATTTCACTGTGATATACGCCCAGCGCCACGCGGGCGTCGGCGCGCCCGGGCGCCAGCCGCACGGTCGCATCGAGGCTGTGGCGCACCTTGGCGCCCAGTCCCTGGGCCAGCGCCTTGACCACCGAAATGCCGGTGGAATAATAGCCGAGCGCATAGCCGTGCCAGTAATAGCCGGACGGATTGTCGGGCTGCTCGCGCTGCTGGCGCTCGCAGCGTTCGGCCACGCATTCAAAGGTGGCGATTTTCTTGCGCGGATTGGTTTCCAGGTATTGCGTGTAGATGCAGATGGCCTTGTGCGCCACCGCGTAACCGTTCACGCCGACGTCCAGCCCGAGCCGCGCCGCGCGCTCGAACTCGCCCGCGTGAAACGCAATCCAGGCCTGCACCAGGGCCGGATGGCTTGGGAAAGGCTCGAGGTCGCCGCTGTGCAGGACCGGCCAGGCCTGCCGCAGGCTGTCGGGCGTGTGGCGGAAGGCGGGGTCGGGATGGGGAAAAGCAGTCCACATGGCGGCGGCCTCACTTGAGCTTTTTCAAATATTCCTCGGACAGCTTCTGGAACAGCAAGCTGGTTTCGTTGCGCAGGTAGGGGCCGATCTGCGACAACACCTGGTAGCAGCCGCGCGCCAGCGCATCGGCCATCGATTGCTGTTCGCTGTACTTGCGCGGGTTACGCACATATTCATACGACAGCCAGTAGGTAGCGACCACCACCATATTGGTGGCCATGGCGTCGATGGCGGCGTCCGATGCTTCCAGCGAGCCTTCACCGCGCAGGTCTTCGCACAACTGCTTGGCCACCTTGATCTTGTGGTCGAGGATCTGCTTGAAGTGCAGTTCGAGCTTGCGGTTGCGCGACAGCAGGTCGTTGAGGTCGCGGTAAAAAAACCGGTAGCGCCAGATCAGCTCGAACATCAGGTGCAGATAGGTCCAGACGTCGTCGATATTCGAGCGGCGGCCCTTGGGCACGGTGAGGATGCGGCCGATCTCGGCTTCGAACTGCACGAAGATCGAGTTGACGATGTCGTCCTTGTTACGGAAATGGTAGTACAGGTTGCCGGGCGAGATATTCATCTCTTCGGCGATCACCGTGGTGGTGATATTGGGTTCGCCAAACTCATTAAACAGGCGCAGCGACAGTTCCAGGATGCGCTCGCGGGTTCGACGGGGTGCTTTTTGTTGCATGGCGGGTTGTCTCGTTGAATTCTGCCGCAAGCATAACACCGATGGCCCGTTATACGAAGCAAACGGCCACAAACCGGCAGCGGATTAAGCGCACATGAAAGGAAGATCAGGGGGAGATGACAAGAAATTGGCCGATTTTATCCTGCCTACGGAGTGACATCGGGCGGCAGTTGGTGGTCCTTCAGCCACTTGCGGTGGATGCGCAAGAAGCTGCCGTCCCCCTTCATCTGACGCAAAGCGACGGTCCAGGCCTCGACCACGCGCTCATCGGTACCGGGCGAGAATGCAAAGTACACGCCCTCCACACTGAGGTGAAGCGCCGGCGCCACCGCGTCTGGCGCAAAGCCCGCCTTGCGCAAGGTATCAGGCACCAGCTCATCGGCAATAAACCACAGGTCGAAACGTCCGCTCATCAGCATCTTGGCAGCGGCTTCGGCGGAATTGGGCTCGTCGGTCAGGTTATAGCCGAGGCGCCGCGGCAGGCTGCTGAACACCGTGCTGCGCTGGCCGCCCGCGCGCAGGCGGGTAAAGCCGGGGTCGCGCATGCGCAGTTCGGGCAAGCGTTCACGCACGGCATAAGCGGAAATACGGTCGGTGAAAATCGGCCCGACAAAGCGCAGGTGGGCGCGCTCCGGTGTGCGCACCACGGCCGCCAGCATCACGTCCGGTCCACGCGCCAGCGTGTTGGCGCGCGCCCACGGGATAATCTCGAACGGCTGCGCCTGCCCCATGCGGCGCTGGATTTCCGCCACCAGATCAACGGCCATGCCGGCCGGCCGCTCGCCATCCATGAAGCTGGTGGGGCGGTTTTCCATGCCGTAGATTCTCAACGGCCCGGCCTGTGCCGGGGCCAGCAGGCAGGCCGCCAGCAACAACGACAGCAGGAAAAAGGCGCTGCGCATGTAAGTGCTACTATCTCAGGCCTGCTCGATATTGCTGGGCGCCAGCGGCAGCCTGCCGTGCGCCTGGGCATGCAGGCGGAATCCTTCACGGATATTCTCGCGCAGCGCCGCCCCTTTCCACGGCTTGGTGTAAAAGCGGTCGAT
>JBEVNE010000127.1:0-11469 GCA_040508275.1 Duganella sp.
CCTGCCACGATCGTCATCGTCGCAGTGCGGGATCAGGCTGAAACCAGCTTCAAGGCCGACCGTTCCGACGCCGCCACGCGCAGCGGCGCCAATCTGCACGACGTTCCCGCTGCCGTCACCATCGTTACCGGCAAGGTGATTGAATCGCAGCAGCTCACTTCGGTCCAGGATGTGCTGCGCAATGTCAGCGGCATACGCCTGACGCAAACGCCGGAAAGCGTGCCGACTTTTTCCGTGCGCGGCTTCGGCGCTGTGAGCACGTCTGGTGGACTGGAAGATCGCTCTGCGGCCAATACCAATGTGTTCGGTGTCGAGCGAGTCGAGGTGTTCAAGGGGCCGCAAGCTATCCTGGCGGGCAGTAACTCGCTGGGAGGAGGCGTTAATGTTGTCGTCAAGAAGCCGCAAGCCGAATTGGTCCGCGACCTTACTCTGCAATATGGCTCTGGCGCTGACAAGACGGTCGCCAGCGACCTGTCCGGCGCCCTCAGTGCCGACAAGAAGCTTAGCTATCGCCTGATCGGTACCATGACCAGGGCCGACCGTAACGATGCCGGCTTCCACGGGCGCGAGGAAGACTACCTGTTGCCGCAACTGCGCTGGAAAGACGCGAGCACCGATCTGATCGTCGGATTCAGTTACGGGGCCCAATTTTCGCCCGTGTATGGCTCCACCTTTGCGAACCGTAATGGCGTTATCTTGCCGGCGCCACCGCAACTGATAGGGCACCGCAACGACGGATTTTATAGCCGGCAAAAAAAGGCGTTTTATCAACTGGAACATGCGCTGTCACCGGGGCTGCTGCTGGTCAGCCGCGTGCAGCGCAGTCTCAATACCGTCACGGTGCAGACTTATTCCGCCAGTGGTCTGAGGTATGCCACGGCTGCGCCATCCTCGGCGCCCCTCAGCAGCATGAATTTTTTCAGCGCGCGGACCGGCGACGATAGCGCGGCCACCAGCGGCGATCACTATTTACGCACCAGTTTCAATACCGGAGGCTGGCGCCACAAGTTGTCAGTCGGTGTGAATCACAGCACTTACAGCAACACGCAGTCTACCTGGCTGGCGCCGGCCTTGAGCGGCATGCCGTACAGCGATATACCGATGGCGCTACCGGATCTCCGTACCAGCGCAGTCACGCCGTCCTACATCGGCAGCAACCGCCAGGAGCAGAAGGCCCTGTATGTGCAGGAGCTGATCAGCATCGGTAACTGGGATCTTCTTTTCAATGCACGCCGAACCTTGTATGACCTCAAGCCTTCAACGGGCGTGTCCATTAATCCCAATCCGGCCAATAACATCATCTATCGTGACAATGGCCGCAAGAGTGACGCCAACACGCCAGGCGCCGGCGTGGTGTACAAAGTTCGGCCTGACATCTCGGTGTACGCCAGTTACGCGGAAGGATTCATCCCGCAGTCGGCGCAACAATGCAGCGGCGGTATCGTGCCGCCTACACTGACGCGCAACAAGGAGGCGGGTGTCAAGGTCGATTTGCTCGACAGCCAACTGATGCTGACCACGAGTGTGTTCTCGCTGCAGCAGTCGAACCGGACAACGTATGACTCGCTGCGCAATTGCTTCAACTTGCGCGACTCGCAGAGAACCCGTGGCGCCGAATTCGATGTGCAGGGGCGATTGGCAAAAGGCTGGGACATCATTGCCAACTATAGCTACAGCAAGGTCGAGGATGTCGGCGATGTCAGCGCAATATACGCGGGTATTCCACGTCACAAAGGCAGTGTGTGGAGCACCTACAGCTTCCAGGGTGCCGACTTGCGCGGGTGGGGACTGGGGCTGGGCATCTCGGCCACCTCGGAGACGGCAGGGACCTACAACACGACGTATCCCTTCACCGCTCCGGGGCAGGCGCAGATTGACGCCAGTGTCAGTTGGCAGGGGCGCAACTGGAATGCCATCTTCGGCGTCAAAAACGTCGCTGATCGGGTGCTGTACGGGTCGTCCGGAGCCAGCTCCTTTGTGCCGCTGTTACCTGGCCGTCAGCTCATGCTGACCGTCAAACGCAGTTTCCTCTAGCTTGTCGATTTTGCACACCACTGGTAGCGCTTCATGAAGTATCACTTGCACAACGTTGGCCGTCCCGGATTTATGCAGCTGGTGGCGCCGTACTGGTTCAGCTGGCACAGGTGGCCGGCGCTGTTGCAACTCGCCGTGCTGATCGCCATCACGGTTGGCGGCGTCAAGCTGCACCTGTGGGCCAACCACCTGGCCGGCGACGTCACCGATGCGCTGGTGGCGCTTGACTGGGACGCGCTGCGCCCCGTGCTGGCATTTACCGTGCTGGCAGGCTTGGGCGTGGGCGTTGTCGGCGTGGTCAACAGCATGCTGACGCAGTGGCTCGATCTGGGGTGGCGCACGTGGTTGACCAACCACCTGCTGGAACAGTGGTTTCGCGGTCACGCTTATTACGATGTTGAGCGCGAAGGCTGGCTCAGCAATGCTGATCAGCGCATTGCCGAAGACGTGCAGCAGTTCGTCACGCAGACCATCTATATTTTTACCAGCTTGTTGCTCGTTGTGCTCAATGTGGCAGCTTTTACTGCGGTGTTGTGGGGCTTGTCGGGGGTGTTGCGCTTTACTGCTGGCGGCATGGCTTTTGCCATCCCTGGCTACATGGTGTACGCCGCCTATATTTACAATTTTGGAAACTTCGCATTGGTGCATTGGGTTGGCAAGCGACTGGTGGGACTGAACAACGAGAAGCAGGGCGCAGAGGCCGATTACCGCTACAGCGCCATGCAGGTGCGCCAGAATGCCGAGCAGATCGCTTTTTATGGCGGGGGGCAGCGCGAAAAAGACCGCTTGCGGCAGCGTTTCGGCGCCGTTCGTCTCAACATGATTGCGCTGATATTTCGCAAAGCCAAAGTAGAGTTTGCGCACAGTGCTTACGGCCACGCATTCAGCGTGTTGCCGATGCTGTTGATCTTGCCGCGCTACCTGGCGGGCGAGATTACACTCGGTGGCATGACGCGGGTGCAACTTGCCTACGGTTCGCTGGGTTCCTCGTTGACGTATTTCTCGCAGGCTTATCAGGCTTTTGCCATGTGGACCGCGCTGGCCAACCGTCTGCGCGATCTGATCTGGGCAATGAACAAGGCCGCAGCGCGCCAGAGCGGTTATACGGTGCAGCGGGCAGCGCAGACGTCGATTACCACCGGCGTACTGCAACTGGCCGATCCGCAGGGGCGGCCGTTGTGCAGCGTGGCGCCGCTGTGTTTCGAACCTGGCAGCCGCTGGCTGTTACGCGGACGCTCCGGCGCCGGCAAGAGTACCTTGCTGCGGGTATTGGCCGGTCTGTGGCCTTACGGCAGCGGCCAGGTCAGTTTGCCGGAGCACGCGAGCATGATGTTCCTGCCGCAACGCAGCTACCTGCCTGCCGGCCCATTCAAGACGACCATGTGCTACCCGTCGCCTGCGGAGCAGTACAGCGATGACGCCTGCCTGCGCCTGCTCAAGCTGTGTGGACTCGATCAGCGCATTACCTCGCTCAGTGCCAGCGACGACTGGCAGCAACTGCTGTCCGGCGGCGAGCAGCAACGCGTGGCGTTTGCGCGGGCGTTGCTGCACCGGCCCGACTTTCTGTTTCTCGATGAAGCCACCAGCGCGCTGGACGACGAGACGCAGGCGATGTTGTATGCCAACCTCGTCAGCGAACTGCCAGGTAGCGCCATCATCAGCGTGGCGCATCGCAGCTCGCTGGCGGAGTACCACACGCTACAGCTGTGGATCGGCTAACTGTACTGAATCTGTGGGCAGCATGGTTTGCTGGGGAAAAACTATCCGTAGTGACTGCCCGGCGCTTGCCACTGCTATCGTGATGGCTGACCCAACCTTAACTTCATTGACAGGAATTTTATGCAGCAAGGGATTATTTCCATTACCGACGCCACTTTTGACGACGAGGTGCTGACCAGAGGCGGTGTGGTGCTGCTGGACTTTTGGGCCGAGTGGTGTCGTCCATGCAAGATGCTGGCGCCCATCCTCAGCGATATTGCCGATGACTACCAGGGGGCGCTGCGGGTTGCCAAAATAAATGCCGACGACAACCAGGCCAGCGCCGAGCGCTATGCGGTGCGTGGCTTGCCCACATTGCTACTGTTTGTTGACGGCGTGGAGCGTGAGCGCCTGGTAGGCAGCATCAGTAAAACCCGTCTGGCGGCGGTCATCGATAACTATCTGGAGGCATGATGCAGCGTGACGATGGTTTGCCCGTCTGGCTGGCGCTGCTGGTCGATGCCCTATCCGAGCAGCTTGGCGACGCCGACAACGTCAAGGCCTTTGGCGCCAGTATCACGCAAGCGAGCCAGCGGGGCGCCAGCCTGACGCCTGCGGCCAGCGTGCTGATACTGGCCATGCTCGACGACCTGGCGCTGTGGGCGCCGGTTGCTGCCCGACCTGCGGCGCTGGTCACGGCGCTGGCGGCGATCCGCACCCTGCACGAAGCCGGCGCCAGCGGCCATCACCGTACGCCGGCTGACTGGAAAGCCGCGCGGCGAATGGCGCTGGCGGCAACCGACGCCCTGACCGACCCTGACCAACTGGCGCTGGCGCGCTGCGTTGAAACGGCTGCCTGGGATCCGGCGCGGTCTTCTTCCTGCGTTTACGATACGATGCGTGTCTGGAGAAGCGCGTTGAGCGATAAAACCGTGCGGGAGTTCGGCTGGACCGACGCCGATGACAAGGACATGGAGACCACGCTGAAGCAGTTGTATGACTCCTATCTTTTGCCAGCGCCCCACTTGAAATTGACGGTTTTTGACCTACTTGAGGAACACTACCCTGAAAAAGCCTTGAGGCTGAGCGAGAATTATCGCCATCAAAGGGAGTGTGCAGCAAGAACAACCCGACGCGCCACCGACATGCTGCTCGGCGCTCTGGGGGCTACCCAGGGCGTTGTCAGTGACTGAAATCCGGCTTTGATAGCCAAACCGAGTGCCTATGACGACGACTTTTGAAAAAATTGGTAGCCGCGTGATCCCCACGCTGCAAGCCACTGTAGAAGAATACATTTCGCCGCGCACCGGCGCGCGCCATATCCACCTTGCCAGCGATCAGGCTGAAAAAGTGTTTCTGGTGGCGTTTCCCACCGTGCCAGACGTCAGCGACGGCCGTGCCCACATTCTGGAGCACCTGTCGCTGTGCGGCTCCCAGCGCTATCCGGTGCGCGACCCGTTCTTTGCCATGATGCGCCGCTCCACGGCCACCTTCATGAACGCGTTCACCTATGCCGATCGCACCGTGTACCCGTTCTCGAGTACCGACCGCAAGGACTTTTTCAATCTGCTCGACGTCTACCTCGACGCCACCTTCTTCCCCAACCTCGATTACCTGAACTTCCTGCAGGAAGGCTGGCGCTATGTCCTAAAGGACGGCAAGCTCGCTTACCAGGGCGTGGTGTTCAATGAAATGAAGGGCGCCTTCAACGATCCGGTGCGCGCGCTCTACAGCGGCATCGAAAACACCTTGCTGGCCGGCACCACCTACGAGGTCGAATCGGGCGGCGATCCGCTGGTGATCCCCGAGCTCACGCACCAGATGCTCAAGGACTTCCACGCCAGCCATTATCATCCGTCGCAGGCGGTGTTCATGACGGCCGGCGATATCAGCGCGCTGGAAGTGCAGGAAGAAATCGAAAGGCGCGTGCTGTCCAAGTTGCCGGCCACGGCGGCGCCGCGCATGCTGCCCGAGCTGGCCGACGCCTGGACTGCGCCCAAGACCAACGAAGTGCGCATTCCGTCGCAGCAGGCCAAGGATGACGAATATGGCCTGCAGTTTGCCTGGCTGCTCGGCGAATCGTCCGACATCGAGGCGTATTTCAACGCCTACCTGCTGTCGTCCGGCCTGCTCGGCGATTCGTCGTCGCCGGTGATGAAGGCGATGGAATCGGCCGGTTACGGCCGCCCGTCGGCGCTCAACGGCCACGATAACGGCCCGCGCCAGCTGATTTTCCACCTCGGCATGGAAGGCTTGACCGAGCCGCAGATCGAGCAGGCGCGCGCACGCATCTGGGCCGCGCTGGAACAGGCGGCCGAACACGGCGTGCCGCACGAATCGCTGCAGGCAGCCCTGCGCGACGTCCGTTACAGCCAGCGCGATACCGCATCCGGCCGCATGCCCAATGCGCTGTCACGCCTGCTCAACGGTCTGCCGATTGCCATGCGCGGCGGCGACGTGTTCCTCGCCTTCGATAACGAAGCCCACCTGGCGAAACTTGAGCAAGCCATTGCCGACCCGGCCTATTTCAAGGGCCTGGTGCGGGCGCTGCTCGACAATCCTACCCGCCTGACTACCCGCGTGGTGCCGGATGCCGACTACTTCAAGCAGCGCGACGCCGTCGAAGAAGCGCGCCTGGAAGAGCGCACCCGCGCCCTGACGGACGCCGAACGCAGCCGCATCGAAGCCGACAGCGCCGCGCTCGAGCAGCATCAGGGCCTGCCATCGAATTCCGATGTACTGCCGCGCATCCGTCCGGCCGATGTCAGCGCCGCACCGCGCCCGGCCTTGCCGCTGCCGGCGCCACTCGCTGATGCTACCGGCGCCATCGTGCTGCCGTTCGAGATCGCTTCCAACGGCCTGTCGTATGTGCGCGTTGGCTACGACGTGTCCGGTTTTGCCGTGGAAGACTGGCCGTGGCTGCGCCTGTGGGTGGACCTGGTGACCCAGCTGGGCGTGGGCGAGATGGATTACGAAGAGGCCGACGCCTGGCGCCAGCGCATGGCGCCATCGTACGACTTGAACCTGGACGCTACCCAGCTGCCGGGCGGCGCCCTGAGCCTGGAACTGTGGCTGGCTGCCAGCGGCCTGCGCGAAGAACACGCGAGCATTGCCGAACTGGTGTCGCGCAGCCTGGCCGAAGCCCGCTTCGACGAGCATGAGCGGCTGGCCTTCCTGATCGATAGCCAGGTGCAGGACCGCCTGAACAACCTGGCGCAGGCCGGCAATCGCTACGCCTCGCTGGCCGCGTCGGCGCCGCTGTCGCCGCTGCGCCGTTTTGACGATATCGTCAGCGGCGTCGCTTCCTTGCCGTTCCAGGGCGAAGTGCTGGAACTGAGCAAAACGCCGGAAGGCCTGGCGCATATTTCGGGCCGCCTGAATGCGCTGCACCAGCGCGTGATCGCCATTACCCCGACCGTGCTGGCGGCAGGCGCCGGCGACGACGGCCGCGAACTGGGATCGTTGCTCAAGCTGCCCGCTTCGCAGGCCATCGTGCCGGCGGTGGCGCCCAAGTTCGACAACATCGAGCCGGGCAATGCGGCCCTGCACGCGGTGAGCCAGATCAACCACTGCGTGATCAGCTGGCGCGTGCCGATGCTGCACGAGGACGGCGCCGCAGCGCTGGCCGTTGGCGCCGAACTGATGACCAACCAGTTGCTGCACGTGGCCCTGCGTGAAAAAGGCGGCGCCTATGGCGGCAGCGCCGGCTATAACGGCGGCTCGGGCACGTTCAGCATGGCGTCGTACCGCGATCCGCGCCTGAGCGAAACCTACGCCGATTTCCACGCCGCCATCGAGCAGACGCTGAGTGAGGACTTTTCGCAGGAGATGCTGGAAGAGGCGATCATCTGTGTGATCAAGGGCATGGACAAGCCCAACTCGCCGTATGACCAGGTGCTGCATGCGTGGAGTCTCAAGCGGCGCGGTATCAGCGAAGAATTGCGCCAGCGCTTCCGCACCCAGGTGCTGAACTGCTCGCTCGAGGATATCCGCAGCGCCGTGCGTACCTGGCTCAAGGATGGCCAGGCCAGCCGCGCGGCATTTGTCGGCGACCTGTCGAAAGACCTGGGCGGGCTGACGGCGGTGGATTTGCTGGCGCTGGCCAAACCACAGTCTTGAGTGGTGCGGCCGGGGCAGGCTTTCACGCTGCCCCGGCCTATTCAACCACCTCAGCCACCTCAGCCAGCTGCTATTGGCTGGCTGGCAGGTTCTGGTAAAACGCCTGCAAGCGGGCCGCCAGCGTGACCGGCGCCTCCAGCGGGATCATGTGGCCGCTGGCTTCGCTGCTATCCTCATCGAGCACCAGCAATTGCCCTTTCGGCAGGCGCGCCGCCATGGCGCGCAGGTCGGCGCTATCGACCAGCTGGTCGCCTTCGGCGCCGATAATCAATACCGGAATATCGAGCGTTGCCAGCTGTTCCATCAGGTCCAGCCGGTCTATGGTGGCGCGAAACTGCGCCAGCAATACTTCCTTGCCGAGATCGACCGCCATCTGCTGGATCAGCGAGGTGATCGCCACATCGTCCACATGCGACGGATGCAGCAGTTCGCGCAGGCGCTGGCGCGTCATGCCCGAGTAGGCATTACGTTCCAGCATGGCGACGATGCGCTGGCGCGCCAGCACCTCGGTTGGCAGCAGCCCCTTGGCCGAATTGGCGATCAACACCAGCGAGGCAATCCGCTGCGGGTTGGCCACCGCGTGTTCCAGCGCCAGGTAGGCGCCCAGCGAAAACCCCACCAGATGGCTGCGCGGTGCACTGTGAGTGCTGATCAGCTCCTGCATCTGCGTACGCGTGCGCGCTTCGTGCAACGGTACGTGGTGCAGCGCAAATTGATCGAGCAAAGGCGCCAGGCGCGACCACATGCGGTCGTCGCACAGCGTGCCTGGGATCAGATCGAGGCGAAGGTCAGGGCGCAGATCAGCCATGCGCATGCTGGGAGATCAGGCTTTGCATTTCTTCTTCGTCGGCGCTTGACATGACCGTCAGCACCAGCGCCTCATCGCAGCCCTGCGCCGCCAGGTAGGCGTGGCCCATGCTGGAATCGAAGTAAATCGACTGCCCTTCGTTGAGTATCACCGGATCGTAGAATTCGCTGGTCAGTACCACGCTGCCCTTGAGCACATACGAAAACTCCTCGCCCGAATGGTGTGTCAGCTTGCCAAACTGTTTGGCCGAGGTGGCGCGCAGGCGCGCAATCACCGGAATCATGCGCTTGCGACGCAGTTCTGCGCACAGGTAGTGGTAATCGTAATTGGCTGTTTCCACGCGCAAAGCGTTCGACAGGTCACCCAGGCTGCGCCGCGCCGTGACCGGCATGGGCGCTTCCGTGCCGGTGTCTTCGGCAAACAGCTCCGACATGCGGATGCCGAGGCGCTGGGCAAGTTGGTACAACTTGTCGTATGAAAGCGTCAAACGCTCGTGCTCAACCTTGGACAAAGTCGAGACCGGAATCCCGCATTTGTCGCTCATTTCCTTCAATGTCCAGCCGTTGCGGCTGCGAATCGCGCGCAGCAGGGAGCCCAGCGTGGTGGTGTCTGATGCCATTTTTAATTTTCCATGCAATAACTATTTATTGACAATTTATCCGATTGGGATGATATTGTCCTGATTGGAGAATTTATTGTGTAATCCAGCAAAGTGCATTCTAAAGCTTGAGGTAAGCAATAGCAAACCTATAGCAAAACCGGCAGCACATTCACGTCGATGGGGGTGGTTGATGAAGTTCCGCAAGTTAGTAATGTTGTCAGCGCTATGGCTGGCTGGCAGTTCCGCCGCAATGGCGCAGAGTGCGGTGCCGGTTGCAGCGGCTGCAGCGCCTGCCGTCGCCATTGCACCAGCGCCAGCCCAGCAGCGCACGCTGGACCAGCACGATGTCGATGGCTGGCTCGACGGCTTTCTGCCGTACGCGATCAATACCGGTGGCATTCCCGGCGCCGTGGTGGTCGTGGTCAAGGATGGCCAGATCCTTACTGCGCGCGGCTTTGGCTATGCCGACGTGGCACAGCGCACGCCGGTCGATCCGGCGCGCACGCTGTTCCGGCCCGGCTCGGTGTCCAAGCTGGTGACCTGGACGGCGGTGATGCAGATGGTCGAGCAGAAAAAGCTCGATCTGGATGCCGACATCAACCAGTATCTCGATTTCCAGGTGCCGCCATTCGAGGGGAAACCTGTCACGCTGCGCCAGCTGATGACCCACACGGCCGGCTTCGAGGAAGCCGCCAAGGGCATCATCAACGAAGCTCCTGCGGCCGCGCCCAAGCTGGGCGAGATGCTTAAGAGCTGGGTGCCGAAGCGTATTTTTGCCCCGGGCACCACGCCTGCCTACTCCAACTATGGCACCGGGCTGGCCGGTTACCTGGTCGAGCGCGTCTCGGGCCTGCCGTTTGACGACTATGTCGAGCGCCATGTGTTTGCGCCGCTGGGCATGAAAATGGCCACCTTCCGCCAGCCGCTGCCCGCCGCGCTGGCGCCGCACATGGCGGTAGGCTACGGCCAGCCCGGCAAACCGGCGCGGCCGTTCGAAGTGGTGGCGCCGCAACCGGCCGGCGCGCTGTCGGTGTCAGGCACCGATATGGGCCGTTTCATGATCGCCCACCTGCAACAGGGGCAGGGTCTGCTGTCGCCAGCCACCGCCGCCATGATGCACGACAGCCCGCTCGACAAGATCAATCCGGCAACGCTGATCGGGCCGCTGAACCGCATGGAGCTCGGTTTTTTTGAAACCAATATCAACGGCCGCGACGTGATTGCCCACCTCGGCGATACCGAATCGTTCCACACCGCACTGCACCTGTTCCGCAAGGAGGGCGTGGGCATCTACGTGTCGTTCAACGGTCCCGGCAAGGCTGGCGCCACCGGCGTGCTGCGGCACGCGCTGTTCCAGGACTTTGCCGACCGCTACCTGCCGGGCAGTGGAGCGGCCGATGGCACAGTCGATGCCAAAACCGCCGCCGAACATGCCTTGCTTATGACCGGCAACTGGGAGCGCAGCCGCCGTTCCGATTCGAGTTTCTTTGCGCTCGGCGGTTTGCTCAGCCAGATCAAGGTGGGCCTGGACGAGCAGGGCGGCCTGTTGATTCCGGCGCTGATGGCGCGTGATGGCCAGCCACGCAAATGGGTGGAAATCGCACCGTTCGTGTGGCGCGACCACGATGGTCACGACCGCCTGGCGGCCCAGGTGGTCGACGGCAAGGTGGTGCGCTGGAGCATGGACATGCTGTCGCCGTTCATGGTGCTCGAACGCGTTCCTGCGGGAATATCGGCGAGCTGGCTGCTGCCGGCGCTGGGCGCCAGCCTGACTGTGCTGGTACTGACCTTTCTGGCCTGGCCGGCGGGCTGGGTATTGCGCCGCCATTACAAGGTGGCGCCCGCCGTGCATGACGCTGCCAGCCGCCGTGCCCGGCGTACCCAGGCGGTTGCCGGACTGAGCCTCGCCGTGCTGGCTGGCTGGACCGTCCTGATCGTCATGATGTTCACCAGCCTGAAATACGCCAACACCGTCAGCGATCCCTTCCTGTGGGTGCTGCAGGTGGTCGGTATTCCGGTGTTTGCCGCTGCAGTGCGGGCCGGCGCTTACTATGCCATCGGCAGCTGGCGCGAGCGGCGCTGGTGGCGCGGCAGGATATGGAGCGTGCTGGTGCTGCTGTCCACGCTGGTAGTGCTGTACACGGCCGTGCGTTTCGGTCTGGTTGCCATGACGGTGAGCTACTGATGGGCCGCCTGACCATGTCGGTGG
>JBEVNE010000180.1:0-11669 GCA_040508275.1 Duganella sp.
CCACCGAAATCGCCGCCGGCAATCAGGACCTGTCATCGCGCACCGAGCAGCAGGCCAGTTCGCTGGAAGAAACCGCATCGTCGATGGAGGAGCTGACCGCCACCGTCAAACAGAATGCCGACAACGCCCGCCAGGCCAACACGCTGGCTTTGTCGGCCTCGCAGATCGCCGTCAAGGGCGGCGACGTGGTGGGGCAGGTGGTGGGGACGATGGCGTCGATCAACGCCTCGTCGAAAAAGATCGTCGACATCATCGCCGTCATCGATGGCATCGCCTTCCAGACCAACATCCTGGCGCTGAACGCCGCCGTGGAAGCGGCGCGCGCCGGCGAACAGGGACGCGGCTTTGCCGTGGTGGCCAGCGAAGTGCGTAACCTGGCGCAGCGTTCGGCGGCAGCGGCCAAGGACATCAAGAGCCTGATTGACGATTCAGTCGAAAAAGTCGGCGCCGGCAGCGCCCTGGTCGATCAGGCCGGCGCCACCATGGGCGACATCGTCGCCAGCATCGGCCGCGTGACCGACATTGTCAGCGAGATCACCGCCGCCAGCCAGGAACAAAGCGCCGGCATCGAACAGGTCAACCAGGCCATCACCCAGATGGACCAGGTAACCCAGCAGAATGCCGCTCTGGTGGAACAGGCGGCGGCAGCAGCCGAATCGATGCAGGAGCAGGCGGCGGCGTTGAGTGGGTTGATGAGTGTGTTCAAACTGTCGGATCAGGCACCCGTGGCCAGCCGCCGTTCGAGCGCTTCGCAGCCGGTACGGAGATTGCCGGGGTAGGCGAGCACGAGGGGTTTTTGATGCGCGCAAGAGTCCAGCATTTCAGCGCATTCAACCCCAACCTTGTCAGCAGCTATGTCATTCCCCATCGGCGGACCGCCGCGACAGCGGGAATCCATGCTGAATGGCCGAATGCCGCCATGCCGCGGTCAACGATCAAATAACATCAGAACCGCGTCTCCCGCGCCACCCGCAGGAAGTTGTCGAGGATGGCTGTGCAATCGAGCAGTTCGACGCCGCCGGCGCGGTGGAATTCGGGGTGCCATTGCAGGCCCATGACGAAGGGCGCCTTGCGGTAGCGGATCGCTTCCACCATGTTGTCGGGCACGGACAGCGCTTCCACCATCATGTCGCGGCCCAGCGTTTTAACGGCCTGGTGGTGGATCGAGTTGACCGTGCCGCTGGCCTGTCCCTTGAACAGGCGCGCCAGCGATGAGCCGGCCGGGAAGCTGATGTCGTGGCGGTTGCGGTCATAGTCGTCGTTGACGTGGGCCAGCGAGTCGGGCACGTCGGAGGCGATGTCCTGGTACAGCGTGCCACCAAAGGCGACGTTAATCAGCTGGCAGCCGCGGCAGATACCAAGCACCGGTTTGCCTGCTTCGACAAACTCGTGCAGCAGTTCCAGCTCGTACATGTCGCGCGCGCGGTCGCCGCTCCATTCGGGACGGGTGGGCGTTTCGGCGTAGCTTTGCGGCGACACGTCGGCGCCACCCTGCAGCACCAGGCCATCGAGGTGGCGTGCATAGTCGCGCAGGCGGATGTTGGATGGGTGCAGCAGGCCGTCGGTGTTGACGGTGGGGATCATGAATACCAGCACATCGCGCGACATGACCCACTGGGCAATCGATTCTTCCAGGTATTGCAGGTTTTTGCTGCGCAGACCGGTGGAGCCGGGTTCCGGGTGGAAGATGCGTGCCGAGATGCCGATGTGCAGCGGGCGCTGCACGATGTGGCGGGTGACCGAGGCGGCGATGCGGCGATAGCGCGCCATCAGCACCCGGCCCCACAGGCTGAACACGGTGTCGCCCGGGTCGAGGTAGCGCGGCGTGGCAAGTTCGCGGTCTGACCTTGAGGGCGGCTGGCGGCGTTCGTGATCGGTGGCGCGACGGTGCGGCGTGTCTGGGTGATCGTCAGGGCCGTCGGTCATGCTTTTCCTCATTTACTATTGACGTGCCGCCAGTGTGCCACAGACCGGTGATCGGAGTCGCCCTCTACGGCGCAAGGCACGTCGCCAGTCTGGTTATGCCTTTATGTCGAGCAGGCTGCCCAAGGTCTGGTCGCTGGTCTTGATGACTGATAGGGCCGCCTGCGTCTGCGCCTTGTACACCAGCGAATTGCCAATCTCGTTCGCGAGGTCGGTGCCGCTGGGCTGGTCGCCGGCCGCCAGCTGCTGGCCCTGCAAAGACAGCGTCACGCCGTTACCGGCCGGCGCTGCCTCGCTGAAGTTGGCCTGCGCCGGCTGGAAACCACGGGTGCTGGCGTTGGCAATCGAGTGTGCGCTGTTGGACAGCGCGCCAAGGCCGGCATTAACCGTGCCGGCGCCGATATTGAGGGGAGAAATCGCCATGATGGTCGGCTCCAACTTTCTTGATTGCAATAATCGAATTCTACTCCAAAAAATCTAAGTTGTTGTTTTATATATGATTTATCAATATTAATCGTCTGTCAGTCGTTTCTCTGCATTGTAGGGAAATTGATCTAGATCAAGAAACGGCTTTGTGCTACCCTCGCGCTTAAGTTGGATTTAAGAAATAACAATTTTCGCGGATGGGAGTATTGAGACATGGCCTTGTTTGATTTTCTGGAGAAGGAGCGCACCATTGCCGGCGCTGGCTTCAACCGTTGGCTGGTGCCGCCGGCGGCACTGGCGATTCACCTGTGCATTGGTATGGCCTACGGCTTTTCCGTGTTCTGGCTGCCGCTGTCGCGTGCGATTGGTATCAAGGAGCCGCTGGCCTGCGCCGCTGACATGGATTTGCTGGCCCGCATCGTGTCGAGCACCTGCGACTGGCAGATTTCCATGCTGGGCTGGATGTACCAGATGTTCTTCGTCTTCCTCGGCCTGTCGGCCTGGCTGTTTGGCGGCTGGCTCGAACACGCCGGTCCGCGCAAGGCAGGCGTGGTATCGGCCGTGTGCTGGTGCGGCGGCCTGGTGATTTCGGCACTGGGCGTGTACACGCACCAGATCTGGCTGATGTGGCTGGGATCGGGCGTGATCGGCGGTATCGGCCTGGGCCTCGGTTATATTTCTCCCGTCTCCACACTGATCAAATGGTTCCCGGACCGCCGTGGCATGGCGACCGGCATGGCCATCATGGGCTTTGGCGGCGGCGCCGTGATCGGCGCACCGATGGCCGACTGGCTGATGAAGCATTTTGCCTCGGCCACCGGCGTGGGCGTGTGGCAGACCTTCCTGGTCATGGCAGCGATTTACTTCGTCTTCATGCTGGCCGGTGCGCTGTCTTACCGGGTGCGGGCCAGCGGCTGGAAACCGGCAGGCTGGACGCCGCCCGCCACCAGCGGCAGCGCCATGATTACCAACCGCCACGTCCACGCCAGCAAGGTCTGGGGCATCCCGCAATTCTGGCTGATCTGGCTGGTGCTGTGCCTGAACGTTACGGCCGGTATCGGCATACTCGGCATGGCGTCGCCGCTGTTGCAGGAAATCTTTGGCGGCCAGCTGCTTGGCATCGCCACGGCGTTCAACGACCTGACCCTCGAGCAGAAAGGCCAGATTGCCGCGATTGCCGCCGGCTTTACCGGCTTGCTGTCGCTGTTTAATATCGGCGGACGCTTCGTCTGGGCTTCGTGCTCGGACTTCCTCGGCCGCAAAGTGACGTACGGGATTTTCTTCGTGCTCGGCTTCGCCCTGTATAGCTCGATTCCTTCGATGGCGCACGGCGGCCACATGGCGCTGTTCGTGGCGTTCTTCTGCGTGATCCTGTCGATGTACGGCGGCGGCTTTGCCACGGTGCCGGCCTACCTGGCCGACCTGTTCGGCACGCAGATGGTGGGCGCCATCCATGGTCGCCTGCTGACCGCCTGGGCGGCGGCAGGGGTGTTCGGCCCGGTACTTGTAAACTATGTGCGTGAATACCAGCTCGCTGCAGGCGTGCCGAGAGCGCAAGCCTACGACGTGACCATGTATGTGCTGGCCGGACTGCTGGTGGTCGGTTTCATCTGCAACCTGATGGTACGCCCGGTGGCTGACAAGCACTTCATGACCGATGCCGAACTGGCCGCCGAGAAGAAGCTGGCGCACGAGCGCGATGCGGCGGCCAGCACGGGCGGCGCGGTGGCTGCCAGTGGCGTCACCAGTCCGGTAGTGGTGGCGTTTGGCTGGCTGGCAGTGGGCATTCCGATGGCGATCGCCATCCTGATCACGGTGCAGAAAGCTTCGGTATTGTTTAAATAAGACGGCAATACTCGCAAATGGGGCCGGTACGGCGTAACAGCTGTACCGGCCCCGTTTGCTTTGGGCGCCTCCCCCTTGCTGTCTAACCGCCAGCCGCCCCACGCATGATGCGCACTGGCTTGCTGGTGGATTGCGTTGGATCGGCTGGCAGCATGTCGGCCAGCGTTTGCTGGTCGAGCACGCCGAGGAAGGCGCGCGTGGCGGCGCTGAGCGTGTGCTTGAGCTTGCAGTTCGGTGTGAGCGGGCAGGTATCGTGTTCGCGGTCGAAGCATTCGGCCATGAAGAAATCGGTTTCGGTGCTGCGTACCAGCTGGCCGATATTGATGTCCTTGGGGTCCAGGGCCAGCCGCAAGCCGCCGTTGCGGCCGCGTACTGTTTCCACCAGCCCACTCTGGCCAAGCTGATACACCACTTTCATCAAGTGATTTTTTGATATCGCATGCAGGTCGGCGATATCCTGGATGGTGACCAGGCGGTCGCGGTTGGCGCTGAGGAAAAGCAGCGTGCGCAGCGAGTAGTCGGTAAATTGGGTGAGGCGCATCAGCAGTTGTTCATGTAGTTTAAGCGCTATTTTACCTGCGGCGGCGCTTTTGTGCGCGTGCGCACCGAAAGCTCCAGCAGTCAGGTACAAACTGGCATTTCACCACGGAGGTATCATGATCGACGAGCAATCGCGCCGCCAGTTCATTAACGAACTGTGGGAACGCTTTGAACACTTGCAGCAATGGGCCGAACAGCACTGGCCCGACCAGGAAAACCCGCTGACCAGCGCCGATTTTGTCGAAGCGCGCAAGGAAATACTGGGCTTGCGCAGTCCGGCCCAGGCGCCCGGCAAAATACCCGAGGCACGGGAACCGGAGCAGGGCGGGGCGCAGTATGTGGATATGAATCCTGCGCCCTGGCCGTAGGACGTATTTATTCGGTGCCCGGCTTGCCCACCTGGGCCAGCAGCCACGCCAGCAGCGCCACCATCAGGCAGCCCAGCACACCCCATGCCAGGTGTAGCGCGCTGTCGAACAGCAGCGGCGCCAGCAGGCCCGATACCAGTGCAAACAGCAGCATCTGGATAAACGATTGCATCGACGAGGCCAGGCCGCTGTTATTGGGGAAGTATTCGAGCGCCATCAAGGAAACCGGCGTCATCGCCAGCGACAGGCCGAACGAATAAATAAACAGCGGCATGACGGCCCACGGCACGGTCGCCGTGTACGCCAGGTTGTAGCCGACGTTGATCACGCCCGCCGCCAGCATGACCGCAAAGCCGGTCCACACCTGGGTTTTACGCGCGTACTTATGCGCAAACTTGCCCGACAGTGCAGAACCGAACACCATGCCGCCAATCAGCGGCACAAACATCCAGGCAAACGCGGTCTCCGGCAGATGCAGGATGTTCATCACGAAGTAGGCGGCCGAGCCGATGTACAGGGCCACGCCGGCAAACGTCATGCCCACCACCACCGACAGCAGCAGAAAATGGCGGTGGCACAGCACCTTCCAGTAATTGCGCGCTATCGGGCCGATATGAAACGGATGGCGGTCCTTGACGGCCAGGCTTTCCGGCAGGGCGCGCTGCACGGCGATGTACATCACCACGCCAAACGCGGCCAGGAACCAGAAAATCGAGCGCCAGCCAAAGCTGACCTGTAACCAGCCGCCCAGCACCGGTGCAATCGCTGGCGCCAGGCCGAATACCATCATGATGTGAGCCATGATCTTTTGCGCCTCGGCGCCGGAAAAACGGTCTTGCACGATGGCGCGGCCCACCACCGAGCCGGCGCCGGCCGCCAGGCCTTGCACGATGCGGCAAATTAGCAGTACACCGATGGACGGCGCCAGCGCAGCGCCGATCGACGCGGCGATGTACAGTACCAGCGATACCAGGATCACCGGGCGGCGGCCAAACGAATCGGACAGCGTGCCGTAAAACAGCATCATGAAGGCAAAGCAGAACAGGAACATGCTCAGCGTTTGCTGCACCACGATCGGGCTGGCGTTGAACGCCACGCCGATGGCCGGGAACGAAGGTAAATAAGTGTCGATGGCCAGCGCGCCGACCATGGTCAGGCCGGCCAGCAGCAGTGTGAGCAGAATATTCATAAGGGACGTAAGGCGTTGAAGCCGGCATTTTACGCGATATGCTGCAAGTGCATATTGACGGCGAGAATGCTGGATCCCGCGCCGTCTGCAGAGCATCGATGTTGCGGTCCACATCGATACTCAGCCCCTTTACCTGTCAGGCTACCCCGATATCTGAAGTAGCAAGAGCGCTCTGGCCCACCAGCGTTGCCAGCAATGTTGGTGCATACTCTTCGTCTGCACCGTCCCGGTCAAAATATAAATGGCCGGTGGTGTAGTTATAAAGAAATTGCGGTAAGGCGCTGTCAACCCTGGGCGTTGCAGCTACCGCAACGAGTGCAGCAGCGCCGGGAGGCAGAACGAAGCTGGTGCCGTGTATGTCTATGCGATCGCTGCCGTTTAAAATGTCCCAGATGCGATCTCCCGCTTGACCGATATTGACCAACTCAGGTACATCCATGCTGGAGTTTGCGTGCAAGGCATCGCTAGCGGTGTGGCTGACGATCATACCTGTACCACTGTCAACACCGGCACTGCTGCGGTTGCTTGTAGTCTTCGCTTCGGCCAGTTTGTCGTAGACGGCGGTGTAGTTCCAGATCGTGCCGTCAGCAAACTCGATGGATTCGATGCGGTCATGGCGAGAGTAAAAATAGTTCTTGAGAATGACTTGATCGTTAGCGTTGATGGTGAGCACGAGATCATAGCCACGGCCGCTGCTGCTTACCTGGACCATGTCGGCACCGATGCCAGCGCCGAACTGCAGCTTGTCATGGTTACCTGTCGTGCTATCGTAATCGGTCACCGTATCGACGCCGTCGCCCAGACCGTACAGATAGGTGTCATTGCCTGCCCAGCCATTGATGCTGTCGTTGCCGGCCCCGCCTGCAATTACATCGGCCTTGTCGGAGCCGGAGATGACGTCATTGCCGCCCAGTCCGTTGATGCGGTTGATGTGGCCGGCAATACCCGACAGGTTGTCGTCACTGGCTGTGCCGTTCTGCACCAGCCTGTTCACCACTGCGGTGAAATCCCAACTGTCCCCATCGGCGAATGCGATCAATTCGATACGGTCATGGCGCGAATAAAAATAATTCTTGAGCGTGACTTGGTCGTTGGAATTGATGCTGAGCACGAGATCAAGGCCACGCCCGTTGCGACTTAGCTGAACCATGTCGGCACCGATGCCGGCGCCGAATTGCAACTGATCCCGATTGTCGGGAGTCGCATCGAAGTCGAATATGGTGTCCGCACCCGCGCCGGAGCCGTATAGATAGATATCGTTGCCCAATCCGCCGTTGAGTATATCGTTGCCGACGCCGCCCGTCATGATGTCATTGCCACCACCACCACTGATTGTATCGTTGCCGGCTCCTCCATCGAGGCTGTCATCCTTGTTCGCGCCGTAGAGATAGTCGCTTCCACCCAGTCCGTTGATGCGGTTGGCGTAGCCGATAATACCTGACATATTATCGCCGCCGGACGTGCCATCGTATACCAACTTGCTTGCGACCACAGCGTAACTCCACTCCGTGCCGTCTGCAAACTGGATCTTTTCGATGCGGCCTTCGGAAAAATAACCATCGATGCGGACCCTGTCGGACGCACTGAAGGCCAGTTCCAGATCCCGGCCATGCCGGATGATTTGCGTGGTGGAAGGATCCAGCCCTGCCTGCAGCCGCAACACATCGATGCCGCCGTTATCATTTTCAACGATGGTATCGGCGCCATCACCTACCCGGAAGACATACATATCCGAGCCGGAGCCCCCCGTTAGCCTATCGTTTCCTTTTCCCCCGACCAGTACATCGCCACCCCCCATGGCAGTTAGGACATCATTACCGCTTCCGCCGAAAAGCAGCGCGTCCTTGTCGCTGCCGTTGAGCGTACCGCCATTCTGCCCCAATAACTGGACGCCAAGCTTCGCCAGAGTATCTGCGCTGCCTGTTTCGCGTAGCTTGTGTTCCAGCTTGGACCAGGCATCGTATCCGTTGCCGAGATAACGCGCGACATCAATCATTGCTGCAAGGCCATCGACCACATTGCTTGCCAGTCGGTGTTCCAGTTCCGCATCCAGGCGGGTGAAATCAAAGCGCACACTGCTGCCATCATCGATAAGCTGAATCTGCTTCAGCAGCGGTTCCAGGCGGGTCTGCAGCACTAGGGATTCATAAACGGATTCCTTCAGAATCTCAAAGCTCTGTTGCAGGAAATTGAGATGGGTGTCCGATAGTGTTATCCGTGCAGTACGCAGTCCCTGCGCATCGGGAGCGCTTAATGTCATGCCGCTCAGCGCGCCTGTTAGCGTGGCATCACCCGGCAGCGCAAAGAAGTATCTGCCGTTGAACGCCTCGAGAACATGCAATTTGCTTTCCCACTGGCTCTGCGTGGAAATCGAGGTCCACTCCACTTTCACCTGCGATGGATTGCGGTCCTGCATGCGCGCTGTCAGCGACGAGGTATTTGCCCACGCCAGTAGCACACCCTCAAGCAGCTCCTTTTGCTGCGTAGCCGTAGATGCTGACGAAAACTCCGCCAATTTTTCTTTCAGGGCATATCCGGCAGAGGTTTTCATGCTGGCCGCCTGGTGCAAATCCCTGACCAGACCGGCGCCTTTGATCTGCGGCATGCCTGCAACGTCAGGATCAACAGCTAACCGATCAGAAAACTCGGAGCGGAAAGTATCCTGTCCCAGGTTGATATCAGCCATATTGCCTGCGATGCCAAGGGTAACGGCGGTGCCGTTTGTTTTTTCATAGCTACCGATATCGGCAATCTGGTTGCCATTGCTGAGAAATACGCTGTTGGTCGTCTTCGCAACCTGGATGTTGCGTACGCCAGCGGCAGCCATCGTGAGTAGCTCGCTTGCTTGAGAAATACCGTCCTGGTTCAGGTCCCTCCAGATGCGCAAGCTGGCCCAATTGCTGTCCGCACTGTTGACCACACCGTCGCCATTGCTGTCTTCCTGCGCCAGGGCGGCAAAACCATCGGCGGCTTTACCGCCGCTGTAGAGCGGTGTCGCATCGCCAAACAGCTCTCGTCCGTTATCGATCAAGCCATTGCCGTTGTGGTCCATGACGAGAAAGCCGTCGTCGGCTGCTACCCAGCCGGTACCGGTTTTGATACCGCCGGCATCGAGATCGAACACCACGCCAGATTGTGCTGCGCCGACCGTTTCGAGGCCGTCACCGTCGAGGTCAAATACCAGTGGGTCGCGGCGAAGAGCAAAATTCTGGGCTGCGGTGAACGCGGCGGCAATTAAGTCGGCCAGGGTGCCGCCGAGCAGATGTCCACCTTCATACCCAAGGTAGGCGCCCAACAGGCTGCTGCCGATGGTGCCAACGACCCCGGCGCCGATCCCGACCGGTCCCAACAATGCAAGCGGCGCCAGTACTGCCGCCGCGCCCTTGAATGCTGCCGCGCCGAGTACCATGCCGCCTATATTGCCGCCTACCCACTCGGTCGCCAGCTTCGCAGCGCCTTCATGGTCGCCGCTTTCCCACGCCTGGTTTGCCTTGTATGCCATGTCGACAAACGATACTGCGACCATCACGCCACCGACGGAGCCGAGCAATTTACCACTACTGTCGATATAGCCCCAATACTTTGCATCCAGATTGGCAAGACCAATCTTGGCATTCATATCGCTCACCTGCTGCACGTACTCAGCAGTGAAGGGCCCGGCAATGTCACCGAACGTGGTCTTGATCGCGTCGGCAGGAATAGTTGCTGGATCGGTGGCCACGCCGGTCCATTTCTGTACATCGAGCCAGTTAATGTGCTGGGTGCTGGAGCCGTCTGGCTTGTATTCCCACGCAACGGAGATCGGCTGTGTAGCGAGGCGTGAGCGGAAAGACAGCAATTCCCGTATCAGCAATTCTGCATCGCCGTTGCCCATGCCAATATTGCCCAGGTGTCCCTGTAATTTTACCAACTGCTCACGCGGTAAGTCCTGGATGGTGCTGATGTTCGCGTTTTTAAGTGCAGCGGGAACTTCCACTAGGGCGAATGTACGATTGTCAGCTGCAAATGGCGTGATCGATTCAACCGGCCCCTGGGCGGCGGATACGAAGCGTTCGGACAGGACTGCCCAAGGTCCACTTTTGGCATCGAATAGCCAGTTGTTCGCGGCGACACGATCATTGCCAAAAGCCTCGATGTAAGCATTACTAAAAGGTCTGCTAGTCAGGAATTTTGCTGCTTCAGTACTGTCGATAACCCTCACCGCATTTGCGTGGTTCTTACTGATATAAGAAGCAACGTCGGCTGCGCTGGGGGAGGCAGGAGTAAGCCCTACTTTGCCGCTATACAGCAGCGTTGTAGCACCGGGGCGATCGGCAGGGGTGTCGATAGAAACTTGTTTTAGCAACTCCAATAAGCCTTGCGGAGTTTTATATTCAGGGCGGACTAATAAGGAATTTGCTTGATCTGCTGTTAAGGACATAATATTTTTTTATTTGGATTGAACGATGATTTCTGCAATTTCGTGACCCCAGCCGGAGATATTTGCAGATTCCCATATCTCAACCTTAAATGCTTCCTTAATGAGTTCCACAGCAGCGTCAACCTCCGGGCTCGGGGTTGGCATATCCCGCGGTACATAGATGTTGACTTCAACAGGAATGATCAGTTTGTTATCAGGTGTACGGTTACCGTTTCCCCATTTGCCAATTACCGAAAAAACCTTTCCTTTCAAAACGAACGCAAACCATGTGCCATAAGGTGGCTCACGTTCTGGTCCACCGAAAATCAGGAAAGCATCAAGGTCGCGGTCAATTACCCAGGAATAAGGTGTAATCCTGTAATTCCAAGCTTCAATTTTTGAGAAATCAATGCGCTGTTTGTCCTCGGCGGGAACGTCTTCGTATATAAAACCCATTTTATTTTCCTAAATGTCATATTTTCATTGCGGCGTAGCACTGCTAGTGCACCATACGGATCTTTGTAAAGGCGCTGGCTTGAGTGCTCATTGTCTGAAAATTGAGTGCAGGGCGACGCGTGGGCAAAATCGCGGCAATCTTCTATTGAATCCCGCGTGGCACTTATTGGTATCAATATATTTCAATTCATCAGGCGATACCCACTCTTCACGCGAAAAATCCTCGCGGCGACCAATATTTATATTCCACCCCTGGCCAAACAGCGTGCACGAATTATTTGAACATGATTTCCTGACGTCGAAGCACCAATTCTTAGCTGCCATGAGAGCCTTGGACCGTGATTTTGAAAGCATGTTCGAAAATTCTTTAGTTAAAGTACCTGCTTGTCTAGTGGCCAGGAGCATGATTTTTTTGCTTTGATTGAACGATAATGTCCCGATTTCTTGAACCACGTAGGAGATATTTGCAGATTTCCATGTGTTACCTTAAATGCTGACTTGACAATTTCTGTTGTCCGCACAT
>JBEVNE010000182.1:0-9027 GCA_040508275.1 Duganella sp.
TGTGAGAATTATACACCGAGTCTTGTGCTAAGCTGGGGTGCGCCACTGATTTTTGCAAACAATATTAATTGTAAAGCAATTCAGTTGTTTGATAGGATATTTTTTTCACCGGTGTGCGGTGTGGCGTACATACCATGATTTCTTTCCGTCACCATAAAGGTAGTGTCCGCCACTTGTTGTCTCAAGGATAGTTACGCTTCCTTACATCCGTATACATAGTACTTATAGTGCTCATAGTGCTGCGATTGCACCACAAGCGTTATGGCGCGCTAACAGTATTGCCGCGTGCGCTACGAATGGCTTGCCCTAAATCCACCACCGACATCGCATAGAAGTAGCTGCGGTTGTACTGGGTGATGGCAAAGAAGTTGGGGTTTGCCAGCCAGTACTCGGTGGCCTCGGCGCCATTCTGCAAATCCACCAGTCCATAACGGGCGTCCTGCGGCAAGCTGGCGCCGGTGTTGACGCTGGCCGCCGCCAGTTCCTGCGGCGTGTATTTTGCCGTCAAGCCCTGGTGCAGCATCGGCTCCCAGGCTTTGGCCGGCGACACTTGCGCGGCGTAGGCAATCGGGCCGCTCAGCTCGCGCTGCCAGCCGTGCGCCGCCAGGAAGGCGGCCACGCTGCCGATGGCGTCGGCGCTGGAGCCGAGCAGGTCGATCTTGCCGCTGCCATCGAAATCGACGGCGTGCTTCATCGCACTGCTGGGCATAAATTGCGGCATGCCCATGGCGCCGGCAAACGAGCCGCGCATCGACAGTGGATCAAGCCCGTCCTGGCGGGCAAACAGCAGCGCCGCTTCGAGCTCGCCGCGGAAGAAGGTCATGCGCGCTTCGCGCGTTGGCGTTTCCGGGTAGGAGAAGGCCAGCGTGGTCAGCGCATCGAGCACGCGGAAGCGGCCGGTATTGCGGCCGTACACGGTTTCCACACCAATAATCGCCACGATGATCTCTGCCGGCACCCCGTACAGCGATTCGGCGCGGCTCAAGGCTTCGGCGTTGTCGTTCCAGAAGCGCACGCCGGCGCTGGTGCGCACCGGATCGACGTTGAGGGCGCGGTAGGCTTGCCAGTTTTTCGGCTTGCCCGGCGGTGCAGGCTTGACCAGTTGCACCACTGAATCAACGTAACGGACCTGGGCCATCAGCGTGTCGAGCTCCTTGCGGTCAAAACCGTTGCGCTGCGCGACATCGTCGAGGAAGCTGCGGACGTCTTTCCAGGTGCCAAAATTGACAAACTCGCCGACATAATCGATGGCTGGCCTGGCGGGCGCCTTGGCCTTCTTTTTGGCGTCGGCATTTTTCTTTTGCTGGCTCGGCGGCAGCTTGTAGCCGTAGCGGTCGACAGGCTGTTGTGCTTGGCTGGAGGCGGCGCAGGTCAGCAGCGCGGCGGCCAGCAGAGGGGAAATCAGTGTCTTCATCGGCATAAAGGTAACAGTGTTGTCAGCGTCGCCAGCGACGCCGAGCGTGATTCGGATGCAGGAACGCCGTATCGAAGCGTTCCATACAGTAGCAAAAACTCGTCCATGGCGGCGTGCTTTTGCGCAGTGGCCGCCATGGTACGCAAGCGCACGGCATAGCGCTGCGGTCCTTCGTCGGCCTGGCGCGCATAACCGTGGCGCGCCTGCTGCCGGCAAAACGCCTGGTACAGCGCGTCGAGCGGATCGGTAGCCTTTTGGCGCCGCCGCCACGCCAATGCCCACACCAGTGCCGCTGCCAGTGCCGCGCCCAGCGCCAGGCCCACGGCGGCACGCCAGTTCAGTAATAGCTTACCTAGCTGCGCCAGCAAGTGTCGTTGTCTCTCAGGATTGTAATCGAGGATGTATTGATTCCAAGCATTATTGAGCGCCGCCGCGTGGAATCGTAGTTGCGCCAGCCACGAATCGGGGTCTTGCTGCAACGCGAACAGTGGCGCCAGGCCGAAGCCGGTGGGCGCGGGCAGCGCGCGTGCCAGGTTGCGCGTAATGCGCTCGGGCGCTACGGCGGCAGTGGGATCGACGCGGCGCCAGCCCTGGCCGGGCGCCCAGAACTCGGCCCAGGCATGGGCATCGGACTGGCGCACGGTCAGGTAGCCATCGACCGGGTTGCGTTCGCCGCCCTGGTAGCCGGTGACCACGCGCGCCGGCACGCCCATGGCGCGCATCAGCACCACGTAGGCGCCGGCGTAGTGTTCGCAAAAGCCGCTTTTGCTAGTGAACAAAAAGTCGTCCACCAGGTCGCGCCCGCCCAGCGGTGGTTGCAGCGTGTAGTGGAAGGCCTGGCGCCGGAACATATTCAGTATGGCTTGCGACAGTTGCGCCGCCTGGGCAGGTTGCGCCGCCGCATCGCGCAATTGCCGGGCCAGCGCCAGCGTGCGCGGGTTGTAGCCGGCTGGCAGCTCGAGCCAGCGCCGCATGGCGTCCGCCTGTTGCTTGGCTTGCAGGTCAAAGTCGAGATAGGCGCTGGCGCTGAAGCGCGTGCGGCGCTCGATAGGCGTGGTGGTGAAAAACTCCATTTCGGCGGAATCGCGCACCTGCAAGCCGGGCAGCGCCAGTGTGGGGCCGCTCAGCTCCAGCGCCGCCAGCCAGCGCTTGCCGCTCGGCTCCATGGTGACTTCGTAGCGCACTGCCTGGCCGCGCGCGCGGATGGCGATATCCTGCGCCGGTACGGCAGCGCTGCGGCGCGGCACGCGGGTCCAGGTGCGGCCGTCGTAGTCGCCCAGCACGATGCTGCGCCAATACAGCTGCTGCTGGAGCGGCTGCGCAGGGCGTTCATCAAGGAAGCGCACGCGAAACGCCACCTCGTCCGACTGTGCCAGCGACGACAGCGTACCTGGCGCCATGCTGTCCGAAATGCCGCTGCGCCCGCTGCTGGCGTCACCGGGCATGCCCCATAGCGGTCCGTTGATGCGCGGGAAACCGATGAACATCAGCAGCGCCAGCGGCGTTGCCAGCGCCAGCATATGTGCCGACAGCCGCAGCCGCTGCGTCAGCGGCGGCATGGCGCCCGTGTACTGGAAGGTTTGCAGCACCGTCAGCAGGGCGGTCAGCGTGGCGCCTGTCCACAGCGCCGTGGCGATGCTTTGCGCGTAAAAGAAATGCGTCAGCAGCACAAAAAAACTGAGGAAGACCACCACCAGCAGGTCGCGCCGCGCGCGCATTTCCAGCAGTTTGAAGGCCAGCAGCAAGGCCAGCATGGCCACGCCGGGATCGCGTCCCACCACGCTGCCGAAGCTGGCGTACACGCCGCCCATGGCGGCCAGCGCCAGTGGCAGCAGCAGCCAGCGCGGCGGCATGCGCAGGCCGCGCCAGGTGAGGGCGGCGCGCCACAGCAACAGCGCGCCGATGGCGGCGCTGCTCCACAGCGGCAGGTGGCCGAAGTGTGGCGCCAGCACCATCAGCGCGGCGCCCAGCAGCAGCAAGGTGTCGGCCTTGTCGCGCGGCAGTTGCGCCAGGCGTTGGCGCAGCGTCAGGGAGATGCCGGGTGTTCCCGCGCCGCTCATGCAGGCTCCCTGTCGCCGCTAGGCGGTTGATGGTCAGCAGCGCCATGCAGCGCCAGCGCGCGCAGGCAGGCAGCGCGGTGGGCGTCGCCCAGCGCTGGACCGTAATCGTGGCGCCCAAGGCAAAAACGGTAGGGCAGGGCGCGCAGTTCGGCTTGCAGCACCCATTGCGTCATGCGCGACAGGCGCAGTTCCAGGTCCAGCTGCGATGGCAGCGCGGCAAAGTCGAGCGTGAGTTCGGCCACGGCGCCGCCGTCGAACTGCTTGGCCAGCAGCGCGCCGCCCAGCCCCGGGTCGAGGCGGGCGATCTGGCGCCAGGCCAGCTGGCGCAGCGGGTCGCCCGGCTGGTAGCTGCGGATGCCGGCAAAATTGTCGAGGCCGACCGCGCCGTGCCCTTCGGCGCTGGCGGCGCCGTGCGAGGGCAGCGGCTGCGGCGGCGTTTCCGGCGCCGGATACACCAGCACCGACAGCGCCTGCGGCGCCGGCTGCCAATAGCTCCAGGCGCGGAACAGGCCCAGCGGAAAATAGGTCAGCAGGCGCACGCGCGGCGCCGGCAGCCAGCCGCGCCGATGCGTGGCGACAGCGAGCAGCACGCTGGTGCTGGTCTTGGGCGCCACGTCGGCCGCCTGCGCTGCGCGCCAGCGGCTTGCCCTGCCGTTGCCAGTGCCTGCCCTGGCGTCAGCATCGATGCCGACCTGGATGGCATAGCGCGCATGGTGCGTGGGATTGTGCAGCAGCAGTTCGAACTGCGCTTCCTCGCCGGCGAATACGGGCGCGGCACGCCCTGGTGTCAGGCGCAGCATGCTCAGGTTGCGGGCGGTCAGGAACATGCCGGCCACAGCGCAGGCGCCGGTGAAAAAAGTCAGCGCAAAACCGAGGCCAAGGTTGTAGTTGAGCGCACCGATCAGCATGATGGTCAGCAGCAGCACAAAGCCCAGGCCGGCGCGCACCGGCACGATGTACACGCGGCGCCAGCTCAGCAGCAGGCTGTCGGTGGGGCCGGCATGGCGCGCCAGCCATTGCCGGCGCCGGTGCTGGTACAGTGCCAGCAGCCGTGCAGGGAGCGCGCCCGGAGCCCGCATGGCCTGCTACACCGGCACCGATGCCTGCAACTGCAGCACCAGGTCGCGGCTGGCCAGCGCCACGCCGTGCGCCGACTTGACGGGCCGCAGCCGGTGCGCACATACGGGCACCAGCATGGCCTGCACGTCTTCCGGCAGCACATGGTTGCGCCCTTCGAGCGCGGCCCAGGCCCGCGCCGCCTGCAGCAGGGCCAGCGCGGCGCGCGGGCTCAGGCCTTCGGCAAACATGCCGTTCTGGCGCGAGGCGGCGGCCAGCCGCTGCACGTAGTCGGCCAGCGCCGGAGATGCGTGCAGCTGGCGCAGCGCCTGCTGGGCGCTCACCAGCTGCGCAGGCGTCATGGCGGCCGGCAGGGTCTTGAGCAGGGCGCGGCGGTCTTCGCCGAGCAGCAGCGCGCGTTCGGCGGCGGCATCCGGGTAGCCCAGCGACAAACACATGAGGAAACGGTCGAGCTGCGACTCGGGCAGCGGAAAAGTGCCGAGCTGGTGGTTGGGATTCTGGGTGGCGATGACGAAAAACGGCGCCGGTAGCGCGCGCGTCACGCCATCGGCGCTGACCTGGCGTTCTTCCATTGCCTCCAGCAGGCCGGACTGGGTTTTCGGCGTGGCGCGGTTGATCTCGTCGGCCAGCAGCACTTGCGTAAAGACGGGGCCGGGATGGAACACGAACGCGCTCTGTTCGCGGTCGTAAATCGAGATGCCGTTGACGTCGGCCGGCAGCAGGTCGCTGGTGAACTGCACGCGGTTGAAGCGCAGGCCCAGCGATATCGCCAGCGCCTGCGCCAGCGTGGTCTTGCCTACGCCGGGCACGTCTTCGATCAGCAGATGGCCGCCGGCCAGCAGGCAGGCCAGTGACTGGCGGATCTGCAAGTCCTTGCCGGTAATGACGGTAGCGATCTGCTGCGCTGCTGCGTGCAAAATTGTGTACATGGTATCTATGGTAGATTAACGCTTACAAGAGCTTATAAACTTACTCAAGCATAGCCGGTACAGGCGATTCTATGCGAGAAACCGAGCAGGGGACAGACCAGCCACATGAGCACCGCGATTTACAGCCATCCCGATTGCCAGCGCCACGACATGGGCGACTGGCACCCCGAGTCTCCGGCACGCTTGCAAGCCATCGCCGACCAGTTGATCGGCTCACACATTAGCGACCTGCTCGAACACCGCGAGGCGCCGCTGGTGGACCTGGCCGACCTTGAGCGCAACCACAGCAGGAATGCCATCGCCATGGTGCGCGACAACGTGCCGGCGCCCGGCGACACCTATCCGATCGATGGCGACACCTCGCTCAACGAATGGAGCTGGCTGGCGGCGCAGCGCGCCGCCGGCGCTGCCGTGGCGGCTACCGATGCGGTGCTCGATGGCGAGGTGGCCAATGCCTTTTGCGCCGTGCGCCCGCCCGGCCACCATGCGCGCCCGAGCGAGCCGATGGGCTTCTGCCTGTTCAATAACGTCGCCGTGGCGGCCAGGCACGCGCTCGATGTGCGCGGGCTGGCGCGGGTGGCGATCGTCGATTTCGATGTCCACCACGGCAACGGCACCGAAGAAGCGCTGCGCGACGAACCGCGCGCGCTGATGGTGAGCTTCTTCCAGCACCCGTTTTATCCGTACAGCGAGCCGCTGCCGGTCACCCCCAACCGCGTCAACGTGCCGGTGCCGCTGGCGACCAAGGGCGACGAAGTGCGCCGCATCGTTACCGAACAATGGCTGCCGGCGCTGCACGCGTTCCAGCCGCAGATGATTTTCATCTCGGCCGGCTTCGACGCCCACCGCGAGGACGACCTCGGCGGCATGGGCCTGGTGGAAGCCGACTACGCCTGGATGACCGAACAGATCATGGCCGTGGCGCGCCAGCACGCCAATGGCCGCATCGTCAGCTGCCTGGAGGGCGGCTACAACCTGTCGGCACTGGGCCGCAGCGTGGTGGCGCATTTGAAGGCGCTGGCGGAGCTGTAGGCGAAGTGAAAGCCTTGTCTGCAGCAGCGCAACGGAACACGCCCACGCTGAGCGATCAGCGCGTCATCAACCCGCTGCAGGATGGTCAAAGATCAGGCAGGTTGTGGTGGCATGTGCGTACAGCTTGCCGTCGGGGCCGACCAGTCGTCCCTCGGCGGTGGCGACCTGGCCGCCGCGATGGATCACTTTTGCTTCGGCACGCACCAGCGGGACCTGATCGGTCAGCGCGCGCACCATGTTTACCTTGAGTTCCAGCGTGGTATAGCCCTTGCCGGCAGGTAGTGTGGAATGCACGGCGCAGCCTACGGCCGAGTCGAGCAGCGTGGCGAACCAGCCGCCATGCACCGTGCCGAGCGGATTGTAGTGCTTGCGTTGCGGCCGGCCCTGGAAGACGGCCTCACCGTGTGCCATGTTGATGGGCACGAAGTCCAGCGTCTCGCCCATCGGTGGCGAGGGAAACTCCCCGGTAAAAATACGCTGCAACATCTCCAGCCCCGACATACCGGCAGCGTCTGTGCCAGCGGCTACCCCCGGGGCGCCCAGAAGAGTACGTACCGCGTCTTCTTCGGCACGCCAGCGTGCAATCACATCTTCCATTTTCACACTCCTCTTTTTAAATGCCATCAATGCATTAACGCGCCAGCAATTCCTCCCGCACGGAGGACAGGATGGCGTCGGAAAAATCGGCATCGTCGACCGCGCGCGCCAGCACCATGGCGCCCACCATCGCGGCGGTGAAGCACAGGGCTTGCTGCTGCTTGGGGCGCGCACGTTTCCAGGGAAGGTTCTTGGCAAGGGTTGCCACCATCGACTTCAGGCCTGCCGTGAAACTGGCCTGCAACGCAGGTTCGCGCGCGACATCGACAGCCAGTGCTGCCATGGCACAGCCTGCTTCCGGATGGTCCCGGTGCGATGTGCTCAGATAGCCCGATAACACCTGTGCCCTGGCATCGTCGCCACTACTGGAGCGGCGCCGGATTTCTTCGAGTTTTTGTTCCAGGGCATGCTCCAGGCTGGCACATGCCAGCGCATCCTTGGAATCGAAATGGGCGTAGAACCCGCCGTGTGTCAGGCCCGAGGCCTTCATCACATCGCCAATGCTGGCGCCTGCAAAGCCTTTGCCCCTGAACAGCCGGGCGGCCTCTTCCAGAATTTTCTGGTGCCGTTCCGCAGTTTCATGTGCTGGATAGCGCATACGGTTTTCCCTTTTTCTCGTGCTTGACAACATTCATGATGGTCATCATACTTGGATTCATTCATGATGACCATCATGTTTGGGCGCTGCGATGAAGCCGCGTGATTGCGCCCTTTATCTTGATTGGCAGCCAGTACATCAACTTACCCGGTGGAGCACACTATGAAATACACGACCTTTGGCAAGACAGGCTTGCAGGTTTCCCAGGTGGCACTCGGCACAGGCAACTTTGGCACGGGCTGGGGCCACGGCGCCGATCCTGATGTGAGCAGGGCGGTATTCAACGCCTATGCTGAGGCAGGTGGCAACTTCATCGATGCGGCGGATGTGTACCAGTTCGGCCAATCCGAGGAACTGATCGGCAGCCTGCTGCAAGGACGGCGTGAGGACTTTGTGCTGGCCACCAAGTTCAGCAACGGTGCGGCGCCCAACGCCAACCGCTTGGTCACCGGGAATAGCCGCAAGTCCATGGTCGCCTCTGTTGAGGCCAGCCTGAAACGGCTCAAGACCGATCGCATCGATATCTATTGGGCGCATCACCCCGATGGCGTCACGCCCATCGAAGAAATTATTCGCGGTTTCGAGGACCTGGCGCGGGCCGGCAAGATACTCTATGCGGGCCTGTCCAATTTTCCTGCCTGGCGCCTGGCTCGGGCGGTCACACTCGCCGAGCTCACGCGTGCAGTGCCGATTGCCGCTGCCCAGTTCGAGCACAGCCTGGTCCATCGCGAGCCGGAAGCTGACCTGTTGCCCGCATCACAGGCACTGGGACTCGGCATGGTGACCTGGTCCCCGCTGGGCGGGGGCATGTTGACCGGGAAGTATCGGGCCGGTGAAAAGGGCCGCGCGGAAGGTTTTGGTGGTCGCGTGTTCCAGGCCGAGAACTCGGCACAGCGCACGCACATCCTTGATGCCGTTATCGCCATCGCAGGTGAGCTTGGCGCCACGCCAGGCCAGGTCGCGATTGCCTGGGCGGGCACGCATGGCGCGGTGCCGATCATCGGACCGCGTGCAGTGACCCAGCTCACCGACAACCTCGGCGCTCTGGGGCTGGAGCTGTCGGCAGAGCAGATCGCACGCCTCGACACCGTGAGCAGCCTGGTGTCGCAGGCGCCGGCGAGAGCGCCTGTCGTTTGGGCTGCTCCCAACACCGGCAGGATTGTTGCCTGAGTTGATCAGGCAGCGTGCTTAAGCCGCCACCTGCCTGCCACGCTGCGCCGCCCAGCGGTACAGGCCCGTGACCACGAAAGCGCCCACCACCAGCGAGATCAGCATGGTGTGCGATTCGCTCAGTGCGGTGTGCAGGGCCAGTGGTTCGCC
>JBEVNE010000195.1:0-6390 GCA_040508275.1 Duganella sp.
CCGGGCCGCACCGAGAGCAGCGCCAGCCTGCGCTATACGCCGCAGCACGGCGCCTGGACCGCGCTGGCGCGCGTCAACAATATCGAAAACCGCATCCGGCCGATCAATATCGACAGCTTCGGCATGATCACGCCCAGCGATCCACGCACGGCCGAGCTGCGCGTGGATGTCCGTTTTTAATCGCCCCTAGCCCAGCCGCCGCACCACGAAGTTTTCCACTTTCTGGCGCGACTGCGTGGTGCGCAGGCCGAAGTAGCCGCCGCCTGCCTGCGGGCCCGGCGCCGAGAAGTATTCGCGGTCATCGACATAAAGGCGCGTACCCTTGGCATCGACCACGATGCGGATCCGGTACGGGTGGTTGGCCTTGAGCAGGTAGTCCTTGGCCAGGTATTCCTGCAGCAGCTTGCGCTCGCCGCTGCCGTCGTAATAGCGGAAGCGCGTGGTGGTGTTGGTATTGCCGCCTACGCCGGCGTAGAACATCGGCACCCTGTCATACTCTTCCAGCTTGCCCGAGCGGCTGGACGGGCTGGCGCCCGGAGCGGCGTTCAATTGGGCCTCCCAGAAGAAGTTCAGGTCCGACAGCCGTTCGTGCGCTTTGCCCTCGGCCAGCACGGTGCGGGTAAAGCTGATTTCATAATGCCCTACCAGTTGCTTGCGCAGCCAGACTGTCAGGCCGCGCTCGGCATCGAGCACCAGGGCGCCTGCCGCCACCTGCGCGGCCTGCGCGGTGTTGCCGGCTTCAGCTTCCACCGCCCACCAGCGCGGATCGAAGCGTTCGAAATCATCGCGGAACACGGTGGCGCTGCTGGCATCGAGCGCCATCATGCCGAGCGCGCCCAGGCCCCACTGGGCAATCGCATTGGTGGAAATGGCCGGCGCTTCCTCGATCTCGCGCAGCACCAGCGGCGGGCTCACACGGCGCGCCACCAGGTCTTTGTCCAGCAGCCCTGCCTTGCCCTCGTAGAACTGCGCCCAGGCGCGCTTGAGCAGCGCGCGGTCCTGCCACTGCACGGCGGCATAGCCGAGCAGGCGCGCATGGCCCTGGCCCAGATTGAGCTTGCCGAGGCTTTGGCCCAGTTCGGCCTTTTGCTGGGCTTCCGTGGCGTTGTACAGGCGGCAGTAGCGCAGCCAGGCGTCGCGGAAGGCCGGCTGCGGCACGTTGCGTATCAACTCGCTGCAGATTTCCGGCAGGCCGAACACGGCGCTCAGGTGCGAGACATTGATTTTCTTTTCTTTTTCGACGATGAAGGCGCCGGTGCGCAAATTCATGGTGCCGCCCCCCGCCAGGAAGCCCTCGGGCTGGGCAGCAATGCTGGCCATGCTGCGCAACAGCTTGTCGCGGATCTCGTGCTGGCCGCTGCGCTCCCAGGCGGTGAACCAGGCGCCGGCGATCGCGCCCCAGTCGGTACCGAACGATACGCTGGCATGGTTTTCCGGGTCCACGGTGGGCGCCACCTGGCCGATCTTGCGGCCCGGGATCACGGTTTGCAGGCGGTTGACGGCGTCGATCTGCGCCGTCATCAGGTCGCCGATACGCTCGTCGGCCGTCAGGTAATACATGAAACGGCGATTGATCACCGTTGAAATGCGCAACTGCTTGGCGCTGTCGCCCCAGTGCTGGACATTGTGGCGCGAGCCGAGTGGACTGAAAGGACCGATATGGTGCACATCGACCTCGCCGGTGTGGCGCGTCATCGCTTCGGCCATGCGGAACACGTCGGCGCGGCCCGTGTGCAGGAAATAATGCCAGAGCCAGATATCGGTGGACAGCTCGGAGTTGTCCCAGGCATAGCCGCCGACATCGTAGCGCCAGACATGGCGCTGGTTGTCATAGGTGTGCATCACATCGCCGTAATCCCAGAAGCCATACCATTTGCGGTACTCGACCTGGTTGCGATAAAAATCGAAGCTCCAGGCCAGCTGCTTGGCCAGTTTGGTTTGCTCGGCGTTGGGCTGGGCCGGCGCCGGGCTCCAGTAGTCGCTGAACACGCCGGCCTGGTAGATGCGGCCCACGGGTGTGATCAGCTGCGGTGGCGACTGGATGCGGCGGCTGATCGCCACCAGTTGTTCGTTGGACGGCGTGGCCGGCAGCAGCTGCCATTGCAGTTCACTGGTGCGCGCTACGCCAAGCGGCGTGCCAAAACCGGGCTCGTAATCTTCGTAGGTGATATCGAGCGCATCGCGCTGCTTTTCGTGGGTGTCCTCGCCCATGCCGTCATGGTAGAAGCGCAGGTCCATGGCCGGCGCCTGCGGCGCCCACAGCCACATGGTCACCGTGGCCAATGCGGTTTCGGCGCCGCTGATATCGATCTGGCCAGGATAGCTCTGCCAGAAATTGCGCACGCCAAACGCCACGCCGCCGGTCGGCGTGCCCAGGTAAGCGGTGCCGGACGCGCGCGCACCGCTGGCCGCCTTGATCCAGCCATGACCGGCACTGGTGCGCTTGCTGATCGAAAAACCGTCGGCATGCGATTGCAGCAGCGAGTAACTGCCAAACGGTGGAATATACGGCAAGCCTTTTTTGACTTGCGCCGACATCTGCGCCAGCGGCACGGCGCGGCCCGACAACTGGGCGTCGTACACGGCCTGGCCGGCGTCGCGCCGCAAGCCGGTCAGACCCTTGACGGCTTCGGCGAACACGCCGCCGTTGTCGCCGACAAAACGGATATGACGGTCGTACAGTTCGGCGGCCAGCGGCACGCCAAAGCGCAGTCCCACGCCGCGTATATAGGCGCTGGCCGGGTCGGCGTCATACACCAGCGTGTGCAGCAGGCGCACCGCGTCGGAGTTCTTGTAAAAATACAGGCGCACCACGAACGGCAGCAGGCGTGCGCCATCGCCATGGCGGTGGCGGTGGCTGCCCTCGATGCGCACCACGGTGCGCTGCGGGCCGTTCTGTTCCAGCGTCACCTTGTCGATGGCGCTGTCGAACGCGCGCCGGCTGGCGCCCTGGGTTTCATCGTCAATCGCGCCATCGACCAGCAGCACCAGCCGGCCATCGCGCAGCAACTGCTGGCCGTTGCGGCGCATGGCGCTGACCAGCACCGCGCCGCTGCGCGGCAGCGTGCATTGCAATACGCCGGTATCGATCTCGATGGTGCTGGCGCTTTCTTTGGCAAGCAGGCTGCCCGCAGGCGTGCTCCGGGCAGCTTGTTCCGGCAACGGTTGCAGCGTGTAGCCGGCCTGCGGGCGGGCGCCGTCAGCCGACGGCGGCAAGGCGTGCGCCGACCATTTCAGCGTGCCGTCCGGCCAATAGGCTAGCGGCCATGATTGCACTGGCTGACCTTTGTTATCCGCCCCGCTGTGCAAGGCAAACGCCGTATCGCGGGCAATCCGGCCTTGCGGCCACGGCACGCCCCAGGTGGCGCCGGCAAAACTGTCAGGCTGGCCTTCCAGCCAGTACAGCGGGGTTTCGCCCGCTGTGCCGATGCCGGTGCCAGTCACGGCCATACCGCCCGCTGGCGCCTTGGCTTGCGCAGCGACCGGCGTGGCCTGCGCCAGCGCCGAAGCGCCGCCCGTCAGCAACGATGCCAGTTTGATGAATTGACGACGCTCCAGTGTTCCACTCATGCCTGCTGCTCCGAACTTGATGATTTAATATTTGTACGCCAGCGTCACGCCGGCGGTGCGTCCATCGGCCAGCCAGCCCCAGACGGTGCCGTAATCGCCAGCGCCAACGCGGCGATAGTACTGCTTGTCAAAGGCGTTGTTGAGCCATAGCGAGGCGCTCCATTCGCCGTTTTCCAGCTTACCACCGGTGCCGGCCGAAAACGAGGCGACGCCATAACTACTCACACGGGTGAGCGAAGAGTTATCGACGGTGCCGTACATCCAGCTGCGATACGAATAACGGCCGCTGACGAAGTTATTCAGGCCGTTCTCGGTGCGCCACTGGTAGCGCGCATTGAGGTTCCAGGTCACCTTGGGTGCGTTGAACACGCGCTGGCCGGTCAGGTCGCACGAGGCGGGCGGGCGTGGCGACAGCGTGACTTCCGGCGCGCAGCGGGCATTGCGGTAGCTGCTGTAGCGGGCGTCGTTATACACGCCGGCCAGGTCAAGCTGGAAGTTGCGCGTGACGGCGGCGCGCAGTGTGGCTTCGGCGCCGCGCGAGCGGAAGGTGCCGGCGTTCATCAGGTAGGTTTGCTGGTCGTCCGGATTGTAGCCCTGGGTCTGGAAGTCGCTGATCTCGGTCTGGAACACGTCGGCCTTGAGCGACAGCTTGTCGCCCCACAGCGCGCCCTTCACGCCCAGTTCCACGGTTCTGGTTTTTTCCGGCTTGATGTAGAGGGAATCGAGGCCGGCCTGGCGCGCCGCCCCGGCCGAGATATTCAGGCCGCCCGATTTTTCGCCGTAAGAGGTGGCCAGGTAGGTGTTCCAGTCATCATTGATGGTGTGGCGCAGCACCAGCGTGGCCGAGGGCAGCGTGTGGTATTCCTGCAGGTAGCCGGAGTTGAAGGCCACGCGGTTGTAACGCACGAACTGACCGCCCTTCTCCTGGTAATTCACGCGCACACCGGCAGTCAGGTCCCAGGCTGGCGCCAGGTGCAGCGTACCTTGCGCATGGGGCGACAGCATGCGGTCGCGCAGCGTGCCCAGGCGGATCACATCGAGGTTGTTGAATGCGGTCGAACCGAGGTAAATGCCCGGTATCGGCCCCACGCCATAGCGCGTATGCGCCACCGTGTTGAGGTTCTGCCCCAGGTAGGTCAGGCCCAGCGCATAGTCGAAGCGCTCGCCCCGCGGCGAATCGAGGCGCAGTTCCTGCGACCAGGTGCGGTCGCGCACGGCGGTGCCGGTATTGTTATACACATTCACACTGAAGCCGTCGGCCATGGTCGGTTCGGAGCGGAACGAGCGTACGGAAGTGACCGAGCGCAGCTTGTAGCCGCTGTCGAAATTCCATTGCGCCACGGCGGACAGGCCGCCCTGCTTGACGTGGATGCGGTTTTCATCGTCGAGGTCAACCTGGGGACCGAACACGATGTTGTTGCCGATCTGGCGCGAGCGCGTGACATAACCGTCCGTACCACTGAATACATTGGTGGCCAGCAGCACCGGCGTTGGCTGGCTGTTGCTGTTGCTGTAGTCTGCGCTCAGGCGCAGGTTGAAGGCGTCGCCCTGGCGGTCCAGTGCCTGGGCGCGCAGGCCGGTGCTGGAGCCGCCATTCAGGCGGTGGCCGTTGCGGATATTGGTGACGGCGCCGTCGTTATTGCTGTACACCAGATTCAGGCGGCCGGCCCAGTTGTCCGACAGCGCACCGGACACCATGGCGCGCCCGCGCGTGTAGCCATTTTCACCGTAGGAGACGGTCGCCGACGCCTCCGGCGTGAAGCTCGGTGCGCGCGTTTGAATATTGAGCACGCCACCGGTGGCGTTGGCGCCGAAGGCCGTGCCTTGCGCGCCGCTCAGCACTTCGGCGTAGGCAATGTCGCCCAGGCCGTTACCGAGCATGCCGGGACGCGCCAGGTAGACATTATCGACATACACGGCGACGCTGCCCGGCATGCCGATATTGGCGTCGCCGCTGGCCTGGCCGCCGCCGTCACCGACGCCGCGAATGGTGATCTGGGTATCGGAAGGGTCGGTGCTCTGGATGACCAGGCCCGGCACCAGTTGCTGCAAGTCTTCCAGCGTGGTCAGGTTTTGCTGCTCCAGCTGTTCGCCGCTGACGCGGTAGGACGACGTCGGCGTGCGCTGCGGATCGTCGCTCTCGTCTTCCTTGCGCGTGCTGCGGTTACCGTTGATGGTCACGCGCGCCACCTCTTCCACGACAGCGACTGCTGCGACGGGAGTCAGCGGCGCCCTGGCGGCAGGCTGGCGCAGCACGGCCGGCGCCATGATGGCCTGCAGCGGGCGCGATGCCGTGCTCGGCGGTGTGGCGGCGCGACGGATGGTCAGCGTGCGCCCGCCGCCGCTGGTGGTCAGCTCGAAGCCCGTACCTTCCAGTGCGCGCGTGATAGCCTCGGTGGCGCTGTAGGTGCCGTTGACGGGGGCCGAGCGCGCCGTTTCGACCAGACGCGGATCGTAGACGAGCGCCACGCCGCTGTCGGCGGCGATGCGCAACAGCGTCTGGTCGAGCGGTGCACCGGCCAGCTGGTAAGCCTGGCGTGACGATTGCGGCGACTGCGCCAGCGCGCTCGGCGCGGCCAGCAGTTGTACCGCTGCGGGAATGGCCAACAGGGCCAGGAAAGGATGGGATGTCTTCAAAACGCGCCTCGCTAGGTGGTTACGCGCTTCCACTGAAGCGCTTCACAACCCATGTGCAACGACGCAGCCAAAGCGTCAGCACTTTTTAAAAAATATTTCAAAAAAATTTTGGCGGTCAAAAGAATCTCAGGACAGCACGGTCAGATAGCGGCCATAACGCGTGATGGTCAGCGGCAGCGCATC
>JBEVNE010000206.1:0-17412 GCA_040508275.1 Duganella sp.
GTGATCAAGCAGCCGCATCCCCCGCATGCCAATGAAATGGTGCACACCACGCGCATCCACTTCCACACGCCGCGCGCCTTTGAGTTCGACAACGGCCATGATCTCAAGGGCACCTGGCGTTTCTGGGAGCGCCACCAGGCCGTCAAGCTGAGCATCGCCGCCTTTCAATACCAGGGCGGCAAGCGCGGCGCCTCCTATTTCGGCGCCGATCTGGAGCTCGACATCTCCAGCAAGAGCGCCAGCGTCAGCGCGGAGCTGGTGTTTGCCATGGTGTTCTACCTGCTGGCTGCAGCCACAGTACCGGCTGTTACCAGTCAGCCGGCGCGGCAGGCACCCAGCTCACCAGCGCCATCCGCAAGGAGCTCGAACCGGCCGACTACAGTTACGCCCAGCGCCTGGGCTGGTTCAATGCTCCGCCGGCAGAAGTGGATCACAAGGCCGGCGTGGGGGAACTGCTGATGTCGAACCAGCGCTTCGACATCTACAAGTTCCAGATGGTGGCGTTCACCTGCGTGATTGCCGCCTATGTGATCGCAGCGGGCGCCGACCAGTTGGCCGACATCCAGATTTCGGCCACGCTGCTCACGCTGATGGGCATGAGCCAGGGCGCCTACGTGGGCGGCCGCGCCGCTGGCGACACCATGTCGCCGCTGCAGGACCAGTGACGCGGCATGCAGGAACTGCAGGCGCGCTACCAGGCCAGCGCCGACGCCACGGTGCGCGAGGAATTGCGCCGCCGCTTCCGCCAGGCCGCCGACCAGGCCCGCACGCTGTTTGGCAATATCTACGGGCGCACGGTGCCAGACCATCTGCTCGACCTGCCGCTGGAAGCGTTGAACAACTGACTATCCATAATCATTCGGGCCGCATCAGCGGCCCGAATGGTTACAACGTCCTGACCAGGACAAAGCGGTCGTCAGGTTTTGGCTGCCTCAATCGCTTCGTCCAGCGTCTGCCGGGTCAGCACGGTGCTGGCGGCGCTGGTGGAATTGATCAGCGTTGCGGCCTGCTCGGCGCCATCGTGCAGCACCTTGCCCAGATCCTTGAAATACCCGAGCGTGGTAATCGAGACTTCATCGCCGCTGACGGTGCGGCGCAGGTCGGCCAGATATTGCTGCGTGCGCTCCACGCCCAGGCGCAGCGTTTCTTTCTGCCCGCTGGCCAGGTTGTCGATGAACTGGAACTGCAGCTGCGCCAGTTGCCGGCCGGAGGGACCGGCAAAGCCGCCGTTGAGCAGGTCGAGCTGCGCATGCAGCAGGCCAAGGCCGGCGGCAGATTGTCGCTCACGCAACTGCTGGCCTGCGTCGAGTGCTGCCTGCGCCGCCTGGGCCATTTGGGCCTGGGCCGCCAGCAGCGGTTGCAAGGACTGTGATGCGGTTGATGGCTGGGTACTCATCTTGCGGTTCTCCTTGAAGTGACGGTGTATGCGCTCACGGCGCAGGCGTAGCGGCAGGTGCAGACGTTACCGGCTCGCCCAGACGCTTGACCATGTTCATAATGGCGAGCATCTGCGGCGCATCCTTGGTAAAGAACGCCGACCGTGAAGGATCGTCGTCGCTATAGCCAAAGAAGTCCCAGCAGCCCTTGGGATTGGCCGGAATGCGGCTGGACGGCACCGCCTGCGGATACAGCACGATCAGGCGGTTGGTATCGGCATACTCGTTGTAACCGGTGCCGCGATAAAAACGGTCGCCGATGTTTCTGGCGCCCTGCAGGCAGCCATGCAGCGCCACGTGCACCTTGCAGCCGCCATCCTTGCAGGCTTGCGGCACATAGACGTAGGCATCGCTGTCCATGCTGGCGCGATAGCCCTTGACGAAGGGGCGCTGATCGAAGCGCAGCAACTCGCCGTCGGCGCGGGTTGCCGGTGGTGCGGCGCTGTCGGCGCCGTAGATCTGGCGCAGCAACTCGTGCGACTGCACGAAACCGCAGTTGTTGATATACGGTGGACGGGTGTCGTTGCACGCCACGGCATCATCGCTGTTGACGATAATCGAATGGCCGGCGTTGACATTTTTGCGATAAAGCACCTGGCCGGGAGCCTTGGCGCCGGCGAGCTCATAATACTTGGGCACGGTGTCACTGACCATGGTCTTGACGGTGTAGTCGCTGGCGCCGCTGAACACGTACACGCGCTGGCGCGCCAGGTTTTCCACGGGATCGATGCGGCCATCGTAGGCAAATTTTCTGGCATTGGCCAGCGACACATCGGCCCGGGGGCCAACCGGGAAAGCGATTGGCGTCATGCAGGTGGTCACGGCATTTTGCAGCAGTGATAGCTGCGGGTAAGTGCCGGCGCAATAATACGGCCCGGCAGCGATCACCCCTACGCCCATGAATGACGCGGAATACGCCGTGGCCAGTTGCGCCGCCATGAAACCGCCGGACGAGATGCCCGATACAGAAGTTTGCGACAGGTCGGCGCCCAGCGCGGGCAAGGCAACAGGTTCGCGCGACTGCGCCTGTGCCAGCAACGGCAGGCACCCCAATATAATAGCCAGTCTGGCGCGTGATAATCGGTGACTTTTCATCGTATACTCCTCAATAATCGTAAAATAAAACCAGGTAATGCTAGTCTGATTATCCCGGCATAAGAATACGCGAGTATGACGAATTGTGGCCATCAAAAATACCGCTTTGCATTCATAAATCTATCCTTAATACATCGCCAAACGAAAATCCGCGCACGCGCTCAGTATTCAAGGGAAGTTTAACGCCCAGCCGAGTTTCTACTTTGTGGCGTAAACGCCGCACCATCGTGTCAATACGGTTCTGGTCGTATGTCAGTCTTCACCAAACGCCTGCACGATCTGTTTGCGCGACACCGCCTCGCCCATTTCCACCATGGTAAACATCTTGATAAACCCGAATTCCAGCGTGGTCAGGGGCACGGCGCCATGCTCCGGCGAGGCCAGGCGGCGATGGCGCAGGCTCAGCCGCCAGCCGGACTGGAGCTGCCGTGCCAGTTCCAGGATGCAGCTGAGCAGTTCGGCGCCACGCGCGGGGAGATGCGGTTGCGGATTGAAAATCGTCACGCCGCGGGGACTGCCCGCATCGTCCACGGCCGCAGGTATATAGTGCTGCCGGCGCAAGTCGGACTGTAATCGGCGGCAACACGATATAAGATCGCGCACTTCCACCACCTCATAGCCGGCATTTTGAAACAGCGAGGCCAGCTCCTGACTACGGGCGGCATCATGGCCCAGTACCAGCAAATCGCTCATCTTTTTCTCACCTGATATTTTTAACAAATAAATATTAGGGTAGCGATGACTTTCCATTTTTGACACTATCTGTCTTTATTTTTAAAATTGCCATTTAGCCATCCTTCGACAATTACAGTAAGCGATCATGAAACTGCCGCAAATGGGGCGTCGATATTCAGCCGGCGCAAGCGTGGTAACATAGACCCCCTCCAGGGAAGGAAACCTCGAAAAATTGACAAACCGGAACCAGGCTCCATCCATGCAAACATCGTCCACAGACCAGGCACAGGCGCTGATTCGCGCCACCGGCGCACGCGTTACCCGACAGCGTGTGACGGTGCTCGAGTTCCTGATGGGGCAAGAGAAATCGCTGACCCACCACGACATCCAGCAGCATCTGTCCGATGAGGCGCTCGATTCCGTCACCCTGTACCGCGTGCTCGAATGGCTGACCGAGAATGAGCTGATCCACCGCATCGCCGGCGCCGACCAGGTCTGGCGCTTCCGCGCCGGCGCCGGCCAGCACGCCCACGAACACGCCCACTTCCAGTGCACCCACTGCGAAGAAGTGACCTGCTTCACCGAAGTTCCCCTGCCCCGCACCATCGCACTGCCCAGCGGCTTCCAGAGCCAGGAAATGGATTTCCTGATCAAGGGCACCTGCCCGCACTGCGCCACCAAAAAGTAATCGAACGCTCACGCAGGCATCTGGACACCCGGCATTCCACGGACCACTAATGCAGTTAACTTGCATTAGTGGAGATTCGGACTTATGATGCAACCAACTTGCATTAGCAATTCCATGTTTCCGCATCCGTGAACTTTTCCAGTGAGCCCTCCATGCCAACTACCGATTCCCGTCTTCCCGTCACCGTTCTTTCCGGCTTTTTAGGGGCAGGCAAAACCACTCTGCTCAACCACGTGCTGGCCAACCGCGAAGGCCTGCGCGTGGCCGTTATCGTCAACGACATGAGCGAAGTGAATATCGATGCCTCGCTGCTGCGCCACGGCAGCGCCAACGCCGGCGCCGCGCTGTCGCGCACCGAGGAGAAAATGGTCGAAATGAGCAATGGCTGCATCTGCTGCACGCTGCGCGAAGACCTGCTGCTGGAAGTGCGCAAGCTGGCCGCCGAGGGCCGTTTCGACTACCTGCTGATCGAATCGACCGGCGTCGGCGAACCGATGCCGGTGGCGGCCACCTTCGATTTTGTCGATGAACATGGCGACGCCCTCAACGATGTGGCCCGTATCGACACCATGGTGACCGTGGTGGACGCGGTCAACCTGCTGGCCGACTACCACAGCAGCGACTTCCTGGCCGAACGCGGCCAGACCGCCGGCGAAGGCGACGACCGCTCGCTGGCCGCGCTGCTGTCCGAACAGATCGAATTTGCCGACGTGATCGTGGTCAGCAAGACCGACCTGATCACCGTCGAGCAGATGGGCGAAGTACGCGCCGTGATCAAGGCGCTCAACCCCACCGCCAGCATGGTGCTGGCAGAACATGGCCGGGTGGCGCTGCATAAAATTCTCGGCACCGGCAAGTTCGACCTGGAAAAGGCCAGCCAGATGGCCGGCTGGGCACGTGAACTGGCCGGCCTGCACCTGCCGGAAACCGAAGAATACGGCATTGACAGCTTTGTGCTGCGCGAGCGGCGCCCGCTGCATCCGCAGCGTTTCAACGCTTTTCTCGACCTGGCCCTGCCAGGCCTGATCCGCGCCAAAGGCTATATCTGGCTGGCCAGCCGGCCGCAGTGGGCAGTGGCGTATTCGCGCGCCGGCCGCATCGCCTCGGTGGAGCCGGTCGGCCAGTGGTGGGCCGCCAGCGACCGTGCGCACTGGCCGCCGGCCGGCGATCCAGACCGCGAAGCCATCGAAGCAGTATGGGCAGAACCGTATGGCGACCGCCAGAATGAACTGGTGTTCATCGGCCGCCGGATGGACCGGGCAGCGCTGGAAGCGGCGTTCCGCGATTGTGTGCTGAGCGATGCCGAGCTGGCCAGCGGCATGGCCATCTGGAGCTTGTACCCCGATCCGTTCCCGGCGTGGAGCCGCGAGGAAGACGAGGAGCATGAACTGGACCAGGATGAAACGCAGCCAGTGCGCACTGGCAAGGAGCAGGCACAGGTAGCCTGACTGCTTTCACGTGGGAGCCGCAACGCGCAGCACGTCCAGCGCCAATCGCAGCTATACTGCCGCCTTCATCGCTACCGCAACGATCATGAAGGCTGTTATCCCTGCAATTCCCCTGCTGCGCCGCTGCGGCGCGCTTGCGCTTGCCATTCCCGTGCTGCTGGCCGCCGGCTGCGCGCAGCTGCCGGCATCCCCCGTCACGCCATCCTCGCTCACGCCATCGTCGATTTCTTCGCTGCGCCTGATCGGCGAGCAGCGGCTGCCGTGGCGCCTGTCCTTCCAGGGCACCATGGTCGGCGGCCTGTCCGGCATCGATTACGACGCCGCGCGCGGCGACTGGGTAATGATCAGCGACGACCGCTCCGAACACCAGCCGGCGCGTTTTTACCGCGCGCGCCTCGATTATGACGCCCAGGCGTTCCGCTCGGTGCAACTGACGGCGGTCACCACGCTGCTGCAGGCGGACGGCACGCCCTATCCAGCCAAGGACGATTTTGTCCGCCTGGGCGGCGTCGTGCCCGACCTGGAAACCGTGCGCGTGGACCCGCTGGATGGCGCCATCTGGTACGCCAGCGAAGGCGACGTCTCGCTCGACCTCGATCCTTTTGTACGCAAGGCCGGCACCGATGGCCGCTACCTGTACCAGATGCCGATGCCGGCGCTGTTCAAGGCCGATCCTCGCCGCCAGAACGGGCCGCGCAACAACCAGGCTTTCGAGGGCATGAGCTTCACGCCCGATGGCAATTCGCTGTGGGTGTCGATGGAGGGCCCGCTATACCAGGACGGCGCGCCGCCCGATCCCGTGCACGGCGCCGTCAACCGCATCACCCGCTTCAGCCGCGACGGCAAGGTGCTGGGCCAGTACGCCTATCCCCTCGGCCCGATTGCCGCCGTGCCAGGCAAGGGCAAGCACGCGGACAATGGCATTTCCGAACTGCTGGCCCTCAGCGACACGCGTGCACTGGTCATGGAACGCTCGGGCGTGCAGGATGAAAACGGCAATTACCACGATTTTGTGCGCATCTACGAGATCGACACCACCGGCGCCACCGACGTCCAGCATCTGCGCACGCTGGCAGGCAGCAATCCAGCTTCCAGCGCCAGCTACACCATGCTGAGCAAGCGCCTGGTGCTGGACCTGAACAAGCTACCGCTGCCGCTGATCGACAACCTCGAAGGCATGTCGTTCGGCCCACGGCTGGCCAATGGCCACGCCAGCCTGGTGCTGATTTCCGACGATAACTTCAACCAGAAACAGGTTACGCAGCTGCTGCTGTTCGAGGTGCTGCCGTAGGCATGCCCAGCGAGGTAACGCCGGGGGCAACCACATGTAGCGGGGCTGCTGCGGGGTGCACTTGCGGCGTCTCCGCCTGCACCGTCGGCGTTGCGGTGGCAAGCGCAATCGGCGCCGCGCCGATCGCTGGCGGCGCCAGGCAGTTGTCGCAGCGGCAGCATTGCTCGAATCCGGGCGACTGGTCGCCAAAATAATCGAGCAGCAGCTTCCAGCGGCAATAACCGCTCTGCGCATAGCCAACCATCTGTTCCAGACCTTCGCGGTCGCGCTGGTGCTTGTCGGCGTACACCTGCGCCAGGTGGGCAAACAGCGCCTCCTTGGGTACGGCGCCAGCGGACTGCGGCGCCAGCGCATAATCGAGCTTGCGGCTGCGCTTGAGCAGCTTGCCATCCTTGAGCATTTTCAGACAGATGGTCAACTGGCTGGCGGCGATCTGCGCCAGCTTCGGCTTGAGGTCGGCCGCCGTGAAAGTGCGTTCGCCTTCGGCCGCCAGCGCAGCCGCAGCCTCATACACGGCGCGCAGCTCGTGCGGCTGCGGATAGTGCTTGATCAGGAAAAACTGCTGCAAGCGCTTGTCAGCGTGGTAGTACAGCAGCGTGCACTGGGCGTCGAGGCCATCGCGGCCGGCGCGGCCCGACTCCTGGTAATACGCCTCGAGGTTGGCCGGCACCTGCAGGTGGATGACGAAACGGGTGTCGGGCTTGTCGATGCCCATGCCAAAGGCGTTGGTGGCCACCATCACGCGTCGTTCGCCGCTCATGAACAGGTTCTGGTTCTCGCTGCGCTCGGCCGCGCGCAGCTTGCCGTGATACAGCGCCACGCTCTCGCCGGCGTTTTCCAGCAGCGTGTACATTTCTTCTGCAGCCTTGACCGTGGCGGCGTAGATAATGCCCACGCCGGCCGTCTCACGCACCAGCTGCAGCGCCTGGGCGGCTTTTTCATCGGGATTGGTCACCTGCCGCACGCGGTAGTGCAGGTTGGGCCGGTAAATCCCGGTATTGATCACGGCCATGCGCGGACGGCCCAGTTGGGTACGGATATCGGTGATCACCTCGTCGGTGGCGGTAGCCGTCAGCGCCAGCACTTGCGGGCGCCCCAGCGCTGCCAGCGCGGCGCCGATTTCCAGGTAGGCCGGGCGAAAATCGTGGCCCCACTGCGAAATGCAATGGGCTTCGTCGATCACCACCAGCGCCACCACGCTTTGCTGCAGCAGGGCCAGGAATTCCGGCGTGACCAGCCGCTCGGGCGTGCAAAAGACGATGTCATGGTCGGCGCTTTCGATGCCTTCCAGCGCCGCCAGTTCGGCGCTGCGCGACAGGCTGCTGTTGATCTGCGCAGCACTGGCAATGCCGGCTTCCTCGAGCTTTTCCGCCTGGTCCTTCATCAGCGAAATCAGCGGCGACACCACCACCGTCAAGCCCCTGCCCTGCAGCAGACGGGCCGGCAGCTGGTAGCACAGCGACTTGCCGCTACCGGTTGGCATCACGGCCAGCGTATCGCTGCCCGACAGCACGCTGTCGATCACCTGGCGCTGGCCGTCGCGCAGTGCGGCAATGCCAAATACCTTGCGCAGTACCGCGTTGATTTCCTTGCGGCCCGGTTTCTTCGCCTGGGGGTTGTTCAGAGCAGCCATATGACACTTTCAATCGGTGGACACTGCCCATAGGGTAAAGAAGCGCTGCGCACCGGTATGTGCGCCAGCACACGGCGCGGCCAGCACCGCGGATCTTTATACAACCGATTTTCCTGCAAGCGATTTTTCTACAACGCCAAGTACCTTTACGGAAGCGACACGTAGGTAAAGATTTGTAAATGGAAAGATTTGGCGCCATGCTTCTGTAAAATAGCGGACATCCAGTTCCTGCCAACTCTTAGCCCGCAGCCCCTCTCCCCATGCAAAAGATATTTCTGACCTGCTCCCTGCTCGGCGGCTCCCTGCTCGCCTTCACGCCAGCACTGGCCCAGTCGGGCGACGCCGCCAAGGCCGCACCGGCCGCCGTCAAGGCCAAGGACGAACAGGTGGTCCCCTCGGTCACTGTGGCGGCCGAGCGCCCCACCAACCGCATCGACCGCCAGGTGTATGACGTCAAGTCCGATGTCTCGAGCAGCAACGGCACGGCCGCCGATGCGCTGGGCAATGTGCCGTCGGTGGCGGTCGATCCCGACGGCACGGTGACGCTGCGCGGCAGCAGCAATGTGCAGATCCTGGTGGATGGCAAACCGTCGGCCATGCTGCAAGGTGAAAACCGCGGCGCGGCGCTGCAATCGATGCCGGCCGAGGATATCGAGTCGGTGGAAGTCATCAACAATCCGGGCGCGCAGTTTGGCAACGAGGGCGGCGGCGGGCCGATCCTGAACCTGGTCATGCGGCGCAACCGCAAGCCCGGCGGCTTCGGTTCGGTCACCGCCAACGCCGGCACCGAGGGCCGCTACAACAGCGCCGTCAACGGCAGCTATAACGAGGGGCCGTGGGGCTTCCAGGGCGGCCTCAATGTGCGCCACGACGGCCGCAACTCGACCGCGCAGGTGAGCCGCGACCGCCTCGATGCGCGCAGCGGCCAGTATGTGCACAGCACCCAGGATTCGGTCAGCAAGGGCCTGAACGACATGGTCGGCGCCAACGGCACCGTCAGCTACAACCTGAACCAGACCGACACGCTGACCGGCAGCCTGTCCTACTTTGGCCGCAGCAACGACCAGCGTTCGAACGACCATTACGTGAACGACGCCACCAGCACCAGTCCGGCGCTCGACTACGTGCGCAGCACCGTGCGCGAAGGCGACGCAAAAAACTACAGCTGGGGTGCGCGTTACGACCACAAGGGCGCCCTGCCCGGCGAAACGCTGAAGATCGACCTGCGCGTATCGCGCTCGGACAATGACACCGACAGCAGCTACGCCAACGACTATGCCAGCGCCGGCATGATCGACACGCGCGCCTTCCAGCATAACGACACCTCCACCCGGGTGGTCGATTTTACCGGCGACTATGCGCGCCCGCTGTGGGGCGGCACCGCCAACGTCGGTTACAAAGCGGCGCGCACCACCAATAATTTCGACACGCTGTACACCGACATCAACCCGCTGACGGCGGCCGCCATCGTCAACCCGGCGCGCACCAACCGCTTCGATATCGAGGAAACCGTGCTGGCCCTGTATGGCACGTACCAGATGCGCCTGAACGAGCGCTGGGGCCTGCTCGGCGGCCTGCGCAGCGAATACACGGACCTCGACATCCACCAGATCACCAGCAGCATCACGGCGAAAAACAGCTACATCAACTTTATTCCCAGCGTGTTCGCCACCTATAAAGTGTCGGACGACGCCAATATGCGCTTTGCCTATGCACGCCGGCTGCGCCGTCCGCAGGCCAATGACCTCAACCCGTATGTGACCTATCGCGACGAATTCAACGTCTCATCGGGCAACCCGGCGCTGCAGCCGACCAAGACCGACTCGTTTGAAGTCGGTTACGAAACCAGGTTCGGCGGCCTGGAAACCAATCTGCGCGGCTACTACCGGCGCGACACCGACGCCATCGTCGATTACCGCTATTTCATCGCCAACAATGTGCTGCTGACCACGCGTCAAAACGGTGAAGGCAGCCATTCGAGCGGGCTGGAATTTACCGTCAGCGGCAAGCTCACGCCGACGCTGACGATCAACACCAGCGGCAACCTGATGCGCATGCAGCAGAAGACCCAGGATGAAGCGGGCATATTCTCCACCCGTACGGCCAATTCGCTGAGCGGACGCGCGCGCCTGAACTACCAGTTCGACGCTGCCACCCAACTGCAACTGGCGCTGCAAATGCAGGGTAAAACGCTGTCGGGACAGGGCTACCGTTCTCCCAACAACACGCTCAACCTGAGCGTGCGCCATGCGCTCACGCCGCAATGGAACCTGGTGGCCAATGTCACCGATGTGCTGGACAAGAACAAGATGGAAACCATCATCAACAGCAGCACGCTGCGTGAAACCAGCACGCGCCGCTTCGATGGCCGGGTGTTCTACCTGGGCCTGTCGTACCGCTTCGGCGGCCCCACCGGCAAGAACGAGAACGAAGGCGGTTTCGGTCCGCGGCCGGGCGGTCCTGGCGGCCCCGGCGGACCTGGACCTGGCGGCTTTGGCGGCCCACCGGGCGCCTGATGAATTGAGTATGACGGCACGGCCTGGCGCCGTGCCGCCAACCAGGCTTACTTGACGACGGCTACTTTCACGCGCTTGCCGCCCCTGAAGGTATAAATGGTCAAGGCGCCATTCTTGATATCGCCACGTTCATCGAAAGCGATATCGCCGGTCACACCCTTGTGATGGATTTTTGCCAGCACCGGCGCATATTTGGCCGGGTCGGGCGATCCGGCCTGCTGCATCGCATCGACCATCGTCATCAAGGCGTCATAGGTTTGCGGCGCATAGGTCTGTACCTCGATGCCAAAACGCTTTTTATAGGCAGCCTTGAAATCGGCCAGCGCTTTTTCCTGCGCCGGTTCCACACCGCCCGCTTCCGCGCACAGCACCTGGTCGTCGCTCATGCCGTTGCCGGCCAGGCGCGGCACCGAGTCCGAACACATGCCGTCGCCACCCATGAACTTGACCGGCATGCCCAGCTGCTTCATCTGGCGCAGCATCGGTGCGGCCACCGCATCCATGCCGCCGTAAAACACCATGTCCGGCCTGGTGGCCTTGATGGCCGTGAGGATGGCGTTGAAGTCGGTCGCCTTGTCGTGGGTGAACTGGGTCGAGACGATGGCGGCGCCGGCGGCCGGCCCCATGCGCTTGATATTGCGCGAAAATTCGTCGGCCAGCCCTTTGCCATAGGCGGTGCGGTCGTCGATGACGGCGATGCGTTTGGCCTGGATGTTTTGCAGCGCATAGCGCGCCAGCGCGGCGCCCTGCTGTTCATCGTTGGCGATGTTGCGGAACGCCGACTTGAAGCGCTGGCGCGTGTACTGCGGATTGCTGGCCGACGGCGAAATTTGCGGAATGCCGGCGTTGTAATAGATGCGCGAGGCCGGAATCGTGGTGCCCGAGACCTGGTGGCCGATCACGCCGTGCACGCGCGCGTCCACCAGCTTTTGCGCCACCGCGGTACCCTGCTTGGGATCGGAGGCATCATCTTCCGCCTGCAGCACGATCTTGTATTTTTTGCCACCGATGACGACGCCGCGGGCGTTCAATTCATCGACCGCCATGCGCGCGCCGTTTTCATTATCCTTGCCCAGGTGGGCGGCCGTGCCCGAGGTGCCGGCCACGTGGCCGATCCTGATCACGTCCTCGGCATGGGCAGCGCTGGCCACGGCCAAAGCCACCAGCAGCGACAGGGAAGACAGGGAAGACAGGGACAGGGTCCGCCGTGCTGTTTTTTTTGTTGCATGTGTTGGGTACTGCATACACTCCTCGCTGGTTAAGCCGATTAGGATACCATCCGGTGCACGACTCTGTCATGCGTGCAACCCCGTAGCGCATGAACGTCATATACTTATAACCAGAGCAAATAAACGCTAGATAAAGTTAAAGCCGAGACGATGCTACTATCCCGCCGCAGCGCCCAGTCCCGCCCCCTGGCCACCACCGCCATGCATGGCCGGGCCGACGCCATGAAGGCGCGCGGTGCAGACGTGATCGATTTTTCCATCGCCATTTCCCACTGGCCGGCGCCGCCCGCCGTGCTGGCCGCCGTTCAGCAAGGCTTGCAGCAGCCGGCGCTGGCTTACACCGCCGTCGCCGGCGACGCCGGCATCCGCACCCGGCTGGCCGCCAGGGTAGCCAGCGTCAACGGCATAGCCGCCACGGCGGACGATATCATCGTCACCAACGGCGCCAAGCAGGCGCTGTACCAGGCGCTCTACGCGCTGACCGATCCGGGCGACGCCGTGATTATTTTCACGCCCTACTGGCCCGCTTATGTGACCACCAGCACCCTGCTCGGACTGCAACCGCTGCTGGTGCCACTGCCGCCGGTGATCACCCGCGAACTGCTCGACAGCCTGCCGCCGGCCAGGGTACTGATCATCAACAACCCGCACAACCCCACCGGCGCGGTGCTGACGGCGGCCGACATCGACTGCATCGCTGCCTGGCTGGCGCGCACCGGCACGCGCGCCATCGTCGACGAAAGCTATGAACAACTGATTTTCGAGGGCAGCCATACCAGCCTGGCGTCGCGTCCCGATTGGCGCGAACTGGGGGTGGTGACGCTGTTCTCGGCCTCGCAAAGCTACGCGATGATGGGCTGGCGCGCCGGTTTTGCGGTGGCGCCGGCGCCGCTGGTGGCGGCCATGGAAGCGCTGCAAGGCCCGATCACGGCGGCCGCGCCCATGCTCATGCAGCTGGCGCTGGCCGCCGCCTTTGAACAGCCGCCGCACCACGCCATGCTGAAAGACTACCGCGCGCGGCGCGACCTGGTGCTGGACCTGACCGCGCAACTGCCGTGGCTGCGCGTGCAATGCCCGGCCTCTGGCCCTTACCTGTGGTTCAACGTGACGGCGCTGGCCATGCAGTCCACGGCCATGGCCGAACAACTGCTGGACGAATACGGCGTCGCCGTCATGCCCGGCGATGCGCTGGGCGCACCGGGCTACCTGCGCATCGGCTATATCTCGGGCGACGTGGCCACGCTGCGGCGCGGCGTCCAGGCGCTGGTCGCTTTTGGCAATGCGCGCCATCTGCAGTTGCAGGCAGGGGTGCAAGCTCGCCTTGCAGCGCAAACCGGGCATTCCGCCTAGGCGCAGCACATGGCGTTCCTCCTGTTCCAGCTTAACAGCCTGCGCAGCCGCCTGATCCTGCTGGTGGCGCTGGCCATTGCGCCGATCGCCATCATGACCGTGATCAGCGGCGTGCGCGAACGCGCACATGCGATCAGCGTGGCCGAGGACAACCTGCAGCGCCTGACCAACCTGGCCGCCGCCAACGAGGCGCAATCGATCGAGAGCGCGCGCCAGATCCTGCGCGATCTCGCCAGCGTGCCCGACCTGCTGGGCGATCCGGCCCGCTGCAGCCGCCTGCTGGCCAATATCCAGCGCCAGAATCCCGATTACGCCAACTTCGGCCTGATCCAGCTCAATGGCGATGTGACCTGCAGCGCCGTGCCGTCGGCGGGCCGCGTCAACCTGGCCGACCGTTCGCATTTCCGCCGCGCCGTGCACCTGAAGCGTTTTGTCGCCGGCGGCTATATCTTTGGCCGCGTGATCCAGAAGCACACGGTCAACCTCACCTACCCCATACTCGATGAACAGGACAAGGTGCGCGCCGTTGTATTCGCTGCGCTGGATCTGACCAAGCTTGACCGCTTCGTCGCCGACATCGCCCTGCCGCCAGGTTCGGTGCTGATGACGGCCGATTCGGAAGGCAAGATCATCGCCCGCAAACCGCAGCCGGAGCTCTGGTATGGCAAACCCGTATGGCCCGAGCTGCGCGCGGCCATGGCCGGCGAACCGGGTTTGCCGGTGCGCCTGACCGGTCCCGATGGCGTCGAGCGCCTGCACCGCTTTGCCCGCATCGGCAATAACGGCCTGTCCGATTACACGGTCACCATCGGCATTCCGGTCGATGACATTACCGCCGTGGCGCGCCATGACCAGATCATGGACCTGATGGCGCTGGCCATCACGCTGGTGCTGGCCATGCTGGCCGCATGGTTCGTCGGCGACGTGCTGGTGCTGCGCCGCGTCAAGCGCCTGGCCACCACCGCCAATAATATCGCTTCCGGCTCGCTCGGTGCGCGCAGCGGCATCGTCTACGGCAACGAGGAAATCAGCGAACTGGCGCGCGCGCTCGACGCCATGGCCGCCACGCTGGAGGACAAGGAAGCGCAGCACCTGAAAGCGCAGGCGCTGCTGCGCCTGGCCGACCAGCGCAAGGATGAATTCCTGGCCATGCTCGCGCATGAACTGCGCAACCCGCTGGCGCCGATCAGCGCCGGCGCCCAGCTGCTGCAAAGCGGCCATGCCTCGCCCGAGGCGGTGCAGCGCACGGCCGCCATCATCGTGCGCCAGGTCAAACACATGACGCGCCTGGTGGACGACCTGCTCGACGTCTCGCGCGTGACGCGCGGACTGGTCACGCTGACGCGCGCGCCGCTCGATGTCGGCGCCGTGGTGGCCGACGCCATCGAACAGGCCGAGCCACTGATGCGTGCCAAGCAGCAGCGCTTCGAGCTGGTACAGCCGGGACAGCAGCGGCAGCCGCTGCAGATCGAGGGCGATCACAAGCGGCTGGTGCAGGTACTGGTCAATGTGCTCAACAACGCCGCGCGCTACACCCAGGCCGGCGGCGCCATTTGCCTGCGCGTGCGCGCCGACGACCAGCAGGTCCGCTTCATCATCAGCGATAACGGCATCGGCATGTCGGCCGAACTGCGCAGTCGCGTGTTCGAACTGTTCGCCCAGGCCGACCGCAATTCCGACCGCTCGCAGGGCGGCCTGGGACTGGGCCTGGCGCTGGTCAAAACCCTGGTCGAGCTGCATGGCGGCACGGTGGCGGTGGACAGCGCCGGCGACCAGCAGGGCAGCACTTTCACGATTACGCTGCCGGTGTCGAGTGCCGCTGCGACGCAGCTTAAGGCGCAAACGCCTGCTCGCACCACGCAGCAGAACAGCGCCAAACGGCTGCGCGTGCTGGTGGTAGACGACAATATCGACGCTGCGCAAACGCTGCAGCTGCTGCTTGAGGCGGCCGGCCACCAGGTGACGGTGGTGCACAGCGCGCACGAAGCACTCGAGGCGGCGCAGGCAATCTCGCCGCAGCTATGCCTGCTCGATATCGGCCTGCCCGACATTAACGGCAACGACCTGGCGCGCGGACTGCGCATGCTGCCGGCCAGCGCCGGCGCCACCCTGGTGGCCGTAACCGGCTACGGACGGCGCGAAGACCGCGAAGTGTCGGCTGCCGCCGGCTTTGATGCTTACTTTGTCAAACCGGTCGATGTCGATGCCTTGATGGCGATGATCGCGAAGTTGTAAAAGAGCTGGTAACAGTGGCGCCCTGTGCGAGCACTTGCGCCGCCAGCGCCCGGCCGCTGAGCCATGCGCCTTCCAGGCGGCCGCCCGCCAGCCAGTCGCCGCATACTCCCACGCGCACAGCCGGCAGCCAGACTGCTGGCTGTACCCTGGCGCCATCGGCGCCGAGCGCCGCCGTGCTGCACTGGATTGCTGTCCACGGTAGCAGCGGTTCAAGCAGCGTTGCCGCCTGCGCCGCCGGCAAGGCCAGCAGCAAGGCATCGAAGCCCTCCTTGTGCGCGCCATGTTCAACGCTGTGCAGGCGCCAGCCGCCATGGCCAGGTTCGTGGTACATCTCGCTGATCGTATGGCCGCCCAACAGGTGCAGGCCGCCGATGCAGACCACTCCGGTTGCACCAGCCTTGTCAAACATGGTCACTGCGCAACCGGCCCACTGCACATGCTGCGCGCAAGACAATCCGGCCAGCCCGGCGCCGATCACGGCAATACGGCGATGGGTGTCAGTCATCGCGCCCTTTCTCTTGCAAGGTTAATAATATGAAGGCCGCAGTATAACGAGGCTTCCCCTCCCAAAAGAAGGAGGTAGCATGCTCGACTCCGGTTCAATACCGGGTCACACGAGCTTGCGACCCGGAAACTGCTAGAATGCCGCCAACAACATCTTCAGGAACGACCAGGACCACCGTGACGCAATCCGACGACCAGGCCGCACCAACAGCGGCGACTTCAGGCTATCGCAGCGGCGTGGCAGCGCGGCTGGCCGGCTTGCCGGTGGAGACCCTGCGCGTGTGGGAGCGCCGCTATGGCGTGTCGGGCGCCGGACGTTCGCCGCGCGGCCAGCGCCTGTACTCGGCCAGCCAAGTGCGGCGCCTGGGACTGCTCAAGCGGGCGGTGGACCTGGGCCACGCCATCGGCACCATAGCCAATCTCGATGCGGCGCAGTTGCTGGAACTGGCCGGCGTGGCGCATGGCGAGGCGCCAATGGCGCATGGCCGCTTGCGCATTGCAGTGGCCGGCGCCGCAGTCGCCAGCCAGCTGGCAGCCAGCCGCACCACGCCGGAACTCGACATCGTTGCCAGTTGCGCCCAGCTCGATGGCGCCGCCGGCGCCCTGCGCGGCGTGCAAGCCGATCTGCTGCTGATCGAGGCATCGGAAATGACCGCCGCCGCGCTGCCGCTGGTACAGGCTGTACGCAGTGCGGTGCAGGTGCGCAGCGTGGTGGTGCTCTACCGGTTTTGCGACAGCGCCACCGTGCGCCGCCTGCGCGAGCTCGATTGCCTGGTGGCGCGGGTGCCGTCCGATGCAGCGGAAGTGGCGGCGCTATGCGCCAGCGCGCTGGCCGGCGGCGGCAGGCCGCCAGCAGCGCCGGCCACCCCGGCCACGCCGCGCCGTCTCGACGACGAGCAACTGGTAGCGCTGGCGGCTGCCTCCACCAGCATTGCCTGCGAGTGCCCGCGCCATCTGGCGGATATACTGGCGATGCTGGCCAGTTTCGAACGCTACAGCGCCCAGTGCGCCCACCGCGACGCCGCTGACGCCGCGCTGCATCTGGACCTGGAACGCAGCGCCGGCCATGCACGCATGCTGATGGAGCAGGCGCTGGAACGCCTCGCGTATGCAGAAGGGCTGATCTTGCCGCCGCCTTTGCCGCTGCAGGATGCGGCACTGGCGCCAGGGTCGCCGCCAGCATAGCCGTTTGACACCGCTTTTTTACTTGTTTCGCTACTTGCTTCACTACTTGTTACGCATTTCAGATTGGACTACCGCATGACCACCGAGCAGCCCCCCACCTACCAGCCTGTGACCATTCCGGCCTCGG
>JBEVNE010000224.1:0-14282 GCA_040508275.1 Duganella sp.
AGTATCGCGGAAACAAGTTCCGCGTGCACTTCCATCAAACGTCCACACTTATCGACTGTTAATTTTTAAAGAACTTTATTCGGTACTGCTTGCTGTGTTACGAAGCGTTTTGTTCGTCAGCGAAGAAGAAAGATTATGAAGCGTTTAGCTTGTTTCGTCAACCTTCTTTTTTCTCGCTTCATTCAGCATCGCGTCTATCGTTGCGGTGCTGTGTTCTGCGAGGGACAGAACTATAGCGTATGCCTCACGGGCTGGCAAGGCTTTTTGAAATGAAACGGTGTGCTATCTTAGCGGCAGCTATCAGCACCACCTCTATAGATAAAAAAGAATATGCTCATCCCTGCCATTCCCACTACCGCCAATGCCGAGCTGGCACAAGCTCTCGATAACGCCATCAACTATAAAACCAAGCCGCTGGGCAGTCTCGGTGCACTGGAAGCCCTGGCAAAACAGATCGGCCTGATCCAGGCTACCCGTAATATCACCCTGAGCAATCCGACCATCCTGGTGTTTGCGGCAGACCATGGCGTGGTGGCGGAAGGCATTTCCGCCTATCCGCAGGACGTTACCTGGCAAATGGTGGAAAACTTCCTGGCCGGCGGCGGCGCCATCAATGTCTTCGCCGCCCAGGCCGGCTGCGCCTTGCGCGTGATCGACGCTGGCGTCAATCACGCCTTCGGTCCGCGTGACGGCCTGGTTGACCGCAAACTCGCCAACGGCACCCACAACTTTGCCCACCAGGCCGCCATGAGCCGCACTACCTGCGAGGCCGCACTGGCAGCCGGCATGGCGCTGGTGGAGGAACTGGAAGGTAACGTCGTCGGCTTCGGTGAAATGGGCATTGGTAACACCACTGCGGCCGCAGCGCTGATGCACAAGCTGACCGGCATCCCGGTGGCGCAGTGCGTGGGCGCCGGCACCGGCCTGTCCGCGGACGGCGTACTGCACAAGCAGCGCGTGATCGAAGCGGCGGTGGCCATGCACGCGGCGGCCCACGATCCGCTCGACATACTCGCCACCTTCGGCGGACTGGAAATCGCCATGATGACCGGCGCCATGCTCAAGGCGGCGCAACTGCGCAAGGTGCTGCTGATCGATGGCTTCATCGTGACCAGTGCACTGCTAGTGGCGGCGCGCCTGCAGCCGGCGATTCTCGATTACTGCGTTTTCTCGCACTGCTCCGATGAGCAAGGCCACCAGCAAATGCTGGAGGCCCTCGATGGGCGACCGCTCATGGCACTGGGCCTGCGCCTGGGCGAAGGCACCGGTTGCGCACTGGCGCTGCCGCTGCTGCACGCGGCAGTCAATTTCCTGAACCGCATGGCCACGTTTGAATCGGCCCAGGTCAGCGAAAAGTCCGAATAAGCGACCGGCGAAAGACATCCCGTGCACCAACTGCGATTGTTTTTTACAGCCCTGCAGTTTTTTACGCGCCTGCCGATTCCGCGCTGGGTAGGCTTTGATCCGTCATGGCTGAACCAGGCATCGCGCTATTTCCCGCTGGTGGGCCTGGTGGTCGCGCTGATCGCCAGCGCCGTGTATGTGGTTGGCTTCAAGCTGTTCCCACCGGCCATCGCCGCCATACTGTCTACCGCTGCCGGCATCTATATCACTGGTGCCTTTCATGAAGACGGCTTTGCCGATACCTGCGATGGCCTGGGCGGCGGCGCAACGCGCGAGCGCGTGCTCGAGATCATGAAGGATTCGCGCATCGGCGCCTATGGCGCCATCGGCATCGGCTGCCTGCTGCTGCTTAAATGCGCGGCCTTGACCATGCTGCCGCCATTGGGGGTTATCGCTGCCCTGCTGTTTGCCCACCCGCTGTCGCGCCTGATGGCTACGGCGCTGATCTGGCGGCTTGACTATGCGCGCGCAGAAGGCAAGGCCAAGCCGCTGGCGCAGAAAATGTCAGCGATGGAATTTGCCATTGCCGCTCTTACCGCCTGCGCGCCGGCCCTGTTACTGATCTGGCTGAACTGGCTGTCGTGGACGATGTTCGTCAGTGGCGTCGCCTTCGCGCTTGCTGCCACCTTCTGGCTGGCGCGTAAATTCCTGCGCCGCCTTGGCGGCTACACCGGCGATTGCCTCGGTGCGGTCCAGCAGGTGACAGAGGTGACCATCTACCTGTGCGTGCTGGCCGGCCTGCACACCAGCGCCCAGTTTTTCTGACGCCATGCAGTTATACCTGGTCCGTCATCCCCAGCCCGAAGTGGCTCCCGGTGTGTGCTACGGGCGCACCGACCTGCCGGTAGCGCCGCAGCATCTTGAGCAGGCGCTGGCCGCCCTGCTGCCTGCCTTGCCGCGCAATCTGTCCCTGTACGCCAGCCCCCTGCAGCGCTGCGCCGTCCTGGCTGCACGGCTTTCGCCAGCCCCGCTGCTCGATGCGCGCCTGGTAGAAATGGACTTTGGCGCCTGGGAGATGCAGCAATGGCAGGACATTCCGCGCGCCGCCATCGATGCCTGGGCCGACGACCTGGCCCACTATCGGCCCGGCGACGGCGAAAGCGTGCTACAGATGGCAGAGCGCATCGCTGCCTTTTACGCCGATCTTCAGCGCCAGCTGGGTGATGGTGGTGCAGCGATCGTCATCTGCCATGCCGGTACGATGCGGCTGCTGGCGGCATGTCACGCGGGATTGACACCGCTGGCAATGGCGCTGCAGGCGGCTGGCAGTGCCCATCAAATCGCCTATGGAGAAGTGCTGATCCTGCCACATAAGACGGTTTGATCGCGCCCCCAAGAGGCGCAAAACGTATAATGGCCGCGTTTTGACACCAGCCCTTCCGCTCGGAAGCACACAAATGTCTTGATGTATTCTGCCGGGACTTGCCGTTCCGTGTCTGGAAGTTTGTTATGCCTGCTCCTGCTTATCTTCGCCAGTTACAACAGCGCGCCGTCACCACCGTAGGTGGCCTGATGCTGTTCGCGCTGACGAGCCTGATTTTTTCAGGCATGACCGGTTCGGTAAGCATTGCGCTGGCCGATATGCCGGCGGCGCTGCGCGACCTGCTGCACGGCCAGACAACCACACTGGCGGCGACCCTGCTGGAACTACGCCTCAACCGCGCCGCTACGGCGTTTGTCACCGGCGCGGCGCTATCCCTGGCCGGCGTGATGATGCAGGCGCTGCTGCGCAACCCGCTGGCCGATCCCTATGTACTGGGCCTTTCAGCCGGCGCCTCGGTCGGTGCGCTGGCCGCCTTGCTGTTCATGTGCGCCGCGTGGATGGTCGATGCTGCCGCCTTTGCCGGGGCCGTCGCGGTCTCGATGATGTTGTACCTGCTGGCGCGCCGCGATCTGCGCGGTGGCGCAGCGGCCGAAGGCGGCACCGCGCTGTTGCTGCTGACCGGCGTGATCCTGTCGTCCGCCTGCATGGCGCTGGTGACGCTGATGCTCTCGATTGCGCCCGACAGCCGCCTGCGCAGCATGGTGTTCTGGATCATCGGTGACCTGGCCGGCGCGCCGCTACGCTGGTTGCCGTGGCTGGTGCTGGCCTTTGCACTGCTGTTTGCGGTGCGCAGCGCACGCGCGATGAATGTGATGGCGCTGCATGCGGAAGCCGCCGCCACGCTCGGCATCCGCGTCGGCGCGCTGCGCAAGGGTCTGTTCTTCGTTTCGGCCTTGCTCACCGCCAGCGCCGTCACCACGGCCGGCAGCATCGGCTTTGTCGGCCTGATCGTGCCGCACGCCTGCCGTTTCGCCGTCGGTCCCGATCACCGCCTGCTGATCCCGGCCGCCACGCTGGCCGGCGGCGCCTACCTGATGCTGGCTGATACGCTGGCGCGCACCATCGTCGCGCCAGAACAACTGCCGGTGGGCGTGATCACTGCGCTGGTCGGCGCCCCCGTGTTTCTGTACCAACTGCACCGCTTACGTCCATGATGGATATGACGCACATGATCAGTACCCGTCAATTGCTCCTGCGCGCAGGCCAGCGCCAGCTGGTCGCTGGCCTCGACTGGCAGATACGGCCCGGCGAGTGCTGGAGCGTGATCGGCCGTAATGGCGCCGGCAAGAGCACCCTGCTGCGCACCTTGGCCGGCCTGCGTCAGCCCGACGACGGCGCGGTTGCCATCAACGGCCGCGATCTGTCCGACTGGCCGCTGGCGGAACTGGCGCGCCAGCGCGCGTTTCTGGCGCAAAGCCGCAGCGACGCCTTTGCCTACAGCGCCATCGAGACCGTGCTGTCGGCACGCCACCCCTACCACGGCAAGCACTATTGGGAGAGCAGCGACGACCATGCCATCGCCACTGCGGCGCTGGCGTCAATGGAAGTCGCTGACCTGGCAATGCGCGACGTGCGCACGCTGTCGGGCGGGGAGCGCCAACGCGTGGCGATTGCCGCCCTGCTGGCGCAGGACACGCCCTTGCTGCTGCTCGACGAACCCGCCAACGCACTCGACCTGGCGCACCAGGTCAGCGTGATGGGCATCCTGGCGCGCCTGTGCCGTCAGCAAGGCAAGACCGTCGTCATGGTCGGCCATGACCTGACGCTGGCGCACAGCGTGTCGAGCCACGCCCTGCTGCTCAAGGGCGATGGCCAGTGGCTGGCCGGCGCCAGGGACGAGGTGATGCGCGCCGATCTCCTGAGCGACTACCTGGGCCACCCGATCGAAGTTGTCCGGCACAAGCACCGCAGTATTTTCATCCCCACCGAGGAGACATCATGAATCAACCCGAGATTGCAGCGCACGGCGACGATGCCGCGCTGAACGAACGCCATCGCCAGCGCATGGAGCGCAAAAAAGCCATCATCGATGCCCAGATCGCCTCCGCCAACAAGCAAATCGGCATCATCATCGTCAATACCGGCAACGGCAAGGGCAAAAGCTCGAGCGCCTTCGGCATGGTCACGCGCGCGCTGGGCCATGGCATGAAGGTCGGCGTGGTGCAGTTCATCAAAGGGGCAATGTCCACCGGCGAAGAACAGTTTCTGCGGCGTTTTCCCGACGAAGTCAGCTTTCATACCATGGGCGAAGGCTATACCTGGGAAACGCAAAACCGCGAGCGCGACATGGAAAAGGCGGCGCTGGCATGGGAGCAGGCGCGCCGCTTTCTGGCCGATCCTGACTACGGCCTGGTGGTGTTCGACGAACTCAATATTGCGCTCAAATACCGCTATCTGAACCTGGAAACCGTGATCAACGACCTGCTGGCGCGTCCGACCATGCAGCACGTGGTCATCACCGGCCGCGGTGCGCCGCCGGAACTGGTGGAAATCGCCGACACCGTCACCGAAATGAACGTGGTCAAACACGCCTTCAAGGCCGGTATTGCCGCCCAGCTGGGCACCGAGTGGTAATGGCCGATCATTTAATGACTGATCATATCGACGTCAAGGCGGTGATGGTGGCCGCCGTCTCCTCGGGCCAGGGCAAGACCACCTGCACCGCCGCGCTGGCGCGCAAGCTGGTCCGGCTTGGCAAGCGTGTGCGCGTGTTCAAGTGCGGCCCCGATTTTATCGATCCCATGCTGCTGGAGCGCGCCACCGGCGCGCCGGTACGCACCCTCGATTTGTGGATGGTCGGCGCCGAACAATGCCGCAGCCAGCTGGCGCAGGCGGCCAGTGAGGCCGATGTGATCCTGGTCGAAGGCGTGATGGGCCTGTACGATGGCACGCCTTCGTCGGCCGATGTGGCGCGCGAATTCGGCCTGCCAGTGCTGGCAGTCATTGACGCGTCGGCCATGGCGCAGACAGCAGGCGCCATCGTCATGGGTTTGCGCGATTACGGTCCGGTCAACATGGCGGGTGTGATCGCCAACCGTGTGGCCAGTGAAAATCACGGCAAAATGGTGGCCGCCTCGCTGCGCGAGGTGCCGCTGTTCGCCACCATGCCGCGCCAGCAGGTATCGCTGCCGGAACGCCACCTCGGCCTGGTGGTGCCCGGAGAAATCAGCGGTATTGACGCCCTGCTTGATCGGTTGGCCGATCAACTGGTGTTTGATGCTGCGGCGTGGGAGCGTTTGCCACCGGTGCGGATCGCCACGGTCACGTCCAGCGTGGCTTCCCCCGAGCCGGCGCTGGAGGGGAAAACCATCGCCATCGCCCGCGACGCCGCCTTCATGTTCATCTACCCGGCCAACCTCGATACGCTGCGCGCGCTCGGCGCCACGCTGACCTTCTTTTCGCCGCTGGCCGATGAGGCGGTGCCGGCCGGCGCACACGCGGTCTATCTGCCTGGCGGCTACCCGGAACTGCACGCGCAAACGCTGGCGCAGGCGCACAGCTGGCGCGCCTCGATCCGCGCCGCCCACGCGGACGGCATGCCGATCGTGGCCGAATGCGGCGGCATGATGGCGCTGGCCGATACGCTCACGGACCAAAGCGGCACCTGCTGGGAAATGGCCGGACTGCTGCCGGGCGCTGTGGCGATGCAGCCACGCCTGGCCGGTCTTGGGCCGCAGCGGCTGGACACTGCACAGGGGGCGCTGCGCGGCCATACCTTCCATTATTCGACATTGACTACCACGGTAGAGCCGACCGCGCATACAATCAAGCACCCCTCTGCATTACCCGGTGAAGCCTGGTATCGCGCAGGGTCATTGTCAGCTTCATATTTTCACGCTTACTACCCATCCAACCCGGCGGCTGTAGCCGCCCTGTATGCAAGGAGACAGGTATGACCCGTACATTGGTCCTGGGCGGCGCGCGCTCGGGCAAGAGCGCCTACGCCGAACGTCTGGCCATCGAATCAGGCAAGGAAGTCGTGTATATCGCCACCGCCACGGCGGGCGATCCCGAAATGGCCACCCGCATCGCCCATCACCGCAGCAGCCGTCCCGGCGAATGGACCACGGTCGAAGAACCGCTGGCACTGGGCAACCAGCTGCTGCGCTGGTCCTCGCCCGAGCGCCTGATCCTGGTGGACTGCCTGACGCTCTGGCTGAGTAACCTGCTGTTTTCCAGCGGCGAGCAGTATCCGGACGTTGGCGACATTACGCTGCCGGCGCTGTTCCACGAACAGCAGGACATGCTGGCCAGCGCACTGACGCGCTGCACCAGCGACGTGGTGCTGGTATCGAACGAGGTAGGCCTGGGCATCATGCCGTTCGGCGCCATCTCGCGCTGCTTCCTCGATGAACAGGGGCGGCTCAACCAGTCGGTAGCGGCCATTTGCGACCGCGCGGTGTTTGTCGCCGCCGGCCTGCCGCTCACGCTGAAGGGATAACGTGCTGTCAGGGCTGAGCTTTACCGTCATTGCGGTGTTGATGGCGGCCGGCGTGCTGCTGGATTTGCGGCTGGGCGAAGCACGCCGCTGGCACCCGCTGGTGGGCTTCGGCAACCTGGCGATGGCGCTCGAACGCCGCCTTAACCAGGGCACGCGGCGTTTCTGGCGCGGCGTGCTGGCCTGGTCGCTGGCGGTGCTGCCGCTGACGGGTATCGCCGCCCTGCTGGTGTGGCTGGCGCAGGCGGTCAGCTTCTGGCTGGCCGCCGCCTGCCACGCACTCATGCTGTATTTCTGTCTCGGCTTGCGCAGCCTGCGCGAGCACAATTTACCGATTGCCCAGGCACTGGCGCGCAACGATTTGCCGCAGGCACGCGTGCTGACCTCGCGCATTGTCAGTCGCGACACCACCACCGCCAGCGAGGTGGAACTGACCCGCGCCAGCGCCGAATCGCTGCTGGAAAACGGTAACGACGCCGTCTTCGCCACCCTGTTCTGGTTCATTGTGGCCGGCGGCCCCGGCGCCGTCATGTTCCGCATGGCGAACACGCTCGATGCGATGTGGGGCTACCGCACCGCACGCCTGCTGCATTTCGGCTGCGCCGCCGCGCGCCTGGACGACGCCCTCAATTACCTGCCGGCGCGCCTGACTGCTCTGTCCTATATGCTGCTGGCGCCGGGATGGCAGGGCAAGCGCCGCGCATGGCGCTGCTGGCGCGCGCAGGCGCCGCAGTGGGACAGCCCGAACGCCGGTCCTGTCATGGCCAGCGGCGCCGGTGCGCTGGGCGTGCAACTGGGTGGCGCCGCCATCTATCACGGCCAGCTGGAACAGCGCCCTGCTCTCGGCGCCGGCGAACCGGCCACCGGTGTCGATATCGGCCGCGCCTGGCGGCTGGTCACGCGCACCACCATGTTGTGGCTGTGCTGCGCACTGGCGCTGGCCTTGCTGCTGGAGACTTTATATGTTTGACTTATATGCTTGATTCTTATGCTTGAACACGGCGGCAATCTGCGCGACGCCAGCCTGCGCTTTGGCCGCAGCGACTGGCTCGACCTGTCCACCGGCATCAACCCGCGCTGGTATCCGGCGCCTGCGCTGCCGGGCAACGCCTGGCACCGTTTACCTGAAGCCTCGCCAGAACTGGCGCAGGCGGCGCAAGCCTGTTACGGCGCGCCGCTGATGCTGCCGGTGGCCGGTACGCAAGCAGCTATCCAGGCCCTGCCACGCCTGCGCCCACCGTCGCGGGTGACGGTGGCGGCCCCCTCGTACGCCGAGCACGCGCACCACTGGGGCCAGCACGGCCACCAACTCACGCAAACGACGTATGCGCAACTCGATGCAGCCATTGATGTGAGCGACGTGGTGGTGGTATGTAACCCCAACAATCCTACCGGCGCCACCGTGCCAGCGGCGCAACTGCTGGCCTGGGCCGGGCAACTGGCAGCGCGCGGCGGCTGGCTGGTGGTCGATGAAGCATTTGCCGACACGGCACAGCACAACAGCGTGGCCGCCCACAGCGGCCAGCCAGGGCTGATCGTGCTGCGCTCGGTCGGCAAATTTTTTGGCCTGGCTGGCATCCGCCTCGGCTTTGTCGCTGCCCATAATGACCTGCTGCGAGAGCTGGCCGACCTGCTGGGCCCCTGGAGCATCAGCGGCCCGGCCCAGCACATCGCCATCACCGCACTGCAGGACCATGCCTGGCAAGCTACTACCCACACCTATCTGCATGCCGAGGGCGCGCGACTGCGTGCGCTGCTGGCCGACCACGGCATTGCATCGGCCGGTACGCCGCTGTTCCAGTGGTGGAGTGCCGCCGAACCGCAAGCCTTCTGGCAGCACATGGCTGAACGCGGCATATGGGTGCGCCTGTTTACCGAAGCCGCACGCGGCATCCGTCTCGGCCTGCCGCCCGACGAAGCTGGCTGGCAGCGCCTGGAAGTGGCGCTGGCCGAGTGGAGCGGACAATCAGTCTTAAAATACCCGAGCAATACAGGAACCAGACCATGAAACGTATCCACTTGCTGGCGTTGCTGCTGCCGCTGCTCAGCGCATCGTTGTCATCGCATGCCGCCATCACGGTGCGCGACGATGACGGCAATCTGATTACCCTGCAAAAGCCGGCGCAGCGCATCGTCTCCCTGTCGCCGCACGTGACCGAGCTGCTGTTCGCTGCGGGCGGTGGCGACAGGATCGTCGGCGCCGTCACGTATAGCGATTACCCGGAAGCGGCGAAAAAAATCGCCCGCATCGGCACCAACCGCCAGATCGACATGGAGCGCGTGATCGCCATGAAACCCGATCTGATCGTGGCCTGGATGCACGGCAGCGCCGAACGCCAGATCGACACGCTGCGCCAGCTCGGTGTCCCGATCTTCCACAGTGAGCCGCTCAAGCTTGAAGGGATTGCCGATAATGTGCAGCGCCTGGGCCAGTTGATGGGCACCGAGCCGGTGGCGCAGTCCGCCGCCAGCCGCATCCGCCAGCAGTTGGCCGCGCTCTCCAGCCAGTATGCGAAGCGCCCACCGGTGCGCATGTTCTACCAGGTATGGGACAAGCCGCTGTACACGCTTAGCGGCAGCTCGATCGTGACCGACGCCATGCGCCTGTGCGGCGGCGTGAACATTTTCGCCGACCTGAAAGTGACTGCGCCGGTAGTCAGCATCGAAGCCGTGCTGCAAGCAGACCCCGAAGCGATTTTCGGCACGGCAGAAAAAGACTATGGCGGCGTGGCGCTCTGGAAGCCCTATAGCACGTTGACAGCGGTCCGCAACGGCAACCTGTTCACTGTCGATGGCGAACTGCTCAACCGCGCCGGCCCGCGCATGGTCGATGGCACGCGCATCCTGTGCGAAATGCTGGAACAGGCGCGCCAGCGCCGCAAGAACTGACATGACCTTTCCTTACACAACCCTGATGGTGCAGGGAACGACCTCGGATGCCGGCAAGAGCACGGTAGTGGCGGCGCTGTGCCGGCTGCTCAAGCGCCAGGGCGTGCGCGTGGCGCCGTTCAAGCCGCAGAATATGGCGCTCAACAGCGCCGTTACCGCAGACGGCGGCGAAATCGGCCGCGCCCAGGCGCTGCAAGCGATTGCCGCCGGCGTGGCGCCGCACACCGATATGAACCCGGTGCTGCTCAAGCCATCGAGCGACATCGGCGCGCAAGTCATCATCCACGGCAAGGTGCGCGCCGAGATGAACGCGCGCGACTATCACCGCTACAAAATCGTGGCCATGGAAGCGGTGCTGGAATCGCACCAGCGTCTGCTGGAACAGTATGACTGCGTGATGGTAGAAGGCGCAGGCAGCCCGGCTGAAATCAACCTGCGCGCGCGCGACATTGCCAACATGGGCTTTGCCGAAAAAGTCGATTGTCCCGTGATACTGGTGGCCGATATCGACCGTGGCGGCGTGTTCGCCCACCTGGTAGGCACGCTGTCATGCCTGTCCGAGAGCGAACGCGCACGCACGATCGGCTTTGTCATCAATCGCTTTCGCGGCGATATCAAGCTGCTCGAACCGGGCCTGGAATGGCTAGAACAGCAAACCGGCAAGCCAGTGCTGGCCGTGCTGCCGTATCTGCACGGGCTGTTCCTCGATGCAGAAGATGCCGTGCAGGCGGTGCAGGCGTCTCAGGGCGCCTTCCGCGTGGTGGTGCCCAGCCTGCCGCGCATGAGCAACCATACCGACTTCGACGCGCTGCGCGCCCATCCCGACGTTGACCTGCATTTTGTCCGCCAGGGCGAGCCGATTCCTGCTGCCGACCTGATCATCCTGCCCGGCAGTAAAAACACGCGCGGCGACCTCGCATGGCTGCGCGCCCAGGGCTGGACTGCCGCCATCGCCCGCCACCTGCGCTATGGCGGCAAGGTGATCGGCGTATGCGGCGGCTTTCAGATGCTGGGCGCCAGTGTGGCCGACCCGCTGGGTATGGAAGGCCATGCCGGCGCCTCGCCGGCACTGGGGCTGCTCGACATGCACACCGAAATGACGCCGCACAAGCGGCTCGAGCAGGTGCAGGGCGTGTGTGCATTTGACGACAGCGGCGCCAGCGTGACAGGTTATGAGATCCACATGGGCGTATCCACCGGCGCGGCGCTGGAGCGGCCGGCATTCCTGATTGACGGCCGCGCCGAAGGGGCATTGTCGGCCGATGGGCAGATTCTCGGCACCTATCTGCATGGCTTGTTCGATACGCCGCAAGCATGCGCTGCGCTGCTGCGTTGGGCAGGTCTGCATTCCGGGCATACGGTGGATACCGCAGCGCTCCGGGAAGCGAGCCTGGAACGGATCGCCGACGCCACCCAGCCCTTGCTGGAAGCATTGCAGGCACTGCCAGCGTGGCGCCCGGCCGCGCCTGAATAAATGCTCATGCCAATGACCGGTTTTTCGCATTTATGGGAAAATCAGGTCATGGACAAGACCAACGACAACGCAGCAGAAACTTCGGCGCAAGCCGCCGCCAAACGTTATCTGCCATGGGTGGTGGCCACCGCGCTGTTCATGGAGCAGCTGGACTCCACCATCGTCAACACGGCCATTCCCAGCATGGCGGCCAGCCTGGAAGTGACGCCGCTCAGCCTTAAGGCGGTGGTCACCAGCTATGTGCTCAGCCTTGCAGTGGCTATTCCCGTCAGCGGCTGGATGGCCGACCGCTACGGCACGCGGCGCGTGTTCATGAGCGCTGTCGCCATCTTTACCATCGCCTCGATACTGTGTGGCCTGGCCGTCAATTCGCCGATGCTGGTAGCGGCGCGGCTGCTGCAGGGTTTTGGCGCCGCCATGATGATGCCAGTGGGGCGGCTGGCCATCGTACGCACCTTCCCCAAATCGCAGCTGCTGGCGGCGATGAACTTCGTGATCATTCCGGCACTGATCGGTCCCCTGCTCGGCCCCACGGTGGGTGGCCTGATCGTGCACTGGGCGACCTGGCGCGAGATTTTTTTCGTCAACGTCCCGGTGGGCATCGCCGCGCTGTACCTGGCGCACCGCCACATGCCCGATTATCGCAGCGAGGACGTGCGTCCGCTCGACGTCATCGGGCTAGTATTGTTTGGTACCGGCGTGGCGCTGCTGTCATGGCTGCTCGAAGTGTTCGGCGAACACCGGCTCGACGTCACCTCGATGTCGGTGCTGCTGTTCATCGCCTGTTCACTGCTGGCTGCTTATGCATGGCACGCACGCGAAGCGGCTTATCCCTTGCTGCGCCTGGCGCTGTTCCGCGTGCGCACGTTCCGCGTATCGGTGGTCGGTGGTTTCATTACGCGCATCGGCGTTGGCGGCCTGCCCTTCCTGCTGCCCTTGCTGTACCAGCTGGGACTGGGGCTGCCGGCCTGGCAATCGGGCTTGCTGATGATGCCCTCGGCCGCTGCGGCCATGTTCATGAAGTTTATTTCGGCGCGGGTGCTGGGCCGCTTCGGTTATCGCCAGGTGTTGATGGTCAATACGGTGCTGATCGGCTTGACCATCAGCCTGTATTCGTTCGTCCAGCAAGGCACGCCGCTGTATGTGATTGTGATGATCAGCCTGTGCCTGGGCTTTTTCAACTCGCTGCAGTTCTCCAGCATGAACAGCATTGCCTATGCCGACGTGGAGGGTAACGACACCAGCATGGCCAGCACCATCGCCAGCTCGATGCAGCAGTTGTCGGTCAGCTTCGGGCTGGCGGCGGGCTCGCTGATCACTGGCTGGTACCTCGGCGACGTACCGCAATCGGACCGGGTGGCGCTGACGTCAGCGCTGCATTACGCCTTCCTCACGCTGGCGGCGCTCACCATTGTGTCGTCGTTCACGTTCTGGTCGCTGCGCGATGGCGATGGCGACAATCTGAGCAAAGGTGGCCAAGACGGGAAATAGTCAGCGCCTGGTCTGCACGATCAGGCGATTGACATAGGGGTCGTAAGCATCAGGCGGCAATGCGGCGCCATGCGCTAGCGGTTCTGGTACGGGGGCGGGTTCATACTGGTAAGCGTAGCTGGGCAACAGCGAATACTGAATCTGCAGCATCAGGCGCGGCAAACGGCGCGGTGCCGTGCCCTTGTGAATGCCTGCCGTATCGACCGCGAAGCAAAAGCCGCGCGTACCGAGTGCGGTCAACAGTTGTTCTTCACCATAGGTCGAGACGATTTCTTTATCGCTGTAAAAGCGCAGCCGCACCGGAGCTTGTGTCAGGTGGCTGCCCCGCAGGTAAACATGGGGACCAGCTTCCCGATCGACATCGGTCAGATATACGAGCACCTTCAGGTAGCGCCAGTCTTCCGAATCGCGATGAAATGCCTGCAAGTCGCTGTCATTACCCGGTACGGGAAACGACCAGCGCAGCCCCAGCGCAGAAATAGTCGGTTTGCATCGCATATGACACGCAGCCAATCCGAGCAACTGTGGGCTGTTGGCCAATGCCAGCAAATGCGGACATGCGATGACATCATTCAAGTGGTAATCGGCGACGCGCACGCCAGCCGGCGCCTGTGCCAGCGTAAATGGCGCACGTTCCTGATCGCGATCGGTCAGCGGTTTGTCCCGCAACCAGGCGTGGATATCATCGCATTGGCCGCTAAACAACAGCTGGCCCAGTGGTGCATAGCCATTCTGGGCCAGCGCCGCCAGTGCCGCAGCTTCGGCATCCGTACTGGCATGCAGCTCACGACCGGCGCCATGTCGCGCACGCAGCGCCGCCGTCAGCGCGCGCACCACCAGGCGCCGCAACAATGGCCGCGTGGTCACGCGCTGGCTGTAATACAGCAAGCTATGCAGCGGTGCAAAACGAGGACCAGGCCTGAGTTGAGCGTATTCCATGGGGAAATTCCTTCCAGGTTAATCCCTGAAAAGGTAGCAATCCACCATAGCGGTCACCTTGATGTGCGCCAGCTAGCATGCACGCCCAAAGCAAAAAGCCCCAACCGTATCAACGGAAGGGGCTCATGCGAATAACTAGCCTGACAATAACCTACTTTCACACTGGTTGCAGCACTATCATCGGCGCAAAGTCGTTTCACGGTCCTGTTCGGGATGGGAAGGGGTGGGACCGACTTGCTATGGTCATCAGGCATTGACTTGTCTGAGTGGTCGCTCCCTGCTGGGCAGCGTCACTCTAATCTGGAATCGGTAAGTAGCGGTGT
>JBEVNE010000275.1:0-3258 GCA_040508275.1 Duganella sp.
AGATCGTCGCCCTCGGCGACACCCTGGTGGAACGCGTGATGGCCGAAACCGGGCTGCCGCGCGCGCGCGTGGAAGGTGAGCGCGGCCGCACCGTCGGCCAGCTGAAACTGTTCGCCGGCCTGCTGCGCGAAGGTTCTTGGAACGATGTGCGCATCGATGCCGCGCTGCCCGAACGTGCGCCGCCGCGTGCCGACCTGCGCCTGCGCATGATCGGCCTGGGGCCGGTCGCGGTGTTCGCGGCCAGTAATTTCCCGCTGGCGTTTTCGGTGGCTGGCGGCGATACCGCGTCCGCTTTTGCCGCCGGTTGCCCGGTGGTGGTGCGTGGTCACTTTGCCCATCCGGGCACCTCGGAACTGGTAGGCCGCGCGGTGGCCAGGGCCGTGGAGATTTGCGGGCTGCCGGGCGGCGTGTTCTCGCTGCTGGCCGGCACCGGCAACGCGATCGGCCAGGAGCTGGTGCGTCACCCGGCCATCAAGGCGGTCGGTTTTACCGGTTCGCGCGGCGGCGGCATGGCGCTGATGGCGGTGGCGGCATCACGCCCGGTGCCGATTCCCGTGTATACCGAAATGAGCTCGATCAATCCGGTGTATTTGTTACCGAACGCGCTGGCCAATCGCGCCGAAGACATCGCTGCCGGCTTCGCCGGGTCGCTGACGCTGGGCGTGGGCCAGATGTGCACCAACCCCGGCCTGGTGCTGGCGCTGGCCGGTCCCGAGCTTGATCGCTTTACCAAGGCTGCTGCGCAGGCGCTGGCCGGCGGTGCAGCGGTCACCATGCTGTCGCCTGGCATTGCCGGTAACTTCCAGCGCGGTATCACGCAGCTGAAAGACCAGCCGAATGTCTCGACCGTGGCGCTGGCGCCGCAGCAAGAGGGCAAGGGCGCACCGGCGCTGTTCGTCACGACCGGCGCGGCCTTCCTGGCGCAGCACGCGCTGGGTGAAGAGATCTTCGGCCCGGCGTCGCTGGTGGTCGCCTGCAAGGACGTGGCCGAACTGCTGCAGGTGACGGAAAACCTGGAAGGCCAGCTGACCGCCACGCTGCAACTCGATGACGCCGACCTGGAGGCTGCGCGCACGCTGCTGCCGGTACTGGAACGCAAAGTCGGCCGCATCCTGGCCAACGGCTTCCCGACCGGCGTGGAGGTGGCCAGCGCCATGGTGCATGGCGGCCCGTTCCCGGCCACTTCCGACGGTCGCAGCACTTCGGTTGGCACTGGCGCCATCGTGCGCTTCCTGCGCCCGGTGTCGTACCAGAACCTGCCGCAGGCGCTGCTGCCGGAAGTGCTGCGCGACAGCGGCGTTGAAGCCTGGCGCCGCCGCGACGGTGAGCTGACCCGCAAGTAAAAGTCTTATCCCTTGTTGTAACGCCCGAGCCCCGCAAAGACGGGGCCGCGTGCTCGGCCTGTCTGGCCCGGGCCCCACTACCAGGAGACTGCATGACCCAGTTGGCCAAGTTCCCCAGCTTGCGTGGCAAGCGTGTATTCATCACCGGTGGCGGCACCGGCATTGGCGAGGCGATGGTGATCTCGTTCGCCGAGCAGGGCGCCAAGGTCGCTTTTGTCGACATCGCCCGCGATCCCAGCCTGGCGCTGTGCCGGCGCGTGAAGGAGGCTGGTTATCCCGAGCCCCAGTTCCGTGCCTGCGACATCACCGACATCGCCGCGCTCAAGGCCACGATGGCCGAGCTGGCGGGCGCCATCGGCCACTTCGACATCCTCGTCAACAACGCCGCCAACGACCAGCGCCACGACACCCAGGACGTCACGGTTGACTACTGGGACCAGCGCATCGCCATCAACCAGCGACCGATGTTCTTTACCTGCCAGGCCGTGTTCAACGGCATGAAGGAAAAGGGCGCAGGTTCCATCATCAATGTCGGTTCGATTTCGTGGCAGGTCAAGAATGCCGGCTATCCGGTGTACGCCACCGCCAAGGCGGCCACCCATGGCCTGACGCGCGGCCTGGCGCGCGAGTTCGGCGCCCACGGCATCCGCGTGAATACTGTCACGCCGGGCTGGGTAATGACTCAGCGGCAGATCGACTTGTGGCTGGATGACGCCGGCGAACAGGATATCAAGCGCAACCAGTGCCTGCCTTCCAAGCTGCTGCCACAAAACATCGCCTCGATGGTGCTGTTCCTGGCCGCTGACGATGGCGCCATGTGCACGGCGCAGGAATTCATCGTCGATGGGGGATGGGTGTAAGCAGTTCAATTCAATCAGTAACGCAGCACCGTTCGCCGCCCCGGAGACAAGCGCCCAGCATGAGGCGTCTGGGCCCCATAACCCTAAAAAATGGTATGAACATGGTGAAGAATCTCATTTGCGCATTCGCAGTCGGCGTGATTGCCGCACCGGGTGCGATGGCGGTCAGCCCTGTCAGCGACCCGAAACTGACGACATTGTCCAGCCCTGATGGCCATATCACGGTCCAGGTCATCGCAAAACCTGGCCAGCCGCTGGTCTACACGGTTGCGCGCGACGGCAAGCCGGTGTTGCAGCCGTCGGCACTGGGCCTGCAATTGCAAGGCGCCGACCTGGCCGGTGCGCTGACGATCAGCGGCGCTTCGAAGGACAAAGCCATCGCCGACGATTACCGCATGGCGGTCGGCAAAAAGCGCGACATCAGCTACCGCGCCAATGAAAAAACCTGGACCGTGCAGAATGCACAAAGCCAGAAAATGGACATCGTGTTCCGCGTCTCCAACGATGGCGTGGCGTTCCGCTACGTGGTCGCCGAACCGTCGCTGCCGCGCAAGCAGTTGATTCAGGAACGGACCACCTTCGTTTTTCCTAAGTCCGCCCGCGCCTGGCTGCAGCCGATGTCGGTGGCGCAGACTGGCTGGGAGCGCACCAATCCCTCGTACGAAGAGCACTACCGGATGGACATCGCCGTGGGCACCGCCTCGCCATCGGCGGCCGGCTGGGTGTTCCCGGCGCTGTTCAACAACGGCGAGAACTGGGTAGCGCTGTCGGAGGCCGGCATGGACGGCAGCTACCAGGCCTCGCGCCTGGCGGCAGAGTCGAACGATGGCGTCTACCGCATCGGCAATCCGATGAAAGCCGAAGCATACGGCGGCAAAGGCTTGCTGGCCGAGGTAGACGGCACCTTGACCACGCCGTGGCGCCTGATTGCGCTGGGTTCGCTGGCCACCGTCACCAATTCCACGCTGGGCACCGACCTGGCCGCGCCGGCGATCCCGTTCGACGACAAGCTGGTGAAGCCGGGCCACGCCTCGTGGAGCTGGGCGCTGCTCAAG
>JBEVNE010000388.1:0-11770 GCA_040508275.1 Duganella sp.
TTGTGCATGTCGAAATCCTGTTGATATATTGTCTGTCGCAAGCTTGACACAGGGGTGCCCTGCACGATATCCGGATACTTCCTATTTCTTGCCTATTCTTCTCGCGGCAAAAAAGCCTGGTAGGCGGCGTAAAGCCGCGCGAGTATGATGGACGCCTGTAGCATTGACGACGATCCGGGCCATCCATGCAGTCACTCACCGAACCATATTCCGAACCAAAGCGCACGGCACAGCTGCGCAGCCAACTTGCCAGCAAGGCGGGCGCGCTGATCGGCAAGGCGGAAAGCCTGGCGCTCGGCGTGCCGGGTCTGACCATCTACCGCCATGTCGCCCCCACCGAGGCCCATTCCAGCACCTACCAGCCCAGTATCGCGCTGGTCGCCCAGGGTAAAAAACAGGTCGATCTGGGCCCCACCCAGTTCATCTACGACGAAACCCACTTTTTACTGACCTCGCTGGAACTGCCCGTCACCAGCCGCGTGATCGAAGCGAGCGCACAGCGTCCCTATCTATGCGTGCGGCTGGCGCTCGACATGGCCATGGTGCGCGCGCTGATCGGCCATGGCGGCATGCCGCCCGCCTGCCCCGCATCCCCGGACAGCGCCTCGCTGGCAATGACCACCGGCCCGACCAGCGCACCGCTGCTCGATGTATTCGGCCGCCTGCTCGACTTGCAGCACGCACCTGCCGACACGGCGTTTCTGGGCGACCTGTGGGCGCGCGAAATCGTCTATCGCGTGCTGCAAAGTGCTGAAGGCGAACGCCTGCGCGGCATTGCCACGGCCGGCGATTACAGCGAAAAGACGGCGGCGGCGGTGGCCTGGATCAAAGAACATTTCGCCCGCCCCCTGCGCCTGGAAGAACTGGCCGATGTCGCCGCCATGGGCCGCTCTACCCTGCACCGGCATTTCCGCGCGCTCACCGCGATGACGCCGCTCCAGTATCAAAAGCTGCTGCGCCTGCAGGCGGCGCGGCGCCTGATGCTGACCGAAGGACGCGACGCCGCCAGCGCCGCCTTTGAGGTTGGCTACGAAAGCGCCAGCCAGTTCAACCGCGAATACAGCCGCTTCTTTGGCCGCTCGCCGATGCGCGACATCAAAGCCCTGCGGGCGCCGTCGCCTTACTGAAGGCATTGACCGTACTGCCTGCACTGACCACCACCGGGCGCTCACGCTGCAATGCCGGCTTGCCGGTTTCGCCGGCGTCGCCAGCCAGCACGGCGTGCATCACTGCGGCTTGCCACTCAAAATAAGGATTGAAGGTCAGCCGCGCATGGACTTTGCCCGCTTCGCGGTAGCCCCAGTCCGAATACCAGGTAAGGCCACCGGCCTCGCACACGGCAGTGTCCACGGCGCTTTGACCGTTGCGGCACAGCGGCATGCTGCCGTGACGGCCGTACAGCGGATTGTCCGGCGAGAACAGCACCCCCATGTGCGAAAACTGGCTGATGCGCTCCTGCGGCAGATAGTCGGGCAGCACCAGCACGCGCGATGACGGCTCACGCTTGTCCTCGCCGTACCAGATCAGGCGGCTGGCTGGATGGGTAAAGCGCCGTTCGAACAGCGTGCGCATATAGTCCACATCGACCACCGAATCGTTTTGCGCCAGCACTACCAGCACGGGGCGGTCGAAATCCTTGCCGTCGATGGCGCGCCGCACGGCCACGCTGCTGCGGTAAAACTGCGCAAAGCCATTGAGCGGCACATTGTGGTAGCGCAGCGCCGACTGCTGCGGGCGCTCTGCGCTCGGCGGAAACAGCCAGGTCTTCCAGCGCGCCAGGAAGGGCGTGGTCCAGTCCAGCGTAACGCTGGAACGCAGCGCCGGCGAGAAAAGCAGCAGGCCGCGAATGTCCGGGTCGTCAATCGCATACTCGAGCACCAGGTTGGCGCCGGTGGAAAAGCCGCCAAGGTAGACATCGTCAAACTCGGCGCGCAACAAGGCAATCTGCTCGCGCACCTGCCGCTGCCAGTCCTCGAGCCTGACGCCGATCATGGCGTCCGGCCGCGTGCCATGGCCAGCCAGCAGCGCGGTGCGCACCACGTAACCCTGCGCCGCCAGCGAGTGGGCAACATCGACGAACGACCAGGGCGAGTCGCCCAAGCCATGCACCAGCAGCACGGCGCGCGAGCCCGGCGTTTGCGGGCGCAGTTCGTACGGTGCATTCCACCCCAGCTCGTCCTCGATGCGTGCGCTCTGAAATGTGCGCTCCGCACGGATGGTGCGGCGCGCCTCCTGCACGTGCGTGTCAAAGCTGGCGCCATGCCAGGCCACCCGTCTGAATCCACCAGCCCGCACCGTCTGGCGCGGCGCGCTGTCAGCCGTTATGCCGGTACTGAACAGCGCATAGCGATGATTGCTGAACACCTGCCGCAACTGCGCGGCCACCGGCGCCGGAATCGCGCCAACGTGCTCCTTGCGGATAGCCAGCAGATAGCCGGGCTGCGCGGCCACGCTTGCCAGCTGGTCCCTGTCCACGCTCTGGGCCTTGCCGGACGAGTAGTGGCGCGCAGAAAAGGGCAGAACGTCGAGGTAGGCCAGCGTGGTGGCGGCGCCGCCGTATTGGCGGGCAAATTGCACCAGATGTTTTTCCGTCCTGGCCTTGTGCGGCGCCAGCAGCATGTTAGCGCCCAGGACCGTCAGCACTACCGGAACAACCGCAGCAGCAATGCCCCACAGTGGGCGACGCTGACAGGCATTGCGCTGGTGGGCTTTCATTAATGCCAGCGCCAGCAGGATGGCGAACGATGGTAGCGCCGGTTGCACGTAGGTCCACAGGATATTGCCGGCAAAGGTAAAAAAGCACAGCGGCCAAAGGCTGGCGGCCCATAACAAGCCTTGCCAGTCGCTGAACTGAGCACGCTGGGCCACACCCTCAGGCTGGGCGGGATGGGACCGCCACGACGAAACCGCCCTGGACACCAGTAACCAGCCTGCCACCAGCCCCCACGGAAATGTCGCCTGCAGCGCGTACCACCAGATGGTGCCATACGGCGCCTCATGGGCACTGCCGTACAGGTCACCCTGCCAGCCGCTGTCGAGGAAACGCAGCAGGTGTTCGCCGACGATGAAGTAATTGAGGAAGCCAGGCGTTTTGAGCTCCGCCAGCACATACCACGGCAAGCCTATCGCCAGCGCCAGCGCCGCACCGCCCAGCCAGGGAATGCGGCGCTCGCGCTGCGGCGGCGCCAGATACAGCCAGCAACCGAGTGGAATGACCACCAGCGCCACCATCAACGGCCCCTTGGCCAGCAGGCCCAGTCCCAGGCCGGCAAACAGCAGGTAGCCCCACCAGCGCGACGGCTGCGGGTCAACGCCCAGGCGCAGTGCCGATACCAGCGTCAGCGTGGTGGCAAAAGTAAGGAAGGGGTCGGTGAGGACGGCGCCGGCAGCGACGAAGCCGAGCGCGCTGGTAGCGTAAATGGTCACGGCCAGCCAGGCAGCGGCGCGCCCGGCCAGCGCCCGCGCTGCGCTGAAGATCAGCCCCAGTATGCCCAGCGTTGCCAGCAGCGACGGCAGCCTGACCGCGAATTCGTTGACGCCCAAGAGCTTGAACGACAGCGCCTGGCTCCAGAACGACAGCGGCGGCTTGCCCCAGAACGGTACGCCGTAATGGAAGTACGGCGTGATCCAGTCGCCGGTTTCAGCCATGATGCGCGCCGTTTCGGCGTAGCGCGGCTCGCTGGTATCCATCAGCGGCAACAGCGCCATGGACGCCAGCCTGGCCACCAGGGCCACTCCCAGCAGCCACCATAACCAGGCCAGCCGCAGCGGCGACGCATGCTTACTCATCGGCGGCTCCCACGCTGCGGCGCAGCGCGTGAGCGGCCATGCCAACGCCCTCGACCACCTCGCGTACCAGGTAGTTGGGACGCTGCTTGGCCTCGAGATACGCTTTGCCGACGTATTCACCCAGAATGCCGATGGTCAGCAGCTGGACGCCGCCAAAGAAGGTAATCACCGAGATCAGCGAAGGATAGCCGTGAACGGCGTCGCCCCACAACAGCGCCTTGATCACGATCCATAAACCAAACAGGCCACTGGCGGCCGCCGCCAGCACACCAACCACCGCAGCCCAGCGCAGCGGCGTGATCGAGAATGAGGTAATGCCTTCAATGGCCAGACGCGCCAGCGCCAGGTAATCCAGCTTGGAGACGCCGCTAGCGCGCGCCGCCCGGTCATATTCGATCACCGCTGTTTCCATGCCGACCCAGGCAAACAGGCCCTTCATGTAGCGATTGCGTTCCGGTAGCTGGCGCAGCGCCAGCAGCGCTTTGCGGCTGAGCAGCCGAAAGTCGCCGGTGTCGGGCGGAATATTGAAGTCGCTGATGGCGTTGAGCAGCCGGTAATACAGATACGACGTGAGCCGCTTGCCCAGAGTTTCGCCGGCACGCGTGCGGCGCTTCATCAGCACCACGTCAGCGCCCTGGCGCCAGCGCGCCACCATCTCCAGTATCAACTCGGGCGGATCCTGCAGGTCGGCATCGAGCACCACGACGGCGTCGCCGCGCGCGTGATCGAGGCCAGCGGTCATCGCCGCCTCCTTGCCAAAATTGCGGCTCAGGCGCAGCAGACGCATTTCCGGACACAGCGGCGCCTGGCGCGCCAGCCAGGCGGCGCCGCCGTCGCTGCCGCCGTCATCGACAAACAGCAGTTCGCACGGCAGATCGAGCATGTGCACCATGCGGCGCAGACGCTCCAGGCAAAATGGCAACACCGCTTCCTCGTTATAGAAAGGGATCAGGATAGTCAACAGGGCGGCGCCGTGTGGCTGCGGTGGTGTGCCAGGATTGGCGTCCCTGGCGATGCTATGGATAAGAGTGGCGGGTGAACGCATGCGATGCCCTCGGCTATAAAAGGCCTTACTATCTGGCTGCATGTCTTTCCGAATACTTACCGCAGGCCGGAATATGATATTTTTTTTGGGTAAGTATTCAGTAAGGTAACTTCGCCGATGATAGGCTTCGCTTTCAACACTCGGAGTTATCACCATGCAGTTCACGCCTCTTTTCAGCTCGACCAACTCATCGCTGTCCACCCGCGCTGGCGCCTTTAGCGCCCTGCTTGCCATCGGCATGGGCGCGACCTTGCAGGCAAACGCCGCCCCGGCGGGCGAATCGTCGTCCTGGGGCCTGGGCGTTGCCGCGATCAGCTATCAGCAACCGTATGCCGGCATCGACCGCGAAAACCGCGTGCTGCCGATGATCTCTTACGAGAATGATTATGTGCGCGTGTTCGGCCCCGCCGTGGAATTCAAGGCCCACAGCATCGCCCTTGGGGGCGGCCAGCACCTCGATCTGCGCCTGGTCGGCAAATACGACTTTAGCGGCTATGAGAGCGGCGATGCTGCCATCCTCAACGGCATGCGGGAGCGCAAGGGCGGCTTCTGGGCTGGCGGCAAGGTAAAATGGCGCACCGACGTAGTCGATGTCACGGCGGAAGTGCTGGCCGACGCTTCCGGCAACAGCAAAGGCCGGCGGGTCAACCTCGGCCTTGAAAAGAACTGGCGCGTCAGCGAGAATGTCATCCTGTCGCCGCGTATCGGCGCCAGCTGGGTCGATAAAAAATATGTCGATTACTACTATGGCGTGACCGCCGACGAGGCGCGCGTTGGCCGTACTGCCTACCAGGGCAAGTCGGGCCTCAACGCCGAACTCGGTCTGCGCGCCACCTATGTGGTCGATGCCCACCACTCCGTGTTTCTTGATCTGGGGGTGAGCACGCTGTCCAGCAAGATCAAGGATAGTCCTCTGGTTGATCGTTCGACCGAGAATCGTGTTGGCCTGGGATACCTTTACCGCTTCTGATGAACCGCATCCTCCTGATCGAAGACCACGAGCGCCTTGCTGAACTGATGTGCAAGGCGCTGGCTGCCGCCGGCATCGCGGTCGATGTCATCGGCCGCATCGACCTGGCGCGCGACGCCATCGAACGCCTGCCTTACCAGGCGCTGATCCTCGACCGTGGCCTGCCCGACGGCGACGGCTTGTCGCTGCTGCAGCAGGTGCGCGACGCCGGCCTGCACGTGCCCTGCCTGGTGCTGACGGCGCGCGATGCGCTGCACGACCGCGTGGCAGGTCTGGAAGCCGGCGCAGACGATTATCTGCCCAAGCCGTTTGCCATGGACGAAATGGTGGCGCGCGTGCGCGCCCTGCTGCGCCGCCCGGTCGATTTTCGCACGCTCGATCCCAGCCACGACGACCTGACGCTGCGCCCTGGCGCCGGCCTCGCCGGCTGCGGCGACGACAGCGTTACCCTGGCCCCGGCCGAAATGCAGATCATGCTGATGCTGGTGCGCAAACACGAGGACGTGGTACGCCGCAGCGCACTGGAAGCGGCGGCCTGGGGACTGAACGAGGCGGTCACGCCCAATGCGCTGGACGTGGCAGTGCACCGCATCCGCCGCAAACTGCTGGCCATCGGCTCGCGCCAACGCATCGTCAATGTGAGAGGACTGGGCTATGCGCTGCGCCAAGCCGACCTGGATCAATAGCCTGGGCATGAAGGTCTTGCTGGCCTACGTGGCCGGCGTGGTGCTCAGCATCGCCCTGCTGCTGGCAACCGTTGCGCTGATCACCACGCAAAGCGATATTTTGCAGAGCACCGACGTTACCCAGCGCACCGGCGAACTGGCCGAGGAACTGCGCTTCGACCGCGCCGGGCGCCCGCTCGGCTTCGAACTCGCGCACGAGCAAAATCGCGGCTGGATGTACGACAGCCTGCGGCGCGAGGTCACCTACCGCGTGCTGGACGCCAATGGCGAGGTCGCACTGGCGTCGGCCACCGGTCCCGGCACGGCGTGGCCGTCAACGCCGGCCACGCGCCGGCTCAAGCCCGGAAGTTTCCGCTTCGAGTTCGAAGGCGTACCGATGTATGGCGCCACCGCCGTCGCCGAACATGACGGCACGGTATGGTTTGTACAGTTTGCCGCCAGCGCGCGCGTGATGGACTTGTTCCAGAACGCGTTTGCGCTGCCCTTCATGGGCACCGGCATCGTGCTGTACAGCCTGATCATGCTGTTTGTCTTCAGCGCCTGCGCACTGGTCACGCTGCGCTACACGCTCAAGCCGCTGCGCGATGTGTCCGAATCGGCTGCCGCCATTTCACCGCAGGCGCTGCATGCCCGGCTGCAGGTGGAGACGGTGCCGGCCGAGATCGTGCCGCTGGTGAGCAGCTTCAACCGGGTGCTCGAGCGCGTGGAACTCGGCTACCGCGTGCAGCAGGGCTTCCTGGCGACGGCGGCGCACGAACTTAAAACCCCGCTCGCCCTGATCCGCGCGCAGATCGAGCTGACCGCCGAGGGCAAGGAGCGCGACGCGCTGCTCAGAGACGTCCAGCACATGACGCGCCAGGTGCAGCAATTGCTGATGCTGGCCGAAACCAGCGAAGTGCACAACTATATTTTTGCCACGGTCGATGTGGCCGGCGTAGCGCGTGATGCGGTGGGCTACCTGCAACGCATGGCGGAAACGGCGCAGGTGCGGCTGCGCGTGCAGGCGCCCGGCTTCCAGTGCGCGCAAGGCGTGCATTGGCGCGCCGACCGCGCGGCCCTGTTTACGCTGCTGAAAAACCTGCTGGAGAACGCTACCCAGCATGCTCCGGCTGGCACAGAAGTCTGCATAACGGTCGATGCCAATGCGCTGACCGTGCGCGACCACGGACCCGGCGTGGCGCCGGATCAGCTGCCGCAATTGTTCGAGCGCTTCTGGCGCGGCGCCCACCGGCGCGACCACGGCGCCGGCCTGGGCCTGTCGATCTGCCGCGAAATAGCCCAAGCCCACGACTGGACGTTGTCGGCGAAGCTGGCGGAGCCGGGTTTGCTGTTCCGGCTGGACGTTGACCATCACCCGGCGAGCTAAGTCAGCGCTCGTGCCAATACCGCGCATCCGTGTGCCGATAGCGCTGGATGTGCAAATCCATGCCCATCTCGACGGTAATTGCCCCATCACGGTCAGTGCGCAAGCGCTCGATGCCCAGCTCACCGTAGCGCTGATACACCTCCCCTTTCGGATGCTGGTAGCGGTTGCGGTGCCCCACCTGAAAAATCGCCACCTGCGGACGCACGGCCTGCAAAAAACCGCTGGTGGAACTGGTGCCGCTGCCATGATGGGGCGCCAGCAGCACGTCGGCACGCAGCGCCTGCGGCGAGCGATCCAGCAACTGCGCTTCCTGCGCCGCCTCGATATCGCCAGCCAGCAGCAGCGATCTGTCGCCGGCAGTGATCCGTAGCACGCAGCTGCGGTTGTTGGGTTTGAGGCTGGCATCGGCATAGCTGGCAGCCAGCGGATGCAGCACCTCGAAGTGCACGCCATCCCAACTCCAGCGCTGTCCGGCCATGCAGGACAGGCGCCGGGCCGCGGCCAGCGCCACCGGATGGCGCGCCGGCAGTGACGACAGCAGCCACCCCACCCGCACGCCTTGCAGCACCGTCAACGCGCCGCCCACGTGATCGGTATCGCTGTGACTGACCACCACGCCATCGAGCGCCGCAATACCGCGTGCGCGCAGATAAGGCAGCAACACGCGGCTGCCGGCATTGGCGCTCGGGTTGCTGTTGGCATCCGCACCGTAACTGGGGCCAGTGTCGTACAACAACCGGTGGCCGCTGGTTTCGACCAGCAGCGCCATGCCCTGCCCCACATCGAAAGCAGTCACCGTAACGCGCCCCGGCGGCGGATGCGACGGTTGCGCCGCCAGCACCGGTATCCAGGTAGCCAGCCCCAGCCAACGCACCGGCCAGCCACGCGGCGCCAGCAGCCACAGCGTGCCGAACATGGCCCAGCCAAACAGCCACCACGGCGGCAGGGGCGCGCTCCACACCGCGTAGCGCAAGCCGCTGAACCACTCCAGGCAAACCGCCAGCCCGAGCACCAGCGCATGGGCCAGTTGCAGCAAAGGCGACGCCAGCGGCGCCGGCAACAGGCTGCCGACCAGCGCGAGCGGCGTTACCAGCAGGCTGATCAATGGAATGGCCACTGCGTTGGCCATTGGGCTGATCAACGATACCTGCGCGAACAGCAACATGGTCAGCGGCAGCAAACCGAGCGTTACCGCATATTGCGTCAGCGCGCCCAGGCGCAGCGCGTTGCGCAGGCTGGCCCGCCAGGCCGCCAGGCGCGCCGGCCAGCCTGGCGATGTAGCAGTCTCCCCGTCCAGGTTTTGATCTGATTGCAGGGGCGCCGCCGTACGCGCCACCACGCGTCCCGTCGTGGCATACAGGATCACCGCCACCGCCGCAAACGACAGCCAGAAGCCCGGCCACAGCACCGCCCACGGGTCGCGCAGCAACACCACGCCCAGCGCCGCGCACAGCACATGCGACATGCCCGACAGGCGATTGAGCCACAGCGCGGCCGCCACCACCAGCAACATGTACAGCGTGCGCTGTGCCGGCACGCCAAAGCCGGCCAGCAGCACGTAAAGCAGCGCTGCCCCGGCGCCAGCCAGGGCCGCGACTTTTTGCGCCGGCAACAGCAACGGCAGTTGCGCGCGCGTAAAAAACGAGTGGCGCCACAAGGTAAACACCAGCAGCGCCACCAGACCGGCCACCATGGTGATATGCAAACCGCTGATGCTGATCAGATGCCCGATACCGGTTCGGGTAAACACCTGCCAGTCCTGCTGGTCGATACCGCGCTGATCGCCCACCACCAGCGCCACGATCACGCCCGCATACTGCCGACCGGCCAGCGCCGCCAGGATGCGCGCCCGCAAACCGGCACGGCCACGTTCGACCAGGTTGTTAAAGCTCACCACAAAGCTGTCGAGGCGTGCATTGCCCGGTGCCGCACGCACATACCCGGTGGCGCGCACGCCCTGCCCCAGCAGCCAGGCTTCGTAGTCGAATCCATAGGGATTGGCATTGCCATGCGGACGTTGCAGGCGCGCCGTCAAACGCCAGCGCTCACCGGGCTGCACGTCGCCGACCACGGAGGTCTGGCCGCGAAAACCGCTGTACCACGACAGCGCCACCAGCGGCGGCACCGGCGACGGCGTAATGACCGTACCATCTCCGCGCTCGACCCGCTCCACAGCAAAATTGAAGCGCACACCCTGAGCGAAGCGGTAAGGCAGATTATCGATGGTGCCCACCACGATGAAGTCGCGCCCCTGGTCGGCAGGATCGAGCGCCGGCGCCAGCGCGCGCTGAGCCAGCCAGGCGGCCCATAAAAATCCTGCAGCCGCGCCCCCCAGCCACACGATCGTCAGGCGCATGCAGGCCATGAAGTGAAAACGCCGCAGCGGGCGCATATATACCGCGAGCCATCTCAGGCGCCAGCGACCGCGCAAGCCGGATCGACAAAGCACCGTGGCGGCCAGAATGGCAATCATGGTCAGAAGCGCTGCAAGCGTCGCCAAAGCACCCGGCAACACCGCACGCGTTTGCAGCCAGCCAACGCCGCAGGCAAATCCGATCACCGCCGTGCGCATGGCACGCTGAGGGAAAAGAATGGCATGGGAAGATTTACAGTCAGATATTGAGCAGTGACAAAAAGTCATCGCCCATTATGCGGGTGTGGTGCTGCGGTACTGTGGTGGTTTTGGCGGGTTTGGGAGGGGTTTGAGCTTGCTCAACTGTGTGGCGGTAGCGGTTGGCACGGGGCTTTTTCCCGGATGTTTTAACGCATCAAGTTCTTGCCTGGAGCCGCTTCAGGTCGATGAAAAATTGTCCACCGTAGAAACCAGCGTGGCGCCGCAGGAAGTCTTGTCACCATCATAGGCAACTGCCTTGCCGTTCACGGTATGCCTGTCGTTGCCGCTGGCGATCACGCAATTTGCGTGGCCCTTGACGGGGCATTCGCATTGGTCGCCGACCAGGCAGACCGGCTTGCCGCCCACAGTGATGTGCGGTGCGCTGCTTGCAAGGACTTTTCCACCGTGGGAGGTGGGGTCGCCAACTCTGATGACATGTCGCATGGGGTGCTCCGGTCGGTTTTACTCTGCCTTGGAATGATGCGGGCTTGACGATTTATGCTTTACTTTACCGGTCTGGTGCGGATTGACTGCGTCAATTTATCCCAGAGCACAACGGCATCATCATCGGAGATACTTGTCTTGACCAATCCTGTTTTGTTGTCCGATACACCGCTGTGTAGCTTAATGTCCAGCAGGGGAAGGTAGGGATTTTTGGGTTCGCCCTGGCTAAGGAAAGCAAATTCGTATGCTTCCTTCTGATCAGCCTGAGCCGGCTTGCGGGCGAGTACCTCGTATCCGTTCCAATGTTCGATGGTTGCATTGCCTTGACGAAGAATCTTGATGCGGGAATACCAGCTTCCAAACCCTGATAATTTTGCTTCCTCCTCTGCGGCACGCAGGCGGGGCTCCAGTGCATCAGAATCGTGGAAAAATTCTTTCTTCGTTGTGGCAATTGAAAAGTGAACATCTGGAAATTCAGCCAGTCTGATTCCTACACTAAAATTTTCATGTGTGAGCAAAGGCGATTCGCTGACGAAACCACCATCAATACACAGGCCGGGTGATTGAGGAATTTCATTTTCAGAGCGAGAAGATAATAATTTTGATGCAGATTTCAACTTAGCCAATTTTGGCTCATCGTATTCGTTATCTCCTAATAGATTTGTTTTGTAGACGAAAATTTTATTTCCAGATATCACATATGATTCCATTCTATAAGAACGACCTGAATCTGGTGCAATGCCAAAAACAATTTTCTGCCCAGGCAAGTCACCTTCGGTTACTTTTCCAAGCATAGAATTATCACCTTTTAATTCACCTAAAGCTCGATATCGTTCGCTTTCTATTTTAGACAATC
>JBEVNE010000316.1:0-6159 GCA_040508275.1 Duganella sp.
TGAGCGATGCGCTGGTGGCGCAATTGCTGTCCGGCGTGCAGTTGCATGACGAACCGGCGCCGCTGGCGGCGCAAACCTGTATCCAGCGCGGCGAGCATCAGCTGGAAATCGTGCTGGAACAAGGCAAATACCACCAGGTCAAGCGCATGCTGGCCGCCGCCGGCAATCATTGCAGCGCCTTGCACCGTTCCGCCATCGGCCAGCTGACGCTGGAGTCGCTGGGCTTGGCGGAAGGGGAGTGGTGTTATCTGACGCCGGAGCAGTTGGCGTTGCTGGCGCCTGCTGCGCAAGACTAAAAATTTCCACATGGAATTAGTGAGCTAAGCGGGAAATACCGCCGTATTCCCTCGATGGTCCGCCATCGCCGCATTCGATAATGGCAACATCGAAACACACCACGCGGCAGACGGACCATGTCAGATTCAAGCGACGCAGAAAAAACCGAACCGGCGTCACCGAAGCGCCTCGAGCAGGCGCGTGAGGAAGGCGATATTCCGCGTTCGCGGGAAGTGGCCACGTTTACCGTGTTGATGGCGGCCGGCGTCGGTCTGTGGGTGTTTGGCGAAGGGCTGATCCGCCAGCTCAATTCCGCCCTGGTGTCGGGCCTGACGCTCGATCAGGAACAGATTTTCAATTCCAATGTGTTGTTGCACCGGATTGCGCTCGATATCGGCCGCGTGCTGCTGGCTTGCCTGCCGCTCGGTGTGGCGGTGATGTTCGTGGCGCTGGTGTCGCCGATCGTGGTGGGCGGCTGGCTGTTCAGCTCCAAGGCGTTCATCCCCAAGTTCGGCAAACTCAATCCCATCAGTGGCATCAGCAATATGTTCTCGAAGAACGCGCTGGTGGAATTGCTCAAGGCGATCGCCAAAACGGTGGTGGTCGGCGTGGTGGCCTGGCTGGTGGTGCTCAAGCAGCAGGATGCCGTGATCGGACTGGCCATGGAGCCGCTCAAGCTTGGCACCGTGCACATGCTCAATATGCTGGCGAGCAGCTTCTTGTTCATCGTTGGCGCGCTCGGCCTGATTGCGGCCATCGACGTGCCTTACCAGCTCTGGCACTACGCCGACAAGCTCAAGATGACGCGCCAGGAACTGATTCAGGAATCGAAGGAATCGGACGGCAATCCGCAAATCAAGGGCAAGATCCGCCAGCTGCAGCGTGAAATGGCCAAGCGCCGCATGATGGCCGACGTGCCCACCGCCGACGTGGTGGTGACCAACCCGACTCACTACGCGGTGGCGCTCAAGTACAACGACGGCATGCGCGGTGCGCCCAAGGTGATCGCCAAGGGCACCGACGAGGTGGCCGCCAAGATCCGCGAAATCGCGCGCGAAAACAAGGTCATCATGCTGGAAGCGCCGGCGCTGGCGCGTGCCCTGCACAAGCACACGGAGATCGGCGATGAAATCCCGCAAACGCTGTATGCCGCCGTGGCCGAAGTGCTGGCCTATGTATTCCAGCTGCGCATGTACAGCAAAGGCACGGCGCCACGTCCCGATCAACCGAAGGTACTCGACGTGCCGCCGGAACTCGATCCGCACAATCCCGCATTCGTCGACAAGTTCGGCAATAAACCCAATCTGGACAATGGAGCACCGGCATGAACGCTTTGACCAATAAAATGCCGCCATGGCTGCAAGGCCTAGCCAGTGGCGCCAGCAAGACGTCGATGGCGGCGCCGCTGTTCCTGGTGATGATGCTGGCCATGCTGATCCTGCCGCTGCCAGCACTGGTGCTCGATATTTTCTTTACATTTAATATCGCGCTGGCCATCGTGGTGCTGCTGACCAGCCTGTACACCGTCAAGCCGCTCGACTTCATGGCGTTTCCGACCGTGCTGCTGGTCTCGACCATGCTGCGCCTGTCGCTTAACGTCGCCTCGACCCGCGTGGTGCTGACCGAAGGCCATACCGGCGCCGATGCGGCCGGCAAGGTGGTGGAAGCGTTTGGCCACTTTCTGATCGGCGGTAACTACACGGTAGGTATCGTGGTGTTCATCATCCTGACCATCATTAACTTCGTGGTGGTGACCAAGGGCGCCGGCCGTATTGCCGAGGTGGGCGCACGCTTTGCGCTGGACGCCATGCCCGGTAAACAGATGGCGATTGACGCCGACCTGAATGCCGGCCTGATCGGCGAGGCCGCGGCGCGCAAGCGCCGCAACGAGGTGTCGCAGGAAGCCGAGTTCTACGGCGCCATGGACGGCGCCAGTAAATACGTGCGCGGCGATGCGGTGGCCGGTATCCTGGTAACCGTGATCAACGTGGTGGGCGGCCTGCTGGTCGGTATCATCCAGCATGGCCTGCCGTTTGGCGAAGCCGTGCAGATCTACACGCTGCTGGCCATCGGTGATGGCCTGGTGGCGCAGATTCCATCGCTGATCATTTCGATTGCCGCCGGTATCGTGGTCTCGCGCGTGGCCAGTGAAGAAGACATCGGCACCCAGATGATGAGCCAGTTGTTTGCCCGTCCGGAAGTGCTGTATGTCACCGGCGGCATCATCTTCGGCCTCGGTCTGATTCCCGGCATGCCCAACCTGATGTTCCTGACCATCGGCGGCGCCTTGCTGGGCGCCGGCTACTTGATGGCGCGCAACCTCAAGCAGGGCGGCAGCCCGGCCGCCAAGGCCAAGGTCGAAGCCGAGGCGGCGGCTGCAGCGGCTGCGGCGCCGGCCGCGCCGGAACAGGAGGAAGCCAGCTGGCAGGACGTGATGCCGGTCGATACCCTGGGGCTGGAAGTCGGCTATCGCCTGATACCGCTGGTGGATAAAACCCAGGGCGGCGAACTGCTCAAGCGTATCAAGGGCATCCGTAAAAAATTCGCTCAGGAAGTGGGCTTCCTGGCGCCCCCCGTCCACATCCGCGACAACCTGGAACTGAAACCATCGGCCTACCGCATCACGCTCAAGGGCGTGGAAGTAGGCATGGGCGAAGCCTTCAACGGCCAGTTCCTGGCGATCAATCCGGGCATGGCCAGCGGCACCTTGCAGGGCCTGGTCACCACCGATCCAGCCTTCGGTCTGCCCGCCACCTGGATCGACGCCAGCCTGCGCGACCAGGCCCAGGGCATGGGTTACACCGTGGTCGATGCCGGCACCGTGGTGGCCACCCATTTGAACCACCTGATTTCCACCCATGCGTCGGAATTGCTGGGCCGCGCAGAAGTGCAGGCGCTGCTCGACCACCTGGCCAAGGAAGCGCCGCGCCTGGTGGAAGACCTGGTGCCGAAAATGGTGTCGCTGTCGGCGCTGCAGAAAGTGCTGCAAAACCTGCTGATCGAAGGCGTGCACATCCGCGATATGCGCACGATTATCGAAACCCTGGCCGAGCACACCGTGCACACGCAAGATCCGAACGATCTGACCGCGCTGGTGCGCATTGCGCTGGGCCGCGCCATCGTCCAGCAGCTGTTCCCCGGCACCAACGAGTTGTCGGTGATGACGCTCGATAACCGCCTCGAGCGCCTGCTGATGCAGGCGCTGGCGGCCAGCGGCCCGGACGGCGCCGGCATCGAACCGGGCCTGGCCGACACCATCGCCCAGCAAGCCGCCAACGCCGCGCAGCAGCAGGAAGCGATGGGACTGACGCCGGTGCTGCTGGTGCCCGGTCCGCTGCGCGCCTTGCTGTCGCGCTTCCTGCGCCGCGCACTGCCGCAGTTGAAAGTGCTGTCGCATGCGGAAATTCCTGAGACGAAAACCATACGGGTGACCGCGCTGGTTGGGCAGCAGCCCGGCTAACCCCGCACCCCTTTGATCTGGCGCAAACTTCTCCATGCAGGAAGCATAGACTTCCTGCATGGACGACACTTACGACACGCCGTGGAAGGAAGTGGTGATGGACCACTTTCCGGAATTCATGGCTTTCTATTTTCCCAAGGCGCACGCGGCCATCGACTGGTCGCAGCCGCATGTTTTTCTTGACCAGGAACTGGCGGCATTGTCGCGTGATGCCGAGCTCGGTAAACGCGTGCTCGACAAGCTCGTGCGTGTTCACACGTATGAGATGGGCGAGCAATGGGTGCTGATCCATCTGGAGGTGCAGGGACAGCACGACAGCGAGTTTGCCAGACGTATGTTTATCTATAACTATCGCGTGTATGACCGCTACAGCCGTCCGGTGGCCAGCATGGCTTTGTTGGCAGATGAAAGTCGTGGCTGGCGCCCCAGCGGTTTTGGCTGGCGCTTGCTGGACTGTTCGATGCAGCTTGATTTTCCGGTCGCAAAAATGCAGGATTACGCTGATGATATCGATGCCTTGCTCGCTCAGGATAATCCTTTTGCGCTGGTGACCGTCGCCCATTTATTGGCGCAGCGCACCAGGGGCAATGCGCACCAGCGCCGGATGGTCAAATGGCGGCTGACCAAGCTGCTATACCAGCGCAACTGGGATAAGCAGCGTATCATCAATTTATACCGTGTGATCGACTGGATCATGCGTTTGCCGGCAGGATTGGAAAAGCGTTTACGCACCGGCATTTTGCACCTGGAAAGGAGGCCTGGCATGACGTATTTATCTTCCATCGAGCGTATCGGCATGGAAATCGGACGACAAAAAGGCCTGCAAGAGGGGAGGCAGGAGGGTAGGGAAGAAGGGCTTCGCCTGGGCCTGGCCATGCAGTTAAGTATCCGTTTTGGCAGGTTCGATCCACATTATCAGGAACTGATCGATCAGGCCGGTTCCGAGCAACTGACGCAATGGGCAAAAAACTTCGTTCATGCCGATCATATCGAGGCGGTTTTTCACAGCGATTGAGCGCATAGTGTGGCCGCAGTGAAATGCGGCCCATTTCCCCGCCTGTTCCCCAGATCGTTTCCTGAGTGCATCGTCAATAATGGCACTGTCCGAGTGATAGAAGCGTCGCAGCCGCGTGACGCATCGCTCAAGCTACAGGAGTCATCGATGGCCTACATTACCTTGCAACCCCGCGTCAGCCAGTTCCTGGGGAGCCGGCCATGAACGTTAAAAAATTTACCGCGCCGACCTCGCGCGAAGCCTTGCGCAAGGTACGCGAATCGCTGGGGCCGGATGCGGTCATCCTGTCCAACCGCCAGTCCGATGGCGTGATCGAAATCCTGGCGCTGGCCAATGACGATGCCGCTTCGCTGGCCATGCCGGCGCCGCACTCGCCGATGGCCGAGCCGGCGCCGTCGCTCGATCTCGACAGCGCGCTGATGGCGCGCTCGGCACGCCTTGAGCAGGGTTACGATGCGCCTGCTGCGCGCATGGCGCAGCGTCAGCCAGCTCCGCAACACAATCCCTACGCAGAGCAGCAGCCCGCTCAGGCGCCACAGCGCCGCGTGGTGGCTTCGCCTGCATCGTACGCCAGCAAGACTGCCGCCGCCGGTGTGCAGGCAGCTGCGCCGGCACAGCCGAAGGCACCTGGGCTGGACGCCGAACAGATCAGCACCATGGTGGCCAACGCCGTGGCCAGCGCCAAGCAGAACGCCGCTGCCGAAATGCAGGGCATGATGAGCGAGCTGCGCGCCATGCGCGGCATGATGGAAACGCAACTGGCCGAAATCGCCTGGGGCAGCACCCAGGCGCGTGAGCCGCAAAAAAACGCCGTGCTGCGCGAGATGCTGGCAGCCGGTTTTTCGGCCAGCCTGGCGCGCTACCTGATCGACAAGCTGCCGGCCGGCCGTGACGCCGCCGATAGCCTGCGCTGGATTAAGACTGTGCTCACCCGCAACCTGTCGGTGATGGCCAACGAAGATGCGCTGATCGAGCAGGGCGGCGTGTTCGCCCTGGTCGGCCCTACCGGCGTCGGTAAAACCACCAGCACCGCCAAGCTGGCGGCGCGCTGCGTGATGCGCCACGGCCCGGACAAGCTGGCCCTGATCACCACCGATGCCTACCGTATCGGCGCGCACGAGCAACTGCGCATCTACGGCAAGATCCTCGGTGTGATGGTGCACTCGGTCAAGGACGAAGCCGACCTGCGTATTGCCCTGAAAGAACTGCGCAACAAGCACACGGTACTGATCGATACGGTGGGTGTGAGCCAGCGCGACCAGATGGTGACCGAGCAGGTGTCGATGCTGCAAGGCGCCGGTTCCGACGTCAAGCGCCTGCTGTGCCTGAACGCCACGGCGACCCAGGAAACCCTCTCCGAAGTGGTGCGCGCCTACCAGGGCAGCGGCCTGGCCGGCTGCATCATGAC
>JBEVNE010000371.1:0-39032 GCA_040508275.1 Duganella sp.
TGCATGTCGCCCGGGCAGGCGTGGACTTCAAACACGCGGTCGCAGGCGCGGCAGTGGAAGTGGTGGTGGTGGCCGTGGCCGGCCAGCTCGTAGCGGTCGCCGCCGCCGGGCAGCGACACGGTCGTGATTTCGCCCGCCTCCAGCAGCGACTTGATATTGCGGTAAATGGTCGCCATGCCGATGCCCGGCACTGCCTGCTGCGCCTGTTCCAGGATTTCTTGCGGCGCAAGCGGACGCCCTGCAATGGTAATGCACTGGTGGATGGCTTGGCGCTGGCGGGTATTTCGTTCCATTCGATCGGGTCCTGAGTGCCGGAGAAGATTCCGGCCGGCCCGCTATTATATGACAAGCACGGGAAATAAAATCATGAGCTCTTACTCCATCACCTCTCAACTGACATTATGGGGATTGCTGATGTTTGCCAACAGCGTCGGCGCTGCTGCCGGTCCGTACGAGGTACTGCCACCGGCCTGCGCATGGCACGGTAAAAGCGAACAACTGATCGCGCCGGCCGGCGAGCGCTGGATCACGCCAGCGGAAAAAACCAACTTCACCGTGTCGCCCGATTATGCAAAGACGGTGGCCTGGCTGCGCGCGGTCGAACGTGCCTCGCCGCTGATATCGATGCACGGATTCGGTAAAAGCTACCAGGGGCGCGAACTGTATTATGTGTCGGCCAAAAAGCCGGGCAAGGGCAAGCCGGTGGTGCTGGTGCAGGCCGGCATCCACGCCGGCGAGATCGATGGCAAGGACGCCGGCCTGATGCTGCTGCGCGATATCGCCTTCCGTGGCCGCGACGACCTGCTCGACCACGTGGACCTGGTCTTTATCCCCATCCTCAACGTGGACGGCCATGAAAACGCCAGCCCCAATGGCCGGCCGCACCAGCATGGTCCGCAGCTGAAGGGCGCACGCACCAATGCCCAGGGCCTTGATCTGAACCGCGACTATGCACGCCTGCAATCGCCGGAAATCGCTGCCGTGGTCAAGCTGCTCAAAACATTCGATCCGGCCCTGTACATCGACGTGCATGTCAGCGACGGCATCGATTACCAATACGATGTAACGTACACCTACGCCGGCTGGGGCACGTATGCACGCTCGCGCGCCACGGCGGACTGGCTGTTGAATACCTATCATGGCGAGGTGGAGTCAGCACTGACTGCGCAGGGCCACACGCCGGCCATGTATCCGAGCTGGATCGATGAAGAGTCGCCTGAAAAAGGCTTGCGCATCAGCGCCGAGGGCCCGCGCTATTCCACCGGCTATGGCGACTTTACCGGCATTCCCACCGTGCTGGTGGAAAACCACGCGATGAAGCCGTATATGCGCCGCGTGCTGGGCACCTATGTGCTGCTCGAACAATCGCTGAAAACCGTGGCGCGCGAGCACCAGCGCATTGCCAGCGCCAAGGCGCAGGACCGGTCGGCGCAGCCGGATCAACTGCTGGTGCGCTGGGAGCGCGCCAGCACGCCGCTCAAGGTCGTGGACTTCAAGGGCTACCGCTACGACACATACTGGTCGCCGGTGACCGGCGTGGCCGAGCGGCGCTGGACCGGCGAGGCGCAGACCTTCGGCTTGCCCGTATTTGGCGTCAACCCGGTACTGAGTCTGACGCTGCCGCGCGCCTGGTGGCTCAGGCCCGAACAGCAGGAGTTGATGGTGGCGCTGCGCCGGCATGGCGTGCGCTTCGATACGCTGGCGCAGGCGCGCACGCTGGAACTTGAAGTCACCCACATGGCCAGCGCCGCCCTGCAGGAACGCGCCGGCGCCCAGCGTGTGCGCAAGACCGTCACGCTGCCGGCCGGCGCGGTGCGCATCGGCGCCGATCAGCCGTTTCATTTGCTCGCCGCCGCGCTGCTGGAAGCGGACAGCGACGATTCCTTCCTGGCCAACGGCTACTTTGGGCCGGCGCTGCCGCCGGAAAGTCGGCTGGCCCGCCACTTGCTGGCGCCGCTGGCCGAGCGCCTGCAGGCCAGCGACGCCACGCTGCGCGCGCAGTTCGAGCAGGCGCTGGCCCAGGATGCGGCACTGGCAGCCGACCCGCGCGCACGCCTGCAATGGTGGCTGGCGCGCACGCCGTACGCCGACCGTGCACGCTGGACCTATCCGGTCATGCGTGAATTACCTTAAACGAAGCTTAAGCAGGGTTCAAATTTCCCTTAAAATTCAGCAGCTTGAGCATTTTTGCTACAGCTGTGGGGGCTGATGCGACGAAAGTGGTTAGACCACATATAAAGTGGTCTAACCACATTGAAATCTTGCTAGAATGGGCGCCGAGCAATTCTGCGATCAGACCCGGAGTGTTATCCGGGCTATTCAACCAGACACGGAGACCAGGACAATGAAGGCAGAGATCAATCACAAACGTCGTACGCTGATGAGCGGCAGCGCAGCAGGCATGATGGTGGCGGCCAGTGCGCCGGCGCTGGTGCATGCACAGACTGGGGCTGCCAAACCGGCCGCCGCCGACCCATGGCAGCGCGCCCGCGACATCGAGCAAAAGTTCGCGCAGCCGATCAAGTTCCGCGACGAAGACTTTGTCATTACCGCCTTCGGCGCCAAGCAGTGCGAACTGGCGCCCGTCACCGCCACCATCCGTTACACCGAAAAAGCTGAAGTGCCGTCGCCCGTGCGCGGCTCGCCCGATGCCTATCCCGCCATTACCGCCGCCATTGCCGCCTGCCACAAGGCTGGCGGCGGTCGCGTGGTCATCCCCAAGGGTAGCTGGTATGTGGCCGGTCCCATCGTGCTGCGCTCGAACGTGCACGTGCACCTGGCTGCTGGTGCGCAGGTGTACTTCAGCGCCAACCCTGCCGATTATGCCAAGTACGGCGAGATCGACTGCGGCGCCAACGGCAAGCTGGTTATCTCGCGCTGGCAGGGCAACGACGTACTGAATTATTCGCCGCTGGTGTATGCCTATGGCCAGACCAATATCGCGCTCACCGGCGAAGACTGGACCAGCATCCTCAATGGCCAGGGCGGCGTGCCGTTCGAGAGCGGCGAGGGCTGCTGGTGGGACTGGAAAGGCCGCCATAACAAGGGCAGCAAGCAGACCGAGATCGCGGTCAACGAACTCAATCCCAAGTCGATGCTGGTCGCAGCACCCAACCTCCCGGAGCACGAGCGCGAAATGATCGAAGCCACGCGCCAGAGCTTCCGCGCCGACGTGCGCTACCTGCCGGCGCTGTCCGAAGCCGGTGTGCCGGTGGCCAAGCGCGTGTTCGGCGTCGGCCACTTCCTGCGCCCATGCATGATCGAATTCATCGGCTGCACCAATGTGCTGATGCAGGGCTATATGGTAACGGCCACGCCGTTCTGGCAGCACCACCCTGTCAACTGCCGCAACGTCCATGCGCGCAAGGTGCGCATGGAAAGCCAGGGCCCTAACAGCGACGGCTTCGATCCGGAAGCCTGCGACACGGTGTTCATCGAACACTGCGAATTCAATGCCGGCGACGACTGCATCGCCATCAAGGCCGGCCGCAACCGCGACACCCAGTTCGGTCCGACCCGCAATGTGCTGGTGCAGGACTGCGTGATGAACAGCGGCCATGGCGGCATGACCCTGGGCAGCGAAATGGCCGGCGGCATCGAGCACGTGTACGCGCAGCGCCTGGAATTCCGCAACAAGTTCTGGAAGACCTCGGGCCTGAACACGGCGATCCGCATGAAGACCAATATGAACCGTGGCGGTTTCCTGCGCCATTTCTATGTACGCGACTGCACCATGCCCAACGGCGTGGCGACCATCGGCCGCACCTACAACCAACTGCCGGGCACCAAGCTGCCAGCCGTGCCGCACACCACCGCCGGCGGCGTGATCACCATCGACTGCGATTACACGCCGATCGACGAAAGCGTGCGCATCCGCCCACCCGAGGTGTCGGACGTGCATATCTCCAACCTGCGCGTGAGCGACGTGCAAACGCCCACCGGTACCTACTCGTGCTTCCAGGCGTTTGTGATCCTGGGGCCGGTAGCTGGCACCTACAACGGCCCGGCCGGCAAACCAACCCTGCCGCTCAACGGCATCACCATCACCAACTGCGACTTCGGCACCCCGCGCAATGGCGAAGATCCATGGTTTGCCTATAACGTCAAAAACCTGGTGCTGACCGACGTCAAAATCGGCGGAAAGAGCTACACCAAAAAGATCGACGCGTAAGGTAGCGCGACAACCCGCTGCGCGATTTTCGCGTCACCTTAGCCAAGGTTATTTAGCCTGCCTGCGCCCGCTGCGTTTCACCTTGACGCTGCGGGCCGGGCCGGCGCCAAACAGTGCCTGCACCAGTTCATCGCGGCGCGCCGGCAGCAGGTGGCGGCGGATCGGGTGCGGCGCATCATCCTGCATTACGTGGATGCGGTGGTCTTCATGCGCGAACAGCAGGCTCAGACCAAGACCGTTACTGCGCAGCGTATCGTACTTTCCCATCTTTTTCCTCATTCCTTGATGGCGGTGCGCCTGCATAGGCGCACTGCCGTTGACATATTGATCCACAGGCCCAGCGCCGCCGCCAGCAGCAGTGCGCCGGCGCCTTGCGCCAGCTCTGCTGGCCACCAGCAGGCCGCCAGCAACAGCAGCAACGACGCCACATGGGCCGCATACTGCAGCCGCGCAGCTGTCTCGGGAATCATCTTGCCCACGTTGGGCAGCTTTGGCGTGCCCTGCAGTCCGTACCAGACCAGGAAGGGCACAATCTTGTACAGCATGCCGTTGATGGCCGACAGCGCAAAGCCGACCAGCAACAGCACGCCCAGCATCAGCGGTGCGGCGTTCATGCCATCCACTCGTAACAGCGGCAGCAGCGGCCACAGTGGCCACGTACATGCGGCCAGCAGGCAGACCATGGCAGTGCGCCAGTACAGCGTGGTGGGGTCGGCGCGCGGCCGTTTGCGGCGTGCCAGCAGGTACAGCGTGATGGCGCCAAATACGGCAAAGCCGCACGCCAGCAGCGCCAGCGCGACCTGGCGCACCAACACGCCGGTGGCGCCTGGCGCCATGGTGCTGCTGGCCGATGCCGCCGCCAGCAGCACAAACAGCAGGCTGGCGGCGCCGCGCGTGATCCAGTCCGGGTAAGGTTCGGTCACCATGAACATCGGCACCACCTGGAAGGCGATGCCGATCACCAGCAGCCCCACCCAGCCGCCGAGGCCCCACAGCGCATGCAGGTCGGTCAGGCGCACCAGCGGCAGGCCATGCACGCCCGGCCAGGCAAAGGCGGCCGCCAGCAGTACGCCCAGCACCAGTGTGACTGCCAGCGCCGCCAGCGCCTGGCGCACGCTGGCCATGACCGCCGTGGCCACGCCGTCGCCCTGGCGCCATAGCGCCACCGTGCAGGCGCCGACGAACAGCAGCAGCGCCGCCACCAGTGCGCACAGCGCCAGCTGGAATAAAAAGGGCCGTTGCCACCAGAAGGCGGCGGCCAGAAACAGGGTGCCGGCCACCAGGCCGGCATGGATGGCGCCACCGGTCAGCGCCACGCGCGGCACCGCCACACCGGCCACCACGGGCAGCATTTGCAGCAGCGCGCCGGCCATCACCATCGACAGCGTGCCGAGCACCAGCAGGTGGGTGAGCGCCAGCGTGAGCGGCGACCAGCGGCTGAGCAAGGCTGCCTCGCCCTGCCACAGCAGCAGTGCGCCGGCCAGCATGGTGAACAGCGGCGCGCTGAGGAAAAAGCGCAGCGGTATCGACAGCGGCGGGTTGTCGTCAAAGGCGAGTGCGCGCCGCACCGAAGTGGTGGTAGAGGCGGCAGTGGCCGCAGTGGCATACTTCACCGTCATGCGCAGCCGGCTCCTGCAGCGCGGATCTGCAGCGCCCAAAGTACCTTACCTGACGTCGAGGCAGTCATCGGCTGCGCCTGGTGCTGATAGCCGTTGCGCGCCAGTACCCGGTACAGCGGCAGCGGTTCGCGGTCGATCAGCACGTGCAGGCACTCGCCGGCGCCGAGCAGGTCGAGCGCTTCGAGGATGCGCACCATGGGCTCGGGCGGCTCCAGTCCGCAGACATCGAGCGCGTTGGCGGCGTTGTTGGGCACGGTCGCAGTACTGCACATGATGTCAGAAGGCGCCGTGGGCGGTGGGCTGAAGGTCCAGTGCATCCATCTTGGCCTTGATCTCGTCGGCGCGCAGGTGCAGCAGGCGGTCGGCCATCGGGTAGAGCACTGCTTCTTCCTTCAGATTATGCTGGCGCATCAGCATGCGCAGCGCGTCGGCTTCGTCGAAAAAGCTGTTGCTGTCGCGCGTGGCCAGCGCCTGCGCCATGCGCCCGACAATGGCGCGCAGGTAACCGTGCTCGGTGCGCATCACGCTGGTGGGACCGGCGGCATTGCCCAGCATGCGGTCGAGGTGTGGGAACAGCACGCGCTCTTCCTTATCGAGGTGGCGGTCGAACAGCGTGACGAAACGGTTGAATTCGATGCGCGCCGAATCCCACTGGCGACGCGCCACTTCCGCCTCGGCCATCGTGTATTGGTCGTCGCAGCGGCGATGATCTTGTTCCAGGTACATGCTGATCGCGTTCATGATGTGCTCTCTCTTTGTTTAGTGCATGCATTGTCCCATTGGGATAAACATAAATTCTTTGATTCACATCAAGGATTTCCGGCTTGACGCAGCGGTAAAGTTCGATCCGCTTCCACCCTCGTCAAGACGACTATGAATATTCCTTCCAAATCCCCGATCGAACTGGTGTGCCCGGCCGGCAGCCTGCCGGCGCTGAAGGCGGCGGTCGATGCGGGCGCCGACTGCGTATACCTGGGCTTTCGCGACGCCACCAATGCGCGCAATTTCGCCGGCCTCAATTTCGACGACGCCGCCATCGGCCAGGGCATCGAGTACGCGCAGGCGCGCGGACGCAAGGTGCTGCTGGCGCTGAACACCTACCCGCAGCCGCTGACCAGCGCTATCTGGCGCGGCGCCATCGACCGCGCCGCCGCTGCCGGCGTCAACGCCGTGATCCTGGCCGACCCCGGTCTGATGCGCTATGCCGCCGACCATCACCCCGATCTGCGCCTGCACCTGTCGGTGCAGGGTTCGGCCACCAACGCCGAGGCGATCAATTTTTACCAGCGCCAGTTCGGCGTGGCGCGCGCGGTACTGCCACGCGTGCTGTCGCTGGCGCAGGTCGAACATGTATGCGAAAACACCGCCATCGAGATCGAGGTATTCGGCTTTGGCAGCCTGTGCGTGATGGTCGAGGGGCGTTGCGCGCTGTCGTCATATGCCACCGGCGAAGCGCCGAATACCCACGGCGTATGCTCGCCGGCCAAGGCAGTGCGCTGGCACGAAGCGCCCAGGGGACTGGAGGCGCGCCTGAACGGCGTGCTGATTGACCGCTACCGGCCCGACGAAAGCGCCAGCTATCCAACGCTGTGCAAGGGCCGTTTCGACGTCAACGACGAAACCTATTACGCCATGGAGGAGCCGACCAGCCTGAATACGCTGGAGCTGTTGCCGCGCCTGATCGAGATCGGCGTCAGCGCCGTCAAGATCGAAGGCCGCCAGCGCAGTCCCGCCTACGTGGCGCAGGTCACGCGCGTGTGGCGCGAGGCCATCGACCAGTGCCTGGGCAATTCGGCGCGCTATTCGGTACGGCCGGCATGGATGGAAGCATTGAACAAGGTCGCCGAGGGCCAGCAGCACACCCTGGGCGCCTATCACAGGGCATGGAAATAATGGAAGATACAATGAAACTTGCACTGGGACCGCTGCTGTATTACTGGCCGCGCGCCCAGGTCATGGCGTTTTACGAACAGGTGGCGGACATGCCGGTCGATATCGTCTACCTTGGCGAAAATGTCTGCTCGCGCCGCCACGAACTGCGCGCGCAGGACTGGCTGGCCGTGGCGGCCCTGCTGGAAAGCGCCGGCAAGCAGGTGGTCATGTCGACGCTGGCGCTGATCGAATCGGCATCGGACCTGACGGCGCTGCGGCGCCTGGTGTCCAATGGCCGCTTCATGGTGGAGGCGGGCGACATGGGCGCTGTGCACCTGCTGGAAGGCCAGCATTTTGTCGCCGGACCGCACATCAATATCTACAACCCCGCCACGCTGGCGCTGCTGCACGACCTCGGCGCGCAGCGCTGGGTGATGCCGCTGGAAATGGGCCGTGACGGCCTGGCCGCCATGCAGCGCGAGCGCCCGCACGGCATGCAGACGGAAGTCTTTGCCTACGGCCGCATGCCGCTGGCGTTTTCGGCACGCTGCTTCACGGCGCGCCACCGCAACCTGCCCAAGGATGACTGCCGCTTCAGTTGCATCGAGCATCCCGATGGCCTCGGCATGCAAACCCGCGAAGGTGCGCCGTTCCTGGTGCTGAACGGCATCCAGACCCAGTCGGCGCTGGTCTACAACCTGCTGGAGGAATTTACGCAGTTGGCGGCATTGGGTGTCGATGTGCTGCGCCTCAGTCCCCAGTCCCAGCACATGGCTGCCGTAGTGAGCGCCTTCGACAGCGTGCGCCAGGGCCACCTGAACGGCGCCACCGCCGCCCGCGCGATAGCACCGCTGATGCCGGCGCTGGCCTGCAATGGCTACTGGTACGGCAAGCCGGGACTTGAACACACCACGGAGATGGCAGCATGAGGCCGGCATTGGAACAGGCAGCCACCGGCGCCCGCCGTCCTTCGGCGGCCATCGAGATTCCGCCCGCCGTGGCGGCAGTGCTGGAACGCTTGCCGGCGCTGCCCGGCTCGGTGCTGGCCGCCGCCGCCCTCAACCGCGTGGTGCGCCCCCATCTGCCGGACGATGTATGCACTGCGCTGAACGGGCGCAAGCTGCGCATCCGCGTCAAGGATGGCGGCGTGGTCTTTGATTTTACCTGCCGCGGCGGACGGTTTGCTGCCCTGGCGGCTGGCCAGCAACCCGACCTGGAAATTGCCGCCAGCGCGCGCGATTTCGTCGCCCTGGCGCGCCGCGAGGAAGATCCCGATACGCTGTTCTTCTCGCGCCGGCTGGCGATGGAAGGCGATACCGAGCTGGGTTTGCTGGTCAAAAATACGCTGGACGCCATTGATGCGCCACTGCCCGAGCTGGCGCGCCAGGCCCTGCCGGCCTGGCTGCGCAATGCCCTAGACAGGGCGGCGCACCTCAAAGCGGCTAAATAAGGGCGCCAGCTCCGCTGCCAGCGCCGCTTCAGGATAGCCGGGGCGGGCGCTGGCGATCAGGCGCGTATCGGCGCAGCCGGTGGCACGGAACTCCTGCAGGATGTAGTGCTGTACGCCCATTGCGGCCAGCGTATGCGCCAGTTGACGCAGCATGTCGGGCGGCAGCTGGGCCGGATGGACGGTGGTGCGGCATTCATAGTCCACGCCGCTGGCCAGGATCAGCTCCGCACAGGTGCGCGCCTTGTCACCACTGCCTTGCGCTCCGGTGATGGCGGCATAGTGCTCGAACGGCGCCTTGATGTCGAAGCCGACCCAATCGACCAGCGGCAGCACGGCGCGCAGGCGCTGCGGATACAGGCAGGCCGTGTGCAGGCCGACCTGGAAACCGAGCTCGCGTACCGCTGCCATGGCGGCCGGCAGGGCCGGATCGGTGGTCGGTTCGCCGCCGCTGAAGACCACGGCGTCGAGCAGGCCGGCGCGGCGCCGCAGTACTTCCATCAACGATGACCAGGCTAACCTGCCTCCCTTGCGTACCTGCAGCCCGGGATTGTGGCAGTAGCCGCAGCGCCAGGCACAGCCCTGGACGAACACCACGGCCGCCAGCTTGCCGGGAAAATCGCTGGCCGAAAAGGGCGTGAAGCCGCCGGCGTTGAGCAGGGCGGCATCCATGTCAGCGCGCGATGACGGTTGTGCAAGGCGTCTCGCGGAAGAATTTCCGCTCGTGGAATTCGCCCTGCTTGCCCGTGTTGAACGAGGAGACAGGACGGTGATAGCCCATCACGCGGGTCCAGATTTCGCAGGGCTGACGTTCCAGCCGTTCGGCGTCGCACTTGGGGCAGTATTCGTGTGCGCCGTTCAGGTAACCATGCTTGGGGCAGATCGAGAACGTCGGCGTGACCGTGATATACGGCAGGCCAAAGCTGCTCAACGAGCGGCGCACCAGCGTGCGGCAGGCATCGGCAGTGGACAGCGCTTCCGTCATATATAAATGCAGCACCGTGCCGCCCGTGTACTTGCGCTGCAGTTCGTCCTGCTGTTCCAGCGCCTCGAACGGATCGTCGGTATAGCCGACTGGCAGTTGCGAGGAGTTGGTGTAGTAGGGCATGGCCTCGGTACCGGCCTGCAGGATATCGGCGTATCGCTTGCGGTCTTCGCGGGCAAAGCGGTAAGTCGTGCCTTCGGCCGGCGTGGCTTCCAGGTTGTACATATGGCCGGTCTGCTCCTGGAATGCCAGCATGCGCGCACGCACATGGTCGAGCAGGCGCAGCGCCAGTGCGCGGCCAGCGGCGGTGGCGATGTTTTCGCGGTCGCCCGGGTAGAAATTGCGCACCATTTCGTTGATGCCATTCACGCCCAGCGTGGAAAAGTGGTTGCGCAGCGTACCGAGGTAGCGTTTGGTGTACGGGAACAGGCCATCGTCCATCAAGCGCTGGATGACCGAGCGCTTGATTTCCAGGCTGTCGCGCCCCAGTTCCAGCAGGTGGTCCAGCGCCGCCATCAGGCCGGCTTCATCGCCGGCGTGCAGATAGCCCAGGCGCGCGCAGTTGATGGTCACCACGCCCAGCGATCCGGTCTGCTCGGCCGAGCCAAACAGGCCGTTGCCGCGCTTGAGCAGTTCGCGCAGATCGAGCTGCAGGCGGCAGCACATCGAGCGGATCATATTGGGCTTGAGTTCCGAATTGATGAAATTCTGGAAGTAGGGCAGGCCGTAGCGCGCCGTCATCTCGAACAGGCGGTCGGCGTTCGGGCTATGCCAGGCGAAGTCGGAGGTGATGTTATAGGTCGGTATGGGAAAGGTGAAAGCGCGGCCCTTGGCGTCGCCGTTCATCATCACTTCGATGTAGGCCCGGTTGATCAGATCCATTTCCTGCTGCAGCTCGCCGTAGGTGAACGGCATTTCCTCGCCGGCGATCAGCGGCACCTGTTCGCGCAGGTCTTCCGGGCAGACCCAGTCGAAGGTGAGGTTGGTGAACGGCGTTTGCGTGCCCCAGCGCGACGGCACGTTGAGGTTGTGGATCAGCTCCTGCATCGATTGCAGTATCTGCGGATAGCTCAGACCATCCTTGCGCACATACGGCGCCAGGTAAGTGTCGAAAGAGCTGAAAGCCTGGGCGCCGGCCCATTCGTTTTGCAGCGTGCCGAGAAAGTTGACGATCTGCCCGACGGCGCTCGACAGATGGCGCGGCGGGCCTGACTCGACCTTGCCCGGCACGCCGTTCAACCCTTCGGCCAGCAGCGTGCGCAGCGACCAGCCGGCGCAATAGCCGGACAGCATATCGAGATCGTGGATGTGCAGCGCCGCTTCGCGGTGCGCCTGCCCGACCTCGGCCGGGTAGACATGATTGAGCCAGTAATTGGCGATCACCTTGCCCGATACATTGAGTATCAGCCCGCCCAGCGAATAGCCCTGGTTGGCGTTGGCGTTGATGCGCCAGTCCTGCCGGTCCAGATATTCATCGATCGACGCGGCCACGTCCACCACCGTTTGTGGCTCTTTTTTACTGCCATGCACACGCATTTCCATACTCGCTCCATCACTATATTTAGTTGGTGCGATCAGGTTAGATACTGCCGGTAGTGTCGTCAACGACTGTTTTGGCGAATGTTGACTTCCTTGATCCAGATCATCATTCGCAAAAAAAGCACCTCTCTAGTTATTTCGGCCGATGGCGCTAGCCTGATTGCCGCAGCACGCGCTACCGTCCTGCCGATACCGTGGCGCACCCTGGCCGCGTACCCTGATGTCATCCCAAAAGGCGCTTCAGGAGAGCATGGTGGCTAACCATAACAAGGGCAGTAACAAGGGCAGTAACAAGGCAGTGCAGGTGCTGGCTGCCAGCACGTTTTCATTCACGATCTGCTTTGCAATCTGGATGATGTTTGCGGTACTCGGCATTCCGATCAAGCAGGCGCTGGGCCTCAACGAAACCGAATTCGGCCTGCTGGCCGCCATGCCGGTGCTGAGCGGCGCGCTGGTGCGCGTGCCGCTCGGTATCTGGTGCGATAAATACGGTGGCCGCATCGTGTTTTTCCTGGTGATGCTGTCCACCGTCGTGCCGATCTACCTGATCGGCAAAGCCACTGCCTACTGGCAGTTCCTGGTCCTCGGTCTGTTCGTCGGCATTGCCGGCGGCTCATTCTCGGTCGGTACGCCCTACGTGGCGCGCTGGTTCGGACCTGAGCGCCGTGGCCTGGCCATGGGGATTTTTGGCGCCGGCAATTCCGGTTCGGCGCTGACCAAGTTCGTCGCGCCGGCCATCATCGCGGCCTGGGGCTGGCAGGCGCTGCCCACCGTGTATGCGGTGGCCATGCTGGTCACGGCGCTGCTGTTCTGGATGTTCAGCGCCACCGATCCTTCGCACCTGAGCGGATCGAGTGTGACCTTTGCGCAGCAGTTCAAGGTGCTGACCGACCGCCGCGTGTGGCGCTACTGCCAGTATTACTCGGTGGTGTTTGGCGGCTACGTGGCGCTGGCGCTGTGGATGACCAAGTACTACGTCGGTGAATATGGCTTCGACTTGCGCCTGGCGGCGCTGCTGGCGGCCTGCTTCTCGCTGCCGGGCGGCGTGCTGCGCGCGCTGGGCGGCTGGATCTCGGACCGCTACGGCGCCTACAAGGTTACCTGGTGGGTGATGTGGGTGTGCTGGGTGTGCTTCTTCCTGCTGTCCTACCCGCCTACCACGATGGTGATCAAGACCGTCACCGGTGATCTGCACCTGGACCTGGCGCTATCGCCCACGGTGTTCACCATCCTGCTGTTCGTGGTCGGTACTGCGATGGCGGTGGGCAAGGCTTCGGTCTTCAAATTCATCGCCGACGATTTCAGCGACAACATCGGTGCCGTCTCGGGCGTGGTGGGGCTGGCCGGCGGCCTTGGCGGCTTTGTGCTGCCGATCCTGTTTGGCCTGCTGCTGGATTTGACGGGCGTGCGCTCGAGCGCCTTCATGCTGCTGTACGGGACCGTGTGCGTATCGCTGGTGTGGATGCATTACTCGTTCCGTCCAGCCGCGGCAGCAGCTCCGGCAGCGACAGCGGCGGCATAACTTTTTTACGTTTCCAGGAGATAGACATGAGCAGCAACCTGATTACCCGCTGGGAGCCGGAAAGCACGGCGTTCTGGCACGACAGCGGCCGCACTACCGCCAACCGCAACCTGTGGCTGTCGATTCCGGCGCTGGCGCTGGCGTTCGCGGTCTGGATGGTGTGGAGCGTGGTGGTGGTGAACTTCCCGGCCATCGGCTTCCAGTACAGCACCAACCAGCTGTTCTGGCTGACGGCCTTGCCCGGCCTTTCCGGCGCCACGCTGCGCATTTTTTATTCGTTCATGGTGCCGATTTTCGGCGGGCGCAAATGGACCACGATTTCCACCGCCTCGCTGCTGATACCGGCGGTAGGCATCGGCTTCGCGGTGCAGGATGTCAGCACCGGTTACCCGACCATGCTGATCCTGGCGCTGCTGTGCGGCTTTGGCGGCGGTAACTTTGCTTCGTCGATGGCGAATATCAGCTTCTTCTATCCCAAAGCGCAAAAAGGCTATGCGCTGGGCATGAACGCCGGCCTCGGTAACCTCGGCGTATCGGCAGTGCAGTTCGTGGTGCCGCTGGTGATCACGGCCGGCGTGTTCGGCACGCTCGGTGGCGACGCGCAGACGGCCACGAAAAACGGTGAAACGACAACGCTGTGGCTGCAGAATGCCGGCTTTATCTGGGTGCCGTTCATTGTGCTCAGCAGCGTGCTGGCGTGGTTTGGCATGAATGATCTGGCCTCGGCCAAGGCGTCGTTTGCCGAGCAGGCGGTGATCTTCAAACGCAAGCACAACTGGCTGATGTGCTGGCTGTACACGGGCACCTTCGGCTCCTTCATCGGCTACTCGGCGGCCTTCCCGTTGCTGATTCAAACTCAGTTCCCCGACGTGAATCCGCTGCGTTACGCGTTTCTCGGCCCGCTGGTCGGTGCGCTGGCGCGCGTGGCGGGTGGCATCATCGCCGACAAGCTTGGCGGCGCGCGCGTGACGCTGTGGACATTCTTTGCGATGATCGCTGCGGTGCTGGGTGTGCTGCACTTTGCCCCGAGCGGTGAGGTGGCCGGCAGCTTCAATGGCTTCTTCTGGACCTTCATGCTGCTGTTTGCCTGCACCGGTGTTGGCAATGCCTCGACCTTCCGCATGATCCCGGTGATCTTCCTGACCGAGCACCAGCGCGCCGCCGCCGGCAAGCCGGCCGCCGTCCAGCAGCAGGCCGTGGTGGACGCCAACAAGGAAGGCGCGGCAGTGCTGGGCTTTACCTCGGCGATAGCGGCCTACGGCGCCTTTTTTATCCCGAAAAGCTATGGCACCTCGATCGCCATGACGGGCAGCCCCGACGTGGCGCTGTGGTGCTTCATCGGTTTTTATGTCAGCTGCATCGCCATCACCTGGTGGTGCTATGCCCGTAAAAACGCCGCCATGCCATGCTGAACAGCCACGACATGCCGGCCGAGCGGCTGCGCGCCAAGATGCGCTCGTTCCTGTCGAACGTGCCGGTGTTTAACTCGATGCGGCCGGAAGAACTTGACCGCATCGCCCTGGGCACCACCGAAATCCGCGCCAGCAAGGGCGACATCGTGTTTCATCGCGGCGAGCCGTGCGTGGGTTTTCATGTGGTGCTGTATGGACTGGTCAAGCTGTCGTTCATCGCCGCCAGCGGCGCTGAAAAAGTGATGGAGCTGATCGGCCCTGGCCACACATTCGGCGAAGCGCTGATGTTCATGGAAAAAGACTATATCGTCAGCGCCCAGGCGGTGGAAGACTCGCTGCTGCTCCACGTCGGCAAGCAGACGATATTCCGCGAAATCCACGACGATCCGGCGTTTTCCCGCAAGCTGCTGGCGGGGCTCAGCCAGCGCATGCATGGGCTGATGTGCGACATGGAGTCGTACACGCTGCGCTCGGGCACCCAGCGCGTGGCAGGCTACCTGTCGCAGCAGCACTCCACCGAGGGCGGTGATGTGATCCGCCTGGGCGTATCCAAAGCCATGCTGGCCTCGCGCCTGAACCTTACGCCCGAACACTTCTCGCGCATCATGGCCGAACTGAGCGCCCAGCAGGTGATCGCTTTTCGTGGCCGTACCGTCAACATCCTCGACGCCGGCGGCCTGCAGCGCATCGCCGGCCTCGAATAGTGTAGCGAGGGAGAGGAGATAGCGGAAAATCTCGGCAGCAAACGCCAACCGCGACCCGCAACCGCCAATCCGTCATTCCCGCGTGCGCGGGAATGACGGAGCGAAAGGGAATTACGGAACGGAGGGAGCGCTAGTCGTGGGCCGGCAACTCTCCCTGTGCCTTCTTTTCATTCTGCGTATTCTGCTGCTCCTGCTCCTGCTGATCCCGCGCATTCAAGCCAAATTCCATCCAGTCCGGTCCGAACAGCTCGCAAGGATGCTGGGTTCTGTCGGCGCCGTTACCGCAAGCCATATTCTCGACCGGGCAATACAGGTCGCAGCCCCAGCAAATACGGTCCGGCCGTGCCGGATTGATGGGGAATTTTTTGTTCGCCATGGCTGCCTCCCTCAGTGAAACTGCAGTATTCCACCGTCGCGGTCAAACGCCAGGAAGCGCTCCAGCTGGCCGGCGCGGATGGCGGCGATGGCCGCTTGCTGCGCCTCGTCGGTGCGTTTGGCGTCGGGCAGGCGGCCGGCGCTGCCCGACAGCGTGGTGACCAGCACCACGTCCCAGTGGGCGCCCATCTTGCCCGCTTCCTCTGCCAGGTTGTTGAATGTATCGAGTTCGCCCACCTGCCTGGACACGCACATGACCGGCACCAGCGTGCGCGGTGCGCCCGAACCGTGGCTGCCCGGCTGGGCTTCGGCGGCGGTAAAGGTCAGCAGCAGTTGCTGCGGCTGCGATTGCACGGCGGCTGCTACCAGCAGGCTCTCAAAACTATCGATATGCATGGGGTACTCCTCGGTTATTTTTACACCCTGCAGGTATAACGCACCGTGGAGAACCTGGCTATCGGTGGGGTGGACTAGGCCGACTAGTTCTTTTGACGTGGTCCGCGCTGATGCCGCGCCCGACTAGTCACAAAGGTGTAGAAGGCCTAGTCACTATCAACTGCGCGCAGTCATCTTCCTGCCGATACCCGGCGCGACTGCTACTCCGTACACTGTTTCCATCGGCGGTCCATGCTTGACGGCAGGGGACCGGGTTCATTTCCTGGCGCCTGCAAGGGCGCAAGCGAGGAGGCAGTATGAGTCACTTTCTGGATCGGCTGAAGTTCTTCAACAAGACCACGTCGACTTTTTCGGATGGCCATGGCGCGGTAGTCAATGAAGACCGCACCTGGGAAAACGCCTATCGCCAGCGCTGGCAGCACGATAAAATCGTGCGTTCCACGCATGGCGTCAATTGCACCGGTTCGTGCAGCTGGAAGGTGTATGTCAAGAATGGCCTGATCACCTGGGAAACCCAGCAGACCGACTATCCGCGCACGCGTCCCGACCTGCCCAACCACGAGCCACGCGGCTGCCCGCGCGGCGCCAGCTATTCGTGGTACGTGTACTCGGCCCAGCGCGTCAAGTACCCGATGGTGCGCGGCCGCCTGATGGACATGTGGCGCGAAGCGCGCAAAACCATGGACCCGGTCACTGCCTGGACTTACATCAGCCAGGACCCGGCCCGCGCCGCCCAATATAAAACCATCCGTGGCCTGGGCGGCTTTGTGCGCGCCAACTGGGACGAATGCAACGAGATCATCGCCGCCGCCAACGCGATGACGATCCAAAAATATGGTCCCGACCGCATCGTCGGCTTCTCGCCGATTCCCGCCATGTCGATGGTCAGCTACGCTGCCGGCACGCGCTACCTGTCGCTGATCGGCGGCGTGGCGCTGAGCTTCTACGACTGGTACTGCGATCTGCCGCCATCGAGCCCGCAAGTGTGGGGCGAGCAGACCGACGTGCCGGAATCGGCCGACTGGTACAACTCGACCTATTTGATGGTGTGGGGTTCCAATGTGCCGATGACGCGCACGCCGGATGCCCACTTTTATACCGAAGTGCGCTACAAGGGCACCAAGACGGTGGCCGTATCGTCCGACTTTGGCGAAATGGCCAAGTTCGGCGACATCTGGCTGGCGCCAAAACAAGGCACCGACGCCGCACTGGCCATGGCCATGGGGCACGTGATCCTCAAGGAATACCATGCCGGCGGCCAGTCGGCCTATTTCAAAGAATACGCCAGGCAGTACACCGACTTTCCGATGCTGGTGCTGCTCAGGGAGCAGAACGGCACGCTGGCGCCCGAGTACTTCCTGCGCGCCTCGCACCTGGTCAACAACCTCGACGAAACCAATAACCCCGACTGGAAAACCCTGGTCATCGACGAAGCGAGCGGCGAGATCGTCGCGCCGGCCGGCTCGATCGGCTTCCGCTGGGGCGAATCGGGCAAGTGGAACCTCGAGATGAAGCAGGGCCGTACCGATGCGCCGGTCGAGCCGCGCCTGTCATTGATCGATCACGCCGACGAAGTAGTGTCGGTCGGCTTCCCTTACTTTGGCGGCAAGGACGCCAGCGACATGTTGCTGCGTAATGTGCCTGCCAAGCGCTTGCAACTGGCAGACGGCAGCAGCGTATTGGTCGCCACCGTGTTCGACCTGACCTTGGCCAACTACGGCATCGACCGTGGCCTGGGCGGCGGCAATGTCGCCACCAGCTACGAAGATGATGTGCCTTATACCCCAGCCTGGCAGGTCAGGCACACGGGCGTGAAAGCGGACGATGTGATCACCGTGGCGCGCCAGTTTGCCGAGAACGCTGATAAAACGCGCGGCAAGAGCATGGTCATCGTCGGTGCGGCGCTCAATCACTGGTACCACATGGACATGACCTATCGCGGCATCATCAATATGCTGATGATGTGCGGCTGTATCGGCCAGTCCGGCGGCGGCTGGGCGCACTACGTGGGCCAGGAAAAGCTGCGTCCGCAAACCGGCTGGACGCCGCTGGCGTTTGCCCAGGACTGGAACCGGCCGATGCGCCAGATGAACGGCACCTCGTTCTTCTACGCCCATACCAGCCAATGGCGCCACGAAAAACTGCACACCGAGGAAATCGCTTCGCCGCTGGCCGGAAGCGACGTGGCGCCAATGTCGCTGCTCGACTACAACGCCAAGGCCGAACGCCTGGGCTGGCTGCCATCGGCGCCGCAGCTGGAAACCAATCCGCTCGACGTCACACGCGCAGCCGCCGCCGCAGGCATGGGCGCCGCCGATTATGCGGTCAAGCAGATCAAGGACGGCAAGTTGAACCTGTCCTGCGACGATCCCGACAATCCGGCCAACTTCCCGCGCAATATGTTTGTCTGGCGATCGAATATCCTCGGCAGCTCGGGCAAGGGCCATGAATACTTCCTCAAGTACCTGCTCGGCACGCAGAACGCGCTGATGAGCGACGAAGACGATTGCATCAAACCGCGCGACGTCAAGGTGCGCCCGGCTGCCGAAGGCAAGCTCGATCTGCTGGTGGTGCTGGACTTCCGCATGTCCACCACCTGTTTGTATGGCGACATCGTGCTGCCCACGGCCACCTGGTATGAAAAGGACGACCTCAATACCTCGGACATGCACCCGTTCATCCACCCGCTGTCGGAAGCCGTGCAGCCGCTGTGGCAATCGCGTTCGGACTGGGAGATTTACAAGGGTATCGCCGAAAAATTCAGCGAGATCGGCGGCCAGCTGCTCGGCACCCAGCAAGACCTGGTACTGACGCCGCTGATGCACGACACCCCCGGTGAACTGGGCCAGCCGTTCGACCCGAAAGACTGGCGCGCCGGCGAGTGCGAGCCTATCCCCGGCAAGACCATGCCGAACATGACCACCATCGAGCGCGATTACACGCAAATCTACCGCAAGTTCACCTCGATCGGGCCGCTGCTGGAGTCTCTGGGCAACGGCGGCAAGGGCATCAGCTGGAAAACCGGTCACGAGGTCGAGGTGCTGCGCGGTATCAACCGCACGGTGCTCGATGAGGGCGTGTCGAAAGGCCAGCCGCGCCTGAATACCGCCATCGATGCAGCCGAGATGATTTTGTCGCTGGCGCCGGAAACCAATGGCCACGTGGCGGTCAAGGCCTGGGCGGCGCTGTCCACCATTACGGGCCGCGATCATACGCACCTGGCGCTGCCGCGCGAGCACGATTCGATCCGCTTCCGCGATGTGCAGGCGCAGCCGCGCAAGATCATCTCGTCGCCGACCTGGTCGGGGCTGGAATCGGAAGAGGTGAGCTACAACGCCTGCTACACCAATGTGCACGAACTGATCCCGTGGCGCACGCTGACCGGCCGCCAGCAGTTTTACCAGGATCACCGCTGGATGCGCGATTTTGGCGAAGGCATGTGCGTGTACAAGCCGGCGATCAATACCAAGACCACGGCGGCGATGCTCGGTGCTGCACCCAACGGCAACAAGGAGATTGCGCTCAACTTCATCACGCCGCACCAGAAGTGGGGCATCCACTCGACGTATTCTGACAACCTGCGCATGCTCACGCTGTCGCGCGGCGGTCCCCACGTGTGGCTGTCGGAAATTGACGCCAAGGCGGCCGGCATTGTCGATAACGACTGGATCGAAGTGTTCAATGTGAACGGCACGCTGACGGCGCGTGCGGTGGTGAGTCAGCGGGTACCGGAGGGCATGACCCTGATGTACCACGCCCAGGAAAAAATCGTCAACACGCCCGGTGCGCAGTTGTCGGGCAAACGCGGCGGCATCCACAACTCGGTCACGCGGGCCGTGACCAAGCCGACCCACATGATCGGCGGCTATGCGCAGCTGTCGTGGGGCTTCAACTACTACGGCACCGTGGGTTCCAACCGCGACGAGTTTGTGTTGGTGCGCAAGATGAACAAGGTGGACTGGCTGGAAGGCCCGTTGAAACAAGCCGCTGGTCAAACAATGGGAGTATGAAATGAAAATCAGAGCGCAAATCGGCATGGTGCTGAACCTGGACAAATGCATCGGTTGCCATACCTGCTCGGTGACGTGCAAAAACGTCTGGACCAGCCGCGACGGCGTGGAATATGCATGGTTCAACAACGTTGAAACCAAGCCCGGTATCGGTTATCCGAAACAGTGGGAAAACCAGGAAAAATGGAACGGCGGCTGGCAGCGCAAGGCCAACGGCAAGATCGAGCCGCGCCAGGGCAGCCGGTTGAAAATCCTGGCCAATATCTTCGCCAACCCCAACCTGCCGGAAATCGACGAATACTACGAGCCGTTCACCTACGATTACGAGCGCCTGCAAAACGCCCCGCTGGTGGAGACCCCGCCAACCGCGCGGCCGATCTCGGTCATTACCGGCAAAAAGATGGACAAGATCGAGTGGGGCCCGAATTGGGAAGATGACCTGGGCGGCGAGTTTGCCCAGCGCAGCAAGGATGCGCTGTTCGATAACATGCAAAAGGAGATGTACGGCACGTTCGAAAACACCTTCATGATGTATCTGCCGCGCCTGTGCGAGCATTGCCTGAACCCGACGTGCGTGGCCTCGTGCCCATCGGGCTCGGTGTACAAGCGCGAGGACGATGGCATTGTGCTGATCGACCAGGACAAATGCCGTGGCTGGCGCATGTGCATCTCGGGCTGCCCGTACAAAAAAATCTATTACAACTGGTCGTCGGGCAAGGCGGAAAAGTGCACGTTCTGCTATCCGCGCATCGAAGCAGGCCAGCCCACCGTGTGCTCGGAAACCTGCGTGGGCCGCATCCGCTACCTCGGCGTGCTGCTGTACGACGCCGACAAGATCGAAGCGGCTGCCTCGGTGGCCGATCCGCGCGACCTGTATCCGTCGCAGCTCGACCTGTTCCTCGACCCGAACGATCCGGCCGTGATCGAAGAGGCGCGCCGCCAGGGCATACCGGACTCCTGGCTCGAATCGGCCAAACGTTCGCCCGTGTACAAGATGGCGGTGGAGTGGAAGGTGGCCTTCCCGCTGCACCCCGAATACCGCACGCTGCCGATGGTGTGGTACATCCCGCCACTGTCGCCGATCCAGGCCGCCGCCGAATCGGGCCGCCTGGGCAAGAACGGCATCCTGCCCGATACGCAAAGCCTGCGCATCCCCGTGCAGTACCTGGCCAACCTGCTGACCGCAGGCGACCAGCCGCCGGTGATCAAGGCGCTGGACCGCATGCTGGCCATGCGCGCCTACATGCGCAGCAAGAGCGTGGAGGGCGTGCCCAACCTGGCCGTGCTGGAACAGGTGGGACTGGACGCGGCCACCGTGGAAGACATGTACCACATCATGGCGATTGCCAATTATGAAGACCGCTTTGTCATCCCCAGCAGTCATAAAGAGATGGCCGAGGACAGCTTTAATGACAAGGGCAGCTGCGGTTTCAGCTTTGGCAACGGCTGCTCCGACGGTGTGAGCGACGCCAGCCTGTTCGGCAAACGCAAACATGGTTCGGCGATCTTCATGGCCATGCCGAAGTCGCGCAAAAAGCCACAACCGCAGGACGCTTGAGGAGTCAATCATGAAAATCTATCACATCATGTCGGCCTTGCTGCAATACCCGGAGCCTGAGCTGGTGGCTGCCGTGCCAGACTTTACACCGCTGCTGGGCGCCCATGGCGAGGCGCTGGCGCCGTTGCTCGATCACCTGGCCCATACGCCGCTGATCGACCTTCAGCAGCAGTACGTGGCCACGTTCGACCGCAACCCTTCGCATTCGCTGCACCTGTTCGAGCATATCCATGGCGAATCGCGCGACCGCGGCCAGGCCATGGTGGACCTGATGGAGGAATACCGCCGCCACGGTCTGCAGATGGTCGGCGACGACCTGCCTGACTACGTGCCGCTGTTCCTCGAATTTCTCGGCCAGCAGGAGCCGCAGGAAGCGGGGCGCCTGCTGGGCGATGCGGTACACGTGCTGGGCCACCTGGGGCGCAAGCTGCGCGCCTCAAGCAGTCCGTATGCCTGCGTATTCACCGTGCTCGAATTTTTGAGCCCGGTGGCGGCGGAAGAGCTGAGCGAGCCGCCCGTGCGCGACATGGACGAAGCGCTGGAAACCTTTGGCCCGGGCGCCGACGGCGTGGAACCGCTGCTCAAGACCTTGCCCGGCGCCGCGCAACCGATCAACTTCTACCCCCGGGCCGCTGCGGCGCGCCATTGAAGGAGACTGCCATGAACTACCTGCATCAATTTTTGTTCGGGATTTATCCCTACCTCGCGCTGGCGATTTTCTTCCTCGGCAGCCTGATACGCTTCGACCGCGAGCAATACACCTGGAAATCCGAATCGAGCCAGGTGCTGCACACGGGCGCGCTGCGCCTGGCCAGTCCGCTATTCCATGTCGGCGTACTGGGCCTGTTCTTCGGCCACGCCGTGGGCCTGCTCACGCCCGTGGTGGTGTGGGACACGCTGGGCGTATCGCACGGGCTCAAACAGCTGGTGGCGATGGTGGCCGGGGGCGTGATGGGTACGCTGGCGCTGGTGGGCTTGCTGTTGTTGCTGGCGCGCCGTTTCAAAAGCGACCGTATCCGCGCCGTCACCACCTTCAAGGACAAGATCGTGCTGTTGTGGATACTGGGCACGCTGCTGTTGGGCCTGGGCTCGATTGTCAGCTCGGCCTCGCATATGGATGGCCACATGATGGTGCTGCTGATGCACTGGGCGCAGCACATCGTCACCTTCCGGGGCGACGCCGCCGGCTTCATCGTCGATGCGCCGCTGGTGTTCAAGCTGCATCTGTTCATGGGCATGTCGCTGTTCGTGATCTTCCCGTTCACCCGGCTGGTGCACGTGTGGAGCGGCTTTGGCGCTGTCACCTACCTGGCTCGCGCTTTCCAGCTGGTGCGTTCGCGCTGATCACATAAGTCATATAGGGAGAACATCATGGGCATCGCCATCAATGGCGTCGAACTGACCGACGCCGACATTGCGCAGGAACTGCCGCACCACCAGGACGCTGACAATCCGCTCAAGCAGGCGGTCAATGAACTGGTGCTGCGCCAGGTGCTGTTGCAGGAAGCCGACCGCCTCGGCGTGGTCGGCTTCAGCGACGACGCACGCGTGGAAGCGCTGTTTGCGCGCGAAGTCAGGGTGCCCGACCCCGACGAGGCGGCGTGCCTGCGCTATTACCAGGCCCACATTGAGCGCTTTTCCAGCGGCGCGCTGGTGGAAGCGCGCCATATCCTGTTCCAGGTCACGCCGACCGCGCCGCTGGAGCTGCTGCGCGAAACGGCGCAACTGGTGCTGGACGCCGTGCGCGCCCAGCCCGAGCGTTTTGCCGAACTGGCCGGGCAGTATTCCAACTGCCCGTCCGGCGCCGTGGGCGGCAGCCTGGGCCAGCTGGCGCGCGGCCAGTGCGTGCCCGAATTCGAGGAACTGCTGTTCCGCCTGAAACCGGGCGAACTGGCCGGCCGCCTGCTGGAAACCCGCTTTGGCCTGCACATCGTGCAAGCCGAGCGCCGCATCGACGGCGAAGCGCTGCCATTCGCAGCGGTACAGGCGCAGATTGCCGACCTGCTGCAACGGCAGGCGTGGCAACGCGCGCTGCACCAGTATTTGCATTTGCTGGTGGGGCAGGCCGGTATCGAGGGCGTGGAGCTGGAGGGCGCCGCCTCACCGCTGGTGCAATAACGCTGATCTCATCGAGGAGCACACCATGTTAAGCGACCGCTTCGGGCGATCCATCGACTACCTGCGGGTGTCGGTCACCGACCGCTGCGATCTGCGCTGCAGCTACTGCATGCCGCCGGAATTCAAGGGCTTTGAAGATCCGCCCGACTGGCTCACGTTCGACGAAATCGAACGCGTGGTCGGTGTGTTCGCCCGCCTGGGCACGCGCCGCGTGCGCCTGACGGGCGGCGAACCACTGACCCGGCGCCACCTGCCGCAGCTGGCGGCCCGCCTGGCTGCCTTGCCCGGCCTCGATGATCTGTCGCTGTCCACCAACGCCACCATGCTGGCGCGCCATGCGCTGGACCTCAGGGCGGCCGGCGTTGCACGCATCAATGTCAGTCTCGATTCGCTCGACCGCGACTGCATGGCGCACATCACGGGGCGCGACAGCCTGCCATCTATTCTGGCCGGACTGCAGGCCGGCAAGGCGGCCGGTTTTGATCCGATCAAGATTAATATGGTGGCCATGCGCGGCGTGAACGACCACGAGATCGATGCCATGGTGGCCTTCTGCATCGCGCAGGGATTTATGTTGCGCCTGATCGAAGTGATGCCGATGGGGCAGACAGGCCGCGACAGCAGCTACCTGGAACTGGGCGCCGTGCAGCGCCGGTTGCAAGAACAGTTTGGCCTGGTGCCGCAGGCGGCGGAATTGGGTGGCGGACCGGCGCGCTACCTGGCGACGCCGGATGGGCGCGGCAACGTCGGTTTTATCACGCCGATGTCGCAGCATTTCTGCGCCACCTGCAACCGCGTGCGACTGTCAGTCGATGGCACGCTGTACATGTGCCTGGGCCAGGAAGAAAAATTTGCCCTGCGCCCGCTGCTGCGCGGCGGCGCCAGCGACGCCGAGCTGGAACAGGCAATCCGCACAGCCATCGAGCTGAAACCGCAGCAGCACGACTTTGGCCGCGCGCCTGAAAAGATCATCCGCTTCATGTCGCAAACGGGCGGCTGATTTCACCACGCCGGCGGACACGGTATACTTGTCGCTGGCATCTTCACAGGAGCAGGTAATCCGCACCATGGTCACGTCCCCCATACTGTCGTCGTGGCAGAAGCTGTCCACCAAGATCATCTCGCTGCTGGTCGGCTTTCTGGTCGTCGCGCTGGCGGTGATCGGCTCGACTCTGCTGCTGTCATGGCAGCTGGAAGGCAGCGCTGCCGCCATCAACGTGACCGGCAGCCTGCGCATGAGCGCCTACCGCCTGACGCTGCTGCTCGATGAGCCGCAGGGCAGCCCCGGCGCCGGAGTACGCCACGAACAGGCGCGTGCACAGATCGCCCAGGTCAATGCGACGCTGCAGCTGCTGCGTCAGGGCGACCCTCAGCGTCCGCTGATCCTGCCGCCGGCCGAGCGCATTCGCGCCAGCTTCGAGGCGGTCGTGCGCGAATGGGAAAATGGCCTGCGGCCGCAGGCGCAGGCGGTGCTCGATGGCGCCGCGCCGGCCAGTCTGCAGGAAGGCGCGCGGCGCTTTGTGCAGCAGGCCGACATCCTGGTCCAGCTGATAGAGCGCGACAGCGAATACCGCACCTTCTGGCTGCGCGGCTCGCAACTGGGCTTGCTGGCGCTGGCCCTGTTTGGCACGGTCAGCATCATCTACCTGCTGTTCAATATGATCGTGGCGCCGCTGCAGCGCATGCGCCATGGTATAGAACGCATGCGCGAGCAGGATTTCGACGTGCGCCTGCCGGTGGAGGGCCGCGACGAATTTGGCCAGCTGGCGCAGGAGTTCAACCTGATGGCGGACCGCCTGCAAGGCTCCTACGGCCAGCTGGAAAACCTGGTGCAGGCCAAGACCGAAGCGCTGGAACATCAAAACCGCGAACTGGCGCTGCTTTACGACAGCGCCTCCTTCCTCCAGCAGCCGCAATCGGCCGAAGCCTTGTGCGAAGGTTTCCTCCAGCGCATCCGCAGCTATTTTCATGCCGATGGCGGCTCGGTGCGGGTGCTCGATCCGGTGCGCGGCAATCTGCACCTGATGGTGCATCACGGCCTGTCCAACCAGTTGATCGCCGCCGACCATTGCCTGAAGGTGGGCGACTGCCTGTGCGGCGAGGCGGCGCAGAAAAAAGTGGCGGTGGTGCATGACCTGCGTCGCCTCGATAGCAGCGCGCGCCGTCAGTGCCAGAAGGAGGGCTATGCGACGGTGTCGGTGTTTCATATTTTTGCGCAGCGCCAGCACCTGGGCTTTTTCAACCTGCACTTCCGTGAGTCCAAAGTATTCGGCAAGGACGAAACGGCGCTGCTGGAAACGCTGGGCCAGTTGCTCGGCACCGCCATCGAGAACCAGCGCCTGGCCGAGCGTGAGCGCGAGATGGCGATTTCGGAAGAGCGCAACCTGGTGGCGCAGGGCCTGCACGACAGCATCGCCCAGGGCCTGAACTTCCTCAACCTGCAGGTGCAGATGCTGGAGCAGTCGCTCAGGCAGAACCAGATCGACGACGTCAACGCCATTGTGCCAGCCTTGCGCGCCGGCGTGGACGAGAGCTACCAGGATGTGCGCGAGCTGCTGCAGAACTTCCGTACCCGCCTGCAGGAGGGCAACCTGGTGCAGTCGCTGCAGATCGCCATCGATAAATTCCGCGACAAGACCGGCATCGACGCGCGCCTGCTGGCCGATGGCGACGGTGCGCCGTTCGCCCGTGAGCAGCAATTGCAGATATTGTTCATCGTGCAGGAAGCGTTGTCCAATGTGCGCAAGCACGCCGGCGCCAGCGAGGTACGCGTGCGCCTGGTCGATAACGACGACTTTGAGCTGACCATCGAGGATAACGGCCACGGTTTTGACCCCGGCAGCCGCGCCACCGATGGCGGCAGCCATATCGGCATTCATATCATGGGCGAACGCGCGCGCCGCATCGAAGCCACGCTCGCAGTGCAGTCGCAGCCCGGCGACGGCACCACCGTGCGCCTGCACCTGCCGCGCGCCCAGCGCCGCGCTGCCTGAACCGCAGTTTCACCACTTTCAAGGAAACCAGCATGCCAGACCATCCGTCCCCGATCAGTATTTTGCTGATCGACGATCACACCCTGTTCCGCAGCGGCATACGCTCGCTGCTGCAACGCCAGAGCGAGTTTGCCGTGGTCGGCGAGGCCGCCGACGGCATTGAAGGCGTCAAGCGCGCAGCTCAGCTCAAGCCGCAAGTGATCCTGCTGGACCTGAACATGCCCGGCATGTCGGGACTGGAAACGCTGCCGCTGCTGCTGCAGGATTGCCCCGACAGCGCGGTGATCATGCTGACCGTGTCGGAAGACGCGCAAGACCTGTCGGCGGCGCTGCTGGGCGGCGCCTCCGGCTACCTGCTCAAGAACATCGACGCCGACTACCTGGCGCGCGCCATCCGCCGCGCCGCCAACGGCGAAACCGTGGTGGCTGAAGCGATGACCACCAAGCTGGTGGCGCAATTGCAGGGCAATACCGCACCGGCCGTCTCGGAACTCGACAAGCTCACGCCGCGCGAGCGCGACATCATCGCCTGCCTGGCGCGCGGCGAAAGCAACAAGATGATCGCCCGCACACTGGACCTGGCCGAAAGCACGGTCAAGATCCATGTACAGAACGTGCTGAAAAAACTGAAACTCAGCAGCCGGGTGCAGGCGGCGGTGTTTGCGGTCGAGCATGGGCTGCAGGGGAGTGGGCCGCGTTGAGCGCAAGTTGCGACAATTTTTAAATTTCTTGATCTGGATTGTCTTCCACAGCGACCAGGTCCCCGCATGACCTGTGCCGGCGCGGACAATGTGAGTTGAACTTTTCACTTCTGGATGTCCATCATGAGCCTGTTAAAAATCGAGGAAGCTGCTACCGCGCCGGTAGTCACCACTGCGTTCTGGTCGCCGCGCCATCCGCTCTGGCGCCTGGGGTTTCGCCCCTTGTACCTGGTGGCCGCCATTTTTGCCGCGCTGGCTATTCCCCTGTGGATGGCCTACTACCGTGGCTGGTTGCCGGCCGGCGTGACGTCGGCCCTGCACATCGGCTACCTTTGGCATCTGCACGAAATGGTGTTCGGCATGGCCGTTGCCGTGGTGGTCGGCTTTTTATTCACCGCCGGCCGCGCCTGGACCGGTTTCTGGACGCCCACCGGCGGCCACCTGGCGGCGCTGGTGGTGCTGTGGCTGGCGGGCAGGATGGCGATGCTGGCAGCGCCGCCGCTGCCTGCCGCCGTGATCGACCTGCTGTTTCTGCCGCTGGCCGCCTGGCCGCTGTTCCGCGTGCTGCAAAAGGCCGGCAACCGGCGCAATTACTTCCTCGTGCTGCTACTCGGCATACTGGCGCTGTGTAATGCCGTGTTTCATGCGAGCGTGCTGGGCTGGCTGGCGCACCATCCGCTGGCGCCGGTGCAGGCGGCGATCCTGGTGATCGTGGTGATGGAGTCGGCCATCGGCACGCGCGTGATTCCCATGTTTACCCGCAATGGTGCGCCGGGCACCACGCCGCTGGTACAGCCACGGCTCGACCGCTGGTCGCTTGGTCTGCTGGCCGCCACGGCGCTGGCCTGGCTGTTGCCGCTGCCGGGGGCAGTGCGGGCCTGGGTGGTGGCGCCGCTGGCCGTGGCCGCCGCCGCGCTGGTGCTGCTGCGCCTGTGGCGCTGGCAGGCGCACCGCACGCTGGGCGTGCCGCTGCTGTGGATACTGCACTTTTCCTATGCATGGATCGCGGTTGGTTTCGTGCTGCTGGCGCTGGCCACACTGCAATGGGTGAGCGCTAGCGCCGCCTTCCACGCGCTGGCCGTGGGCTCCATGGCAGGCCTGATACTGGGCATGATCACCCGCACCACGCTCGGCCACACGGGCCGCAAGCTGGTGGCGGGCAGGGCGGAAAAGCTGATCTTTGTGCTGATCCAGGCAGCGGCGCTGTCGCGCGTAGCCGCTGCGTTGGGCTGGGAGACGGCGCAGGGTGCGGTGCTGCTGGTGAGCGCCTTGTGCTGGACGGTGGCGTTTGTGCAGTATGCCGTAACCTATGCGCCGTATCTGGCGGCACCGCGTATCGATGGCAAGGAGGGCTGACCTGTTCCTCCCCCCCAACAGATAATTCAGAACGCGTTTTGCAGCACTGCACCGGGCGAATCTATACAGTTGCTCGGTGTTCTGCGTTGGCCGCGACAGGCCAACTTGAGACGCCACCGTGCGCGGCGATGAACATGGCGACGGCCGAGCGGCAATAGGATGCGATTTCGTTGTCGTCCTCTGCTTTCGCCTGATCGAAACGTGCGATCAGCAGCAGATCAGATCCTTTGAAAAGCGCGCCAAACAAGCGGGCGGACTGGAGGGGATCGGGCACGTTCAGAACCCCCTTCGCGTGCAACTGGCGCAACAGGGCCTCGATTTGGGAGATGACATGGGCGGGCCCGGCTTCGTAGTGGAGCTTGCTCAACGACTGTTGATTCGTCTTGTCGGCCAGGACCATGGCTTCGACACTGCGGACGTCCGCGCTCAACAGCGTGCGAAGCAGGGAAGATCCCACCGCCATTAGCTGATCTTCGGCCGAACCATCGGCACCGTCGACAAGGACTTGTGATGCAAACGGATGGCAGTGGGCCACCATGGCCGCGCTGAACAAAGCTTCCTTGTTCTCGAAGTGTCGATATATGCTGAGCTTGGATATCTTCGCCTGTTGGGCGACCTTGTCCATGGTCGTCGCTTGAAAACCCAATTCCACAAAGAGTTCGCAGGCGGCGTCGATGATGGTTTGGCGAAGCGCTTCGTTGGCGGGCCGGCCGCGCCGGCCCTGACTAATTTTGGACATGATAATTACGGTACTTGACAGTATTTGAATTCGTGAATTATGATACCACTCAGTACCCAAAATTACAAGTCAGCCTTAGTCCAATCCTCATCCACAACCCGGAGCACATCACCATGAACGACGTCATCATCATCGGAGGCAGTTTTGCCGGCCTGGCCGCAGCCCTGCAACTCGGCCGTGCCGGCCGTAAGGTCACTGTTCTCGATACGGGACGGCCGCGTAACCGCTTCGCCGGCCATTCGCACGGCCTGCTCGGCCATGATCACAAGCCGCCGCTGGACATTCTGGCAGAGGCGCGGCAGCAACTGGTGCGCTATCCAACGGTCAGACTGGTCAATGCCCGCGCCGAGAGCGTGTCTGGCGCAATCGACGATTTTTGCGTGATCACCGACGACAACGAACAGCTAAAGGCACGCCGTCTGATTCTGAGTTATGGCGTCGCCGACCAGATGCCTGATGTTCCGGGCTTTGCCGAAAGCTGGGGGACGTCTATCGTGCCCTGTCCGTATTGTGACGGTTTTGAAGTGGCCGGCCAGCATTGGGGCCTCGTGTGGTCCGGACCGCAGTCGTATCAGTCTGCCAGGCTGTTCCGGGACTGGACGGACAAGCTGACTGTTTTTGCCGATGGCCATGACATTCCGGCAGAAATCCATGCCGAGTTGGCGCTTCGCAACATCAATGTAGTCCTCGGGAGAATTGTCGAGATCGCCCGTCAAGGCGGCCATATCAGCACCGTCAATCTCGATACCCACCACAACGTCGCGGTCGATGTCCTGTTCGCCCATCCGCGCACCAGACTTTCCGCAAGCCTGCACGAAGCGTTGGGCCTCGCCACGCTCGATACGCCCACCGGCATCGTCCTCAAGGTTGACGAGCGCCGCCAAACCAGTATGCCCGGCATATACGCCGCTGGCGATCTCTCCACGCCCTTCTTGCCCTCCGTCACCCAGGCATCATCGCAGGGCGCGATGGCCGGCATCTTCGCCCAGCAATCGATGGTGGTTTGAGAGCAGACATTTCCCCAATATAGTGGATGCTGAAGTCCTTGAGCGCTGGTGTGTCAGGCGGCGCTGTTGGGGCGCAGCGCCTTGTAATCCACGGGAAAGCGGGTTGGTAAGCGGAAAAACAAAAGGCGTTGCAGGCACAAGCCGCAACGCCTTTTTGCATACTGAATGCGCCGCAGAGCGCGGCGCGATAAGCTGGGAGGAGATACTCCCAGCTCGACAAACAATTACTTGGCGCCGTCCTCTTCCGGGAAAGCGTTGGTCGGCTTGGCGCCCCACAGTGCGTAGAACAGCACGTACAGTTCGCAGGCCACGGTCAGCAGGAAGGAGATCTGCAGGCCGTATTTGTCGGCCAGCCAGCCTTGGGCGATCACCAGCGCGCCGCCGGCAATCGCCATGATCAGCAGGCCAGAACCTTCTTCGGTCAGTGGACCGAGGCCGCGGATGCCCAGCGTGAAGATGGTCGGGAACATCACCGAGTGGAACAGGCCGACCGAAATCAGCGCCCACATGGCCAGCTGGCCGCCGGCAAAGGTTGCCACCAGCATGACCAGTGCTGCACCGATACTGGCGCCTGCCAGGATGGCTTCGGCCGACCAGGTGCGCATCAGCACACTGCCGACAAAACGGCCCACCATCATGCCGCCCCACAGCAGCAGCAGGTAGCGCGCCGCCATTTCGTGGGTCATGTTGCCGATGTCCGGCTGCGAGACAAAGTTGATGAACAGGTTGGCCACGCCGATTTCGGCGATCAGGTAGATGAAGATGGCAGGAATGCCGAACACCAGGTTGCGGTGCTTCCACAGCGAATGGGTCTTGCGCACTTCCTTCGAGATGCGGTTGGTCGAGGCGCCAAGTTCCGGCAGCGGGAAGCGGGCGATGATCACCGCCAGGATGATCAGCACGCCGGCAACGATCAGGTAGGGCAGTTCCACTGCGCGGGCGTCGGCCAGGCGTTCGGCCTGGGTCAGCACCTGGTCGGACGTGGCGGTGCCGGAGTTCGAGCGGCCCAGGATCAGGTAGGCGCCAAACAATGGCGCCAGCATGGTGCCCAGCGAATTGAATGCCTGCACCAGGTTCAGGCGCGCCGATGCCGAGCTGGCAGGACCGACCACTGCGACATAAGGATTGGCCGCTACTTGCAGCAGCGTGATGCCGCAGGCGATGACGAACAACGCCGCCAGCGTGACCGGGTACGAGGGCAGGTGGGCGGCGGGAATCATCATCAGCGCGCCGCCTGCCATGATGACCAGGCCGACCACCAGCGATTTCTTGTAGCCGATACGCTCGATCAGCCGTGCCGACGGAATCGAGGCAAAGAAGTAAGCGATGAACCAGACCGATTCGATCATCGTGGTCTGGGTGTAATTGAGGTCAAACACGCTGCGCAGGTGCGGTAGCAGTGTGTTATTGATAACGGTGATGAAACCCCAGGTGAAGAACAGGCTGGTCAGCAGGTACATCGCCGATTTTGCCGTGGTGCCATGTGATGTTGCCATCGAGCTTGCAGAAGGTGTTGGTGCCGCCACTTTGTTTCCTTTTTATAGACTTGCCTAGTTCGCAATCTTAGGGGTAAAGCGCGTCAAGCACCAATAACTAAATAGAATTCCCCTATATCGAATTGGTGATGACTGATATCACGAAAACAAATTATTGCCGTAGCGCATTGGTTTGGGATGCGTTTCGGCGCCAATGTGGCCAGTTCGGCCAGTCTGTCATGCGGCGGTCACTTGCTGTCCCTAGACTTCAGCGCTTCATTCATCTGCGCCTGATTACCATGCATACACCTGTCCGTAACATGATTGCCGTCACCTGCGCCGCTGTCGCCCTGTTGGCCTGCGGTGGCGGCGGCCTTGCCCTGCAGCCGGCCGAGCCTGCTGTCAGCGTGCCCACACTGGTCGGCTTTGCCAGCCTGGCGGCCGATTCCTTCGTCAACGGTCCCACTTCGGGCCAGTACCTGAGCGGCGGCGACTACAACACGGCCATCAATACCTATGGTTACCGCTTGCCCTTTACCGGCAAGCAGCCGATCCAGGGTTTTTCCGCCCTGGCGGCCGGGTCCGCCAGCGGCTGTTACTATGTGCTGCAGGACAATGGCTTTGGCAGCAAGGCTGCGTCGCCCGATGCCTTGCTGCATGTGTATGCGGTCAAGCCGGACTGGGTTGCCGGCAAGGTGGTGCCGGCCAATGCCGCTACCTGCGCTACGCTTGGGGCTTTCGACGCCAACAGCTATTTCCGCCTGCGCGACCCGGACCGCAAGCTCAGCTATCCGCTGGTGGCCGACGGTGTCAACTATCCGGGCACGTCGTCCAGCGGCCAGAACATCGCCGTCGATCCGCTCATCCGCAGCGGCCGCCTGCTGACGGGCGCCGATATCGATCCCGAATCGATGGTCATCGATGGCGACGGCAATTTCTGGTTTGGCGAGGAGTTCGGTCCGTTCCTGATCAAGACCGACCGCAGCGGCAAGGTGCTGGCGCGTGAAGTGGCGTTGCCGAACACGCTCAGGTTGGGGGCGTCCGCGCTGGTGCAAACCAGTAACAACCCGGTGCCGGGCGCCGGACCGGCCAATCTGCCCGGCTCCGGCGGCCTGGAAAGCATGGCCATCAATCCTGCACGCACGCGTATCTACACCATGCTCGAGCGGGAACTGACGACCGATAGCGATCCGCAGCGCCGCATCATCAATGTGTTCGACATTGCCAGCAACGCTTTCTTGAATACCGCCTATAGCTACCGCGTGGGCAGCGGCAGCTATGTGAATGCGGCCGGTGTCACGCAGCGCGAGAATTACACCGTCAACGACATCACGGCGATTAACGACCATGAGTTCCTGGTGGTCGAGAAGGATCGCGGCGCCGGCGATGCGCGCAGCGGAAAATTTGCTGCCGCCAATGCCGACCGGGTGGCGGCCAAGGTCAAAAAAATCTACAGGATCGATCTGAACAAGGTCGATGCCGGCGGCTACCTGATCAAGGAAGAGCTGGTGGATCTGATGAATATCGCCGACCCGCGCAGCCTCGGCGGCGCCGCCACCATCGGTGGCATCTTTACCTTCCCGATGGAGTGCGTGGAGGCGGTGCGCATTGTGGACAAGCAGACGCTGATGCTGGTCAACGATAACAATTATCCAGGCGGCGCCGGCGCACGCGACCCCAAAAAGCCCGACAACAACGAATTCATCCTGATTCGCCTGCCTGTTGCGTTGAATCTTCAATAACAACGCTGTGAATTGAATCGTGAGAGTGCTTCGTGCGCCGCACGTTATACTGTGTGACCGGCAGGAAATTCCTGCCTGATCATGCAGGGCACACGGGGGAACGATGGAGCAGCGGGAGGCGGGGGCAGCGGGGGCGGCAGCAGATGATTTGGGCTGGCTGTCCGGTGGCGGAGAGATGGGGGAACTGATCCGCTCGATGGACTGGTCAACCACGCCGCTCGGCCCGGTGTCGGGATGGCCGCAAAGCCTGCGCACTTCGGTCAGCCTGTGCCTGTCCTCGACCTTCCCGATGCTGGTGGCCTGGGGGCCGGACGATGTGCAGATCTATAACGACGCCTATCGTCCGATCTGCGGCGCCAAGCACCCGCAGTCGATGGGCGAGCCGTTCAAGATATGCTGGGCGACGGCGCTGCCGGTGGTAGGCGACGCCTTTGACCGCGCCCATGCCGGCGAGGGTGTCTATATCCGCGACCAGCGCATGTTCCTCGACCGCCACGGCTATCTCGAGGAAGCGTTCATGACGTTTTCGTTTTCGCCGATCCGCGCCGAAGCGGGCAATGTCGGCGGCATTTTTCACCCGATCAGCGAAGGCACGGCGGCGGTGCTCGATGCGCGCCGCACCCAGAACCTGCGCGATCTGAGCGGGCGCATTGCGCTGGCGCGTACCGGCGAGGAGCTGGCCCAGCTGATGGTGTACGACAGCGAAACGCTGGCCATGGACCTGCCCTTCACGCTGCTGTACCAGCTGTCGGATGATGGCGCCACGCTGGCGCTGCGCGCCTGCCAGGGGCTTGCCGCCGGCAGCGTGCTGGCGCCGCAGTCGGTAGCCGCCGGCCAGGCGGACGGCTGGAATTTTGCCGACGCCATCGAGCAGGGCGGCAGCTTGCGCGTCGATGGTTTGCAGGCGCTGTTTGGCGATTTTTCCTGCGCACCCTACGAGGAAGCGCCGGTATCGGCGATGGTGCTGCCGCTGTCGGTGGCGGGGCAGGAGCGGCCGTATGGTTTTCTGGTGGCTGGCGTCAGCCCGCGCCGCGCGCTCGACGACGCCTACCTGAATTTTTATGAACTGCTGCGCGGCGCCTTCAATACCGCCATCGCCAATGTGCTGGCCTACGAGCAGGAGCAAAAGCGCGCTGCCGCGCTGGCCGCCATCGACAAGGCCAAGACGGCGTTCTTTTCCAATGTTTCGCACGAGTTCCGCACGCCGCTGACGCTGATCCTCGGCCCGCTGGAGGATGCGCTGGCCGATACCGTGGACGCCCTGTCGCCGCGTCAGCGCGAGCGCATCGATGTCACCAATCGCAATGCGCTGCGCCTGCTGAAACTGGTCAATTCGCTGCTCGATTTTTCGCGTATCGAGGCCGGCCGCGTGCAGGCCCGTTATGCCCCGGTCGATCTGGCCCGGCTCACCGCCAACCTGGCCAGCGTGTTTGAAGCGGCCATGGACAAGGCCGGGCTTTCCTACAGCGTTGAAACAGCCACGCTGTCGGAGCCAGTGTATGTCGATCTCGATATGTGGGAAAAGGTAGTGTTCAACCTGCTCTCGAACGCCTTCAAATTTACCATGCAGGGTGGCGTCAAGGTCACGCTCGAGCAGACCGCCGGCGGTGCGCGCCTGGCCGTGCGTGATACAGGCAGCGGTATTCCGGCCGCCGAGCTGCCCAGGGTATTCGAGCGTTTCCACCGGGTCGAGGGCGTGCAGGGCCGCAGCTACGAAGGCACGGGCATTGGCCTGGCGTTGATCCAGGAACTGGTGCGTCTGCACGGCGGGACCATCGCCGTGCAGAGCGAGCTCGGTGTGGGCACGGTGTTTACCGTCGATATACCGTTTGGCGCTACGCACCTGCCGCCGCAGTACGTGGTGGCGCTGGCCGACGGCACCACCGGCGAACGCATGGGGTCCGCCTTTGTCGAGGAAGCCTTGCGCTGGCTGCCTGATGAGCCGCAGCAGCAGGCAGGGGCGCCGGCGCACACAGCGCCGCAAAATGCCTTGCAAACACCTGCGGCTGCGGTGTCGGCAAGGCGCCCGCGTATCCTGATCGCCGACGACAACCAGGACATGCGCGGCTACGTGCGTTCGCTGCTCGAGCGCGAGTACGAGGTAACAACCTGCGCCGACGGTGAGGCCGCGCTGGCCGCGCTGCTGCGCGATCCGCCCGACATGCTGCTGAGCGACGTGATGATGCCGCGCCTGGACGGCTTTGCCCTGCTCAAGGCGATTCGCGCCAACGATGTGGTCAAGCATGTGCCGGTCATCCTGCTGTCGGCCCGTGCCGGCGAGGAAGCGCGTATCGAGGGGCTGGAAGCGGGTGCCGACGATTACCTGGTCAAGCCGTTTTCTGCCAACGAGCTGCTGGCGCGCGTGCGCAGCCACATCGAGCTGGCGCGTGAGCGCAAACAGGCCAACGCCGAACTGCGCGAGCGCGAAGCGTATTTCCGTTCGCTGGTCGATGCCTCGCCGGCCATGTTCTGGACCACCGACCAGGATCATATGTGCACCTTCCTCAGCCAGCGCTGGTTCGATTACACCGGCCGCACGCCAGCGCAAGACCAGGGGCGCGGCTGGATGGAACTGATCCATCCGGACGACTTGGACGGGGTCAGCGCCAGCTACACGGCCGCCTGCGACCATCACCAGGCGTTTTCCATCGATTACCGCCTGCTCGACCGTAACGGCCGCTATCGCTGGGTGATCGACGCCGGTGCGCCGCGCCTGGACCGCAATGGTCAGTTGATCGGCTATATCGGCAACGTCGTCGATGTGCACGAGCGGCGCCTGTTGCAGGACCGCTTTGCCAACGTTACGCGCGCCAGTGGCATCGGGGTGTGGTATGCCGATGCACCCTTGTCCACCTTGCAGGCCAACGCCCAGTTGCGCTCGCAGTTTGCCCTGCCGGCCGACGGCCCGGTGCAGGTCGATGAATTTTATCTGCGCCTGCATGGCGAAGACCGCAGCCGGGTACAGCAGGAATTCCACCAGGCGATGGTGACGGGGCAGGCTTACGACGCCGAATTCCGCCTGGCGCCGGCGCCAGGGCAGACGGCGCCGCGCTGGATCCGCATGATCGCCTGGCCGCAGCACGACGAGCAGGGCGGCGTGGCCCACTTCGACGGCGTGACGCTCGACGTCAGCGACCAGAAAAGCGGCGAATACGCCTTGCGCAGCCAGGCTGGCGAACTGTCGCAGGCCAACCAGGCGCAGCGCGAGTTCCTCGTCACGCTGGCGCACGAGTTGCGCAATCCGCTGGCGCCGATCCGCAGCGGCCTGGAAATGATGCGCGCCCAGCACCTGGCCCATGATGAAATTGAGCGCATCCGCGCCATGATGGAGCGCCAGGTCAGCCACCTGGTGCACCTGGTCGATGACCTGCTGGACCTGGCGCGCATAGCGCGCGGCAAGGAAGTACTGGCCTGCGGCGTGGCCGAACTGGCCACCGTGGTGCGCAGCGCGGTGGAGCTGAGCGCGCCGCTGATCGAGTCGCGCCAGCACCGCTTGCACCTGTCGGTGCAGGACAGCCCGCCGCCGCTGTGGCTGGACGCCCAGCGCATCGCCCAGGTGATCGGCAACCTGCTCAACAACGCCGCCAAGTACACGCCCGAGGGCGGCCGCATCGAACTGCGCGCCGCCGTCAGCGACGGCGAGCTGACGGTCAGCGTCAGCGACAATGGCGTCGGCATTCCCGCCGGGGCGCTGGGCAGCGTGTTCGACATGTTTACCCAGGTGCCGGGCAGCGAGGCGCAGTCGCAGGGCGGCCTCGGTATCGGCCTTAACCTGGTACGGCGTCTGACCGAGCTGCATGGCGGCCAGGTCAGCGCCCATAGTGCGGGAGCCGGCCAGGGCAGCACGTTCACGCTGCATCTGCCGGTGCAGTTGCCGCGCCAGTACGCCAGTGCCACTACCGCGACTGCCGCCACTGCCGCCACTGCGCCAGCCACCATGGCGCCGGCCACCACTGCCGCCCCGTCTGCGGCAGAAGCGCCGGCCGGCCTGCGCGTGCTGGTGGTGGACGATAACGTCGATGCCGCCGAAACCCTGTCGGCGCTGTTCGAAATCAAGGGTCACGAGGTGGCCACTGTGCACGACGGCCCGGAAGCGCTGACCAGGGCCGAAAGCTTCCTGCCGCACGTGGTGTTCCTCGATATCGGGCTGCCCGGCATGAGCGGCTATGATGTGGCGCGCGCGTTGCGCGCACGTCCCGCGCTGAACAACACCACGCTGGTGGCGCTGACAGGCTGGGGCACGGCGGACGACCGCCTGCGCTCGGGAGAAGCAGGCTTTGACCATCATCTGACCAAGCCTGTGAGTTTCGACCAGATCTTGCAGATGATGGCTGAGCTGACTGCGCGCGCAGCGCATTAAGGCCGGCCGCATGCCAACCAGAGATAACAATGTGATGCGCCGCAAGCTTACTCAGCTGCTGTCAGTCCTGGCGCTGCCGCTGGTCCTGGGGCAGTGCTTCAGCACACAGGCCGCAGCGCAGGGCCAGCCGCCGCAGCGGCCGCTGGTGCTGGTCAGCTTTGATTATCCGCCCTACATGGAAGTGCATCCGGGCCAGCCGCCTGGCGGCATGATGGTGGAACTGGTCAACACCATTTTTGCGCGCATGGGGCGCCCTGTGGATCTGCAGTTCTATCCGCTGGCGCGCAGCCTGTCGCTGATCGATACGCCGCTGGCCGATGGCTTCTTTACCATCAAGAAGACCGAGGAGCGCGAACAGAAATACCATTTTCCGCGCGAGCCGCTGCTGACCCAGGATTTTGTGATCTTTGTGCGCGCCAATTCGCGCCTTGATTTCCGCGGCGATGTCAGCGAACTGGCCGACACCACGCTGGGCGTGGTCAACAAGGTATCGTATGGCGCGATTTTCGATGCCGCTGCCAATCGCGGCGTCTTCAACCGGCTGGAAGTCGCCCAGACCTACGAAGCCAATTTCCGAAAATTGCTGGCCGGCCGCATGGACGCGCTGGTCAGCAGCCGCATCATGGGCGTGGCCGTCCTCAAGCGCCTGCAGGCGCTCGACAAGGTCAAGGTGGTAGGGCCGCCGATTGAAACCACGCAGAGCTACCTGGTGTTCAACCGCAGCACGGTGGCGCCGGAACTGGTCGGTGAATTCGACCAGACCCTGAGCATCATGCGCAAGGATGGCTCGCTGAAGAAAATCCGCGACAAGTATGCGCGCTGACGACGGCTGGCGCTGAACGGCGTTACAGCACTACGGCCACGACCGCAGCCAGCGCCGCCACCATGGCCGTAACGCCGGCAGTGCGCGCGATAGGGATCAGGCGTGGTG
>JBEVNE010000382.1:0-19096 GCA_040508275.1 Duganella sp.
CGCGGAAGAACACCGCCACTTCGCAATTGTCGATGGCGCGCGTCTGGGCGTTGCGCGGTGCGTTGTCGAGCAAGGCCATGTCGCCAAAAAAATCGCCCGGCCCCACCTCGGCCACCAGCTCGCGCCCGCCGTGGTGCAGGCGGCTGATCAACACGCGTCCGGACATGAGCATGTACAGCGCCTGGCCGTCCTCGCCCTCGTCAAAAATGATTTCGTCGGCCAGATAGCGGCGTTCGTGCATCAGACCATCGATGGCCTTGAGCTCGAGCGGCGTGAGCGTGGCGAACAGCGGCGACTCCTTCAGTTGCAGCAGGCGCGGCGACATCTCTTGGGACTTCAAAAATCCGAACATCGGGTAAAACTCCAGGGCGGGCAAAGTGGCTACCCTATATTGTCGCCGTTTTCGCAACGCCGTTTGTCATTTTGCCAGCATCGACAATCAAATATTCTTGCGATCTGCACAGTTCATCTGGACAGCGACACCGTGTCTGCCAGCGGCAATAGCGGTTCTAGGTGGCTGGTCAGTACAATACACTGGCGCGCCAGGCGCTCCGGCGCCGCCAGTTGCTCGCGCAGGTAAGCCACGGCGCCGGCATCGAGGCCGTTGAACGGTTCGTCGAGCAGCAGCAGCCGTACCGGCAGCGCCAGGGCCAGCGCCAGCTGCACTTTTTTATGCTGGCCCAGCGACAGCGTGGTCACCGGCTGATCCAGCGCACCATGCAGATGCAGCGCCGCCAGTTCGGCATTGAGCGACGCGGCGCTGGCGCCGGTGTACAGCGACAGGTGCAGGTCAAGCAGTTCGCGCACGTTCAGCCACGGCAGCTGCGGCAGATCGCCGCCACAATAAAAGCACTGCTGGCGATAGGCCAGCGGCGCGCTGGCGATGTCCATGCCATCGAGATTGATGCTGCCGCTGTGCGCCGCCAGGGCCCCTGCGAGCAGCTTGAGCAGCGTGGTCTTGCCGGCGCCGTTGTCACCGCGCAGCCAGGTGACGCCCGTGCTCAGCGTCATATCGACGCCGTTCAACAGCGGGCGGTCGCCGTGGTTGAATGTGAGCTGCCCGATATGCAGTACAGGGGTCAATTCCATAATTCGCTTCCGATGGCGGTGAGGAGGACGCTGGCACCCATGACCAGTCCCACGCGTGCACGCACGCTGAGTTGGCGCAGGCCGACGATGGCCAGTTGCGCCAGCGCGGCGCAGCCCAGCCAGGCCATGGCGACAGTCGGGCTGCTGCTGCTGCGCCCTGTGGTCAGCACCAGCAGCGCAAACCATGCCATGACCAGTGCAGCGGGCGCCAGCGTGAGCACGATAGCGCGGCGGAACAGCGGCGCCATCGGCTGCGGCCAGGCCGCCGTAACCGGGCGCAGTAGCGCGATCTGCCGCGACACTGCCTTGTCGCCGCGGTCGGTCAGCAGCATCAGCAGCAGCGAGGCGCCAGCGCCCCACAGCGCGGCCGGCACCCACGGCGCCTGCCACAGCCACGCCGACACGCACAGCAGCGCGCCCGCCAATAACATGCTTTGCTGCAGTCCGATGCTGGCGGACTCGCCGCGCGGGCGCCAGCACGGCAGCCAGAACAGCAGGCGCCAGTAATACCAGCTGGTCACGAACAGGCTGCCTGGCTGGCGCGCCGTATAAGGTATGGCCGCCATGGCGCCAGGCGGTGCAGCAGGCGCTCGGCCTTGGCGCAACGGCGCCTGCCCACGTTGCATCAGCAGCACGGTCGCGATCGCCCAGCCGAGCAGCAGCGACAGCAGCGTCGCTGACAAGCCGCGCCATTTGACTGGTTGCAGCCATACCGGGTTCTGATACAACCAGACCACGATGGAGGCCGCATACGCCAGCGCCATCGGCGCGATCAGCATGCCGGCCACTGCCGCCTCTGCCTGCCATCGCTGGCGCGGTGGAATCGGCAAGGCCAGGCTCCATAGCGCAATGTCGGCCGGATGCAGGCGCTGGCGCAGCAGCCAGGTCGGTGTGGCAATCAGCAGGGTTTGTGCTGCCAGCAATCCACCTGCCTGTGGCCATGGCAGGCTGGGCGCCAGCAAGCCGGGTAGGGCAATACATGCCAGCAGGCCCAATAGGACGGGGGAAAAAGCCAGCACGATGATTTCCATCGTACCGCCCAGGCTGGCAACGAATTGGTGCAGGCCGGCACGCGCCAGCTGGCGACGGAAATGGAGATAGGAATAAGGATTCATTGCATGCAGTATATGGGAACCATATGACCTGAAACTGATGCGAAAATGAAAAGGGGCCCGACGAATCGGGCCCCTTAGGGAATGCTGGCGGAGTGGACGGGGCTCGAACCCGCGACCCCCGGCGTGACAGGCCGGTATTCTAACCAACTGAACTACCACTCCTAATTCGTAAGCTTTCTGGTGGGTGCTGAGAGGCTCGAACTCCCGACCTACGCCTTGTAAGGGCGCCGCTCTACCAACTGAGCTAAGCACCCAGAAAACTCTGCAGTCTGTGTCACAACTGCTGAACGAGGCCGTATTCTACAGGGGCGTTTATCGGTTCCGCAAGGGCTTTTGTAAATTATTTAGAAAATTCCCCATCGGCCCGCGCCAACGGCGTGCTGGTGTGGGCGCAGAATGTTTTCGATCACCATATTGATTTACTGTTTATGCAACCATCGGCGACACTGGTGGTCCGGCTGTGACGGCACGGCCAAGCACTTGAGGACATGGATATGGCATCGAAACACCTGTGGAGCCTGGCGCTGGGCGCAGCCCTGTTCACCGGCCATGCGCACGCAGCTCCGGGCAAGGCCTACTTCGACATGCTGGCAGGGGAGCACAATGTGGTGGCCTGTCTGCTGCACGCCGACGCACCGGACCGGCGTTACCAGCTTACCGTCGGCGTATCACCTGATCCGGATAAACCGCAACTGATGGGCAAGGTCCGGCTGCGGCAGTTGGCCGGCCATTCCAGTGGGCAAACAGAAGTCGTGGAAATGCGCACTGCACTGGGCAAGAGCTTGCTCCACGTCGCCCTTCACAAAACCGAGGCAAACACCCTGATGGCCGATCTGCCCGCTACCGAAGTGGCAGAACTGCTGCGCACGCTGACACAGCAGTCCAGCCTGCAGATCAGCGTTGGCCAACCGGCCAGCCAGGCGGCGCAGCCGTTTGTATTGCAGACCGAAGGACCCGCCGACCAGATTCATGCCTGTCTGAAGATCATTGAGCGCGACAATGCAGCGCAGCAGCCAGACCCCGGCAGCGCCATCCAGGATACGGCTTCCGCCATGGGCTACTATCGCTGGTAAGCAAGCAGGGCACGGAAGAGCATCTTCTTGCAGCCAAGCGCATTTCGATGGATACTGTATGTATCTACAGTAATTATTTGCAGCATGGCAGAAGATCAGCGTCAGGCAGAGCGCCGGGTGGCCCACATCGACATGGATGCGTTTTTCGCTTCCGTCGAGCTGCTGCGCTATCCCGAATTGCGCGGCCAGCCGGTGGTGATTGGCGGCCGTCACGCCGCGCCCGTGTTGCTGGAAGACGGCAGCCGCCAGTTTGCCCGGCTGCGCAGCTACGTCGGGCGCGGCGTGATCACTACCGCCACCTACGAGGCGCGCGCGCTCGGTGTGGGCTCGGCCATGGGCATGATGAAGGCGGCCAAACTGGCGCCGGACGCCATCCTGTTACCGGCCAACTTTGACGACTACCGCCATTATTCGCGCCTGTTCAAGCAGGCCGTGGCCGGCATTGCGCCGCAGATAGAGGATCGCGGCATCGATGAGATTTTTGTTGACCTCACCGACGTGGAGGGCGATACGCCCGAACTGGCTGCGCGCATCAAGCAGGCCGTGTTCGCCGCCACCGGCCTGACCTGCTCGATCGGCATTACGCCCAACAAGCTGTTGTCGAAGATCTGCTCGGACCTGGACAAGCCCAACGGCATCACCATCCTCGGCTACGAGGACATCCCTGCACGTATCTGGCCGCTCAACGTGCGCAAGGTGAACGGCATCGGCCCCAAGGCCACGGCCAAACTGGCCTCGCTTGGCATCGAGACCATCGGCCAGCTGGCGCAGGCCGATCAAGGCATGCTGCAGGATTACTTCGGTGCGCATTACGCCGCCTGGCTGGCGCAGGCCGCGCAGGGCGTCGATGCACGCGCCGTGGCCAACCGCGCCATGAGTAAATCAATGAGCCGCGAAACCACCTTCGAGCGCGACCTGCATGCGCGCCAGGACCGCGAAACGCTGTCCACCATCCTGGTGACGCTGTGCGAGCGGCTGGCCGAAGACCTCAGGCGCAAGGGCTATGTGAGCCGCACCATCAGCATCAAGCTGCGCTACGACGATTTTCAGATCGTCAGCCGCAACGTGACGGTACCCGAGCCCGTTGTGGACGCCGCCGCCATTTTGCAGGCTGCGCGCGAATGCCTGAAACGCGTGCCGCTGCAACGCAAGCTGCGCCTGCTCGGGGTGCGCGCCAGCACGCTGGAATTACCCGGCACTGAGCCCGGTACGGCGCCCGGCCAGCGCCTGCCGGTACAGGGTGATCTGTTCACCTAGCGGGGGCTGCCGATTCAAAGTTGTAAACGGTTCCGCGCCGCCGTCACCGTGTAAAATGGCGCTCCTCAGATATATTCATTCAGGACAAGGCAACACTCATGTGGTTCAAGAATCTACAGATTTATCGTCTGCCGGCCCCTTGGGCCTACACCCCGGAACAACTGGAAGCCGCCCTCGAACCGTACGCGTTTGTCCCCGCCAGCAGCAATGAACTGCTGCGCCAGGGCTGGGATCGTCCGCGTCCGAATGGCGGCCTGGTTCACGTAGTCAACAAGCAAATGCTGATCGTGCTGGGCACCGAGAAAAAGCTGCTGCCAGCCACCGTGATCAACCAGGTCGCCAAGGCGCGTGCTGCCGAGCTGGAAGAAGCGCAAGGCTTCGCCCCCGGCAAAAAAGCCATGAAGGAACTCAAGGAACGCGTGGCCGACGAGCTGCTGCCGCGGGCGTTTTCGATTCGCGGCAATGTCTGGACCTGGATCGACCCCGTCAACGGCTGGCTGGTGGTCGATGCGGCCCGCCCGGCCCAGGCCGATGAAGTGATCAAGCTGTTGCTGAAAGCCGTGGACAAGCTGCCGCTGGAAAGCCTGCGCGTGCAGCGTTCGCCAGTGGGTGTGATGACCGAATGGCTGCAGACCGACGAAGCCCCGGCCGGCTTCACGGTGGACATGGACACCGAACTGCGCGCCACCGGCGAGAGCAAGGCGGCAGTGCGCTACGTGCGCCACACGCTGGAGCCGGAAGAAATCCGCCGCCACATCGCTGCCGGCAAGCAGTGCACACGTTTGGCCATGACGTGGGACAGCAAAATCTCGTTCGTGCTGACCGAGTCGCTGGCGATCAAGGGCGTCAAGCCGCTGGACGTGATCACCGAAAAAGAATCGAGCACGCGCAACGACGAAGAACGCTTCGACGGCGACTTCATGCTGATGACGGGCGAACTGGCCAAGCTGATGGCCGATGTGGTGGAAGCTTTAGGCGGCGAAGCAAAAGCATAACAAGTAGCGTTGCCGCCTTCAGCGCTGCCAGAGCGGTGCCTGAAGGGGCTGGCGCGGCGCAAATCCGTCATACCCGCGCAAGCGGGTATCCATGGTCAGCAGCACCCGAACGCTGCCATCGCTTACAGCGGCTGAAACACCCCAGCCGCCTTGTTTTTCTGCACGTTATCCCACGCAAAAATCTTGCCGTTCATTGCCACATACACGCCTGGCGGCAGGGTTTGCGCCACGGCGCAGGCAAAGCCCAGGTTGAACATCGCATCCGAGTTGGCAATCGAGTACGGAATCATGGCGCCGGTGAGCACGATGGTCTGCTCCAGTGCGGCCGGACCCAGCACGGCAGCCGTCTGCGGCATGGTGTCGGTGCCGTGGATGATGACGATGGCTTTTTCACTGGCGGCGCGGCACGCGGCCAGAATCCGCTCACGGTCGGCATCGACCATGTCCAGCGAATCCATCAACGGCAACTGTTCCAGCGCCACATCGATGGTCAGGCGGCAACGTTCCAGCAGGGCCGGGACATGGCTGTCCTTGAAACCCAAAGTACCGTTGAGTTCGTTGTAGTGTTTGTCGAAAGTGCCGCCGGTGGCGAGGATGCGCAAAGTCATGGTGAAAGCTCGGACAGAAGAAAATGACCTGCATCATAACCTAAACAGCCAGTGCAAAAGAATGTAGAAAGTGACGTCTTCGGGCTGGAAATTGCTGCCTATAACGCCTATATTGGTTTCTTTGTTTGTCTGGAATCCCATGAAAGCGCTCGCTCCCGGAACCGTTATTTTTCATCGCCATCGCGGCTATGGCGTGATTACGGCTGTCAACCTGCTCACGGGCTGGATCTCGGCCCGCTTTGGCAGCGAGTCGCGGGCGCTCGACCTCAACCTGTCCACCGACGCCGTGCAATATGCCGACGGCGAAGCGATCCTGTTTCGCCGCGCGCCGCCGGACCGCATGCCCCATGCACGGCTGATGGCGATGGTGCGCGCCCTGCACGAGGCCGGTTATCAGCGGCTCTACCTGTACGCCTGGCCCAAGCCGTCCGGCCTGCACTGGCGCTGGCATTTGTTTACCGGCCAGCGCGACTGGATGCAGCGCGGCTGGCGCGAGGGCTGGTATGGCTCGGGCGCCGATTACAACAGCAATCCGGTGATGGGCTGGGGCGACAATCCGGGCGCCAGCACCGAAGAACTGATCCACGCACTGGCCCGCTTCGACCCGCAGGGACTGGCGCAGGCACTGGGCCGCGACGAAGACCACACGGCCTGGTTTGCCAGCGTGTGCGACGCGCTGCTGCCCGGTTATATGTACAGCCTGGACATGCAGCGGTCGCCGGGCGCGCCGCTGATCGACATGCCGCCGGTGCCGGTGATCGCGGTGCGTGCCGGTTTGCCGGCGTACAGCGGCCCCGACATCACCTGGCCGCCGGGCTGGGCCGGCTTGTGGAGCAAGGTGCATGTGATGCCAGCGCCGCGCATCAATTTGACGGGGCTGCCGGAGGAAACCGATTGACCCATGCACAGTTGTTTGTCAGCGTGCGTTGTGCTGGTAATCGGGATTGTGAATCGCGCCGCACCGCCCCGCCGCAAAATCAACAATATTCTGGAACGCATGGCGGAAATACAGCTCATAGCTATCCTGCTCCACATACCCGAGATGCGGTGTGGCCAGCACGGTCGGGATGCGCAGCAAGGGCGCATCGGCGCCCAGCGGCTCCGATGTAAACACATCGAGCGCTGCCGCACCGGGATGGCCGCGCGTGAGTGCCTGTTCCAGCGCATCGGTTGCCACCAGCTCGGCGCGGCTGGTGTTGACGAACAGGGCCGTGGGTTTCATGCGGGCCAGGTCGGCGCCATTGACGATACCGCGCGTGGCGTCGTTCAGGCGTAAATGCAGGCTCAGTACATCGGCCTCGGCAAAGAAGGCCTCGCGCGAGGCTGCCGCTGCGTAGCCATCGGCCTGCGCCTTGTTGCGGCTCGCCTCGCTTCCCCACACCAGCACCTGCATGCCGAACGCGCGCCCATAACCGGCCACCAGCTGGCCGATTTTTCCATAGCCCCAGATACCGAGCGTACGTCCGCGCAGTACAAAGCCGAGACCGTTCAGTTGCGGATTGACGGACGCGGTCTGCCACAAGCCATCCTTGAGGTTGTTGGCATACGGCACGATCTTGCGCGCCGCCGCCATGATCAGCGCCCAGGTCAGCTCGGCTGGCGCCGTCGGTGAACCCACACCCTCGGCAATCGCAATGCCGAGCTCCGTAGCAGCCGTCACATCGACATGTCCGGCCAGCTTGCCCGTTTGCGAAATCAGCTTGAGATGGGGCAGCCGCGAGAGCAGCGCACGGTTGAGCGCCGTGCGTTCACGAATCAATACCAGCGCCTCGTATGGTTGCAATCTGATAGCAAGTTGCCCGAGGCCACGCGTTGTACTGTTGAAGACCTTGACCTCGTGGCCACGCAATATTTCAAAGCATTTCAGCGCGGCCGTGGAATTCTGGTAATCATCAAGAATGGCGATTTTCATGGGAGTTGGCAGATCTTATCTAAAAATTCGTAGCGAAATAACGGATGTGATAAAAAATGAAATAGCTTACTACTTTACTCAACCATTTCTCCTACATTTCTGATTGAAACGCCTGATCAGCGGTGTACAATCGCTCAAAAAATAAACAGCCCGACATTGATCTGGGCTGTCATTGCCTGAGTTTATTCTTGAAAATAATCCTGGCTCCACGACAAGACCGCCGTATTCGCCGACCCATCCCGGATGGGCTTCCGCGCGCTAAGCTATTTGCTGACGACGATCCTGCCGAAAGAATTTTAATTGGCATTGGAGGTAGTATGAATCAGCCCATCATGGGTGGCGTGGCAGCAATTAACGCCCCAGCTTACATCAAGCACCAGAAACTGATCAATTGGGTGGCGGAAATCGCCGCCTTGACCAAACCGGACCGCATCTACTGGTGCGATGGTTCGCAGGAAGAGTATGACCGCCTGTGCGCCGACATGGTTGCCGCCGGCACCATGAAAAAGCTCAACGAAGCCAAGCGTCCAAATTCCTACCTGGCCCTGTCCGATCCGACCGACGTGGCGCGCGTGGAAGACCGCACCTACATCTGCTCGCAAACCCCGGAACAGGCAGGCCCGACCAACAACTGGATGGCGCCCGACGAAATGCGCGCCACCCTGAACCCGTTGTTCGACGGTTGCATGACCGGCCGTACGCTGTACGTCGTGCCTTTCTCGATGGGCCCGCTCGGTTCGCCGATCGCCCACATCGGCGTGGAACTGTCCGATTCGCCTTACGTGGCCGTCAACATGCGCATCATGACGCGCATGGGCAAAGCCGTCTACGACGTACTGGGTAGCGATGGCGAGTTCGTGCCTTGCGTACACACCGTGGGTGCACCGCTCAAGGCTGGCCAAAAAGACGTGGCATGGCCATGCAACGCCACCAAGTACATCGTGCACTACCCTGAAACCCGCGAAATCTGGTCTTATGGTTCGGGCTACGGCGGCAATGCGCTGCTGGGCAAAAAATGCTTCGCGCTGCGCATCGCCTCCACCATGGGTCACCAGGACCAGGCCAAGGACGGCATGGGCTGGCTGGCTGAACACATGCTGATCCTGGGCGTGGAATCGCCGGAAGGCAAAAAGCACTACGTGGCAGCGGCTTTCCCATCGGCGTGCGGCAAGACCAACTTCGCCATGCTGATCCCGCCAGGCACCTTCAATGGCTGGAAAGTCACCACCATCGGCGACGACATCGCCTGGATCAAACCGGGCGCCGACGGCCGCCTGTACGCCATCAACCCGGAAGCCGGCTACTTCGGCGTTGCCCCTGGCACCAACGAAAAAACCAACTTCAACTGCATGGCCTCCATGCGTGAAAACACCATTTTCACCAACGTCGCGCTGACCGACGACGGCGACGTATGGTGGGAAGGCCTGACCAAGCAGGCGCCCGATCACCTGATCGACTGGCAAGGCCGCGACTGGACGCCAGCGTCCGGCACCAAGGCAGCGCACCCGAACGCGCGCTTTACGGTAGCTGCCACGCAAAATCCGGTGATCGACCAGGCCTGGGACGATCCAGCCGGCGTGCCGATTTCGGCATTCATCTTCGGTGGCCGCCGTTCGACCACCGTGCCGCTGGTAACCGAAGCGCGCAACTGGGTGGAAGGCGTGTACATGGCCGCCACCATGGGTTCCGAAACCACCGCTGCCGCTGCCGGCCAGATGGGCGTGGTGCGCCGCGATCCGTTCGCCATGCTGCCGTTCATGGGCTACAACATGAGCGACTACTTCCAGCACTGGCTGAACCTGGGCGAAAAACTGGGCAAGATCGACGGCGCCACCCTGCCGAAAATTTACTGCGTCAACTGGTTCCGCACCGACGAGCAAGGCCACTTTGTCTGGCCTGGTTTCGGCGACAATATGCGCGTGCTGAAATGGATGCTGGAACGTATCGAAGGTAATGCTGGCGGCGTCGAAAACATCTTCGGCACCACCCCGCGCTTTGGCGACATTCACTGGGATGGCATCCCGTTCACGCCGGAAGAGTTCGAAACGATCACCTCGATCGACAAGGACGCCTGGCGCGAAGAACTGAAGCTGCACGACGAACTGTTCACCAAACTGGCTTACCACCTGCCGAAAGAACTGACGGCCGTTAAAGCTGAGCTGGAGCAGCGCCTGGCAAAATAAGCCGGCCTGGAGGAGACCGAAACGGCGCGTAGCGATACGCGCCGTTTTTTTATGCCACCGTGGTTTGACTATGCAGGACGCTTATTGTCCTGCTACCAACTGGCTGATGGTGCTGTCGATGGTGGACTGGAAGGCATTGACGTCGGTGGCGCTGGATACTTGCGCCAGCATGGCGCGGACTTTCACCACGGCGTTCTGGCCGCTATACGCTGCAATCTCGGGCGCCAGGTCGAGCGACTTGGTGAAATTGACGGCAACAGCGCTTTTCTTGGCAACAGTGAGGCCATCGCTGTTCCCGGTCGAAGCCGCCATGATGTTCAACGCCGCCCGGCCGCGGGTCAGGCTGCCGTTATTAAGCGCGTTGACCCAGAACGCCAGTCCGGCGGCATCGGGAGCACGGTTGAACAGGTTCTGGTAAATCGCCGTGACGAAGGCCGTGTTGTTGCCGCCGTAAAGGGCGTTCGACTCTGCGCTGTTGCCGAAGCTGTCGATCAGGGAGCGTACGGTTGCATTGGTGCTGTACGCATTGTCCAGGCCGTTGACATCTTTGGGCGCATTGGCATTGCGTAGTGCCGCCGCAAACGAGGCCAGGCCGTTATAGTCTGCGGCGCGGCCGAAATAGGCCAGATACACCTGCTGCGTTACTAGGCGGTATTCCGGATCTGGAATCAGGCCGCGCAGCGAAGCGGCCAGGTCCAGGCGTGGTTTGGTAATGCCATTGCGCGTATCTGTTACCGACACACCACTGTTGAGCAAACGCGCCACCGTATCGTTGACGCTGTCGTTCGGTGCAGCATTGGCGCCACGCAGCGCAGCAATGGCGCCGGCGACGTGGGGGGCGGCTTGGGAAGTGCCTGATTGTACGACTCCAGCAGCCGCTACCGAAACGCCAGGTGCGAACATTGTCACCAAATTGCTGCTGTTGGAAAAACAGGCGACGGTGTTGGCAGCGGGTGTCACATCGGTACAATTTCCCCACGGGAGGGGGCCTACATAGTTTGCATCATAGTTGGCGGCGACAGCGATAGCGCCGGGCACACAAGCCGGGAAGCTGACAGCGTTGGTGAAACCATTATTGCCCGTGGCGACCACCGGTGAAATACGCGCATTGCGCAAAAGCGTGAATGCTTGGGAGAATGCTGTACTCAAATTAGCTACGCTGCAATTAGCCGGATCCGCTCCCAAACTCATATTTGCCGCGACAATATTGTATTGATCACGATTTGCAATCGTCCAATCGATCGCCTGTAAGAATGCTGCCGCACTGGCATCGCCAACGGCAGGAAAAACATCTAGCGACACAATTTTTGTGCCGCCTGCTACTGCAGCAGCGATGCCTGCCACATTCGTACCGTGAGCGCCATTTTTATAACCGGACGAATCCGCTGCAACGAGAGCCGCCACACGGCAAGTGGCCGGTGCTGCGCCGCCATTGCAGGATCCAAAGGCCGGGTGAGCGACGTTGATGCCCGTATCGATGATGGCCACAGAAGTACCAGCACCGTTACGGCCCGCCACTACCGCCTCGGGCTGATGAATACTGGGCAAACTCTCCGTCGTAAAAGCTTTGAACTTAACGTTTTCCACCACCCGCTCGACATCGGGATGATTCATCAACTTGACCAGCGCCTCGCGATCACTGACGCGCGCCACTGCCCATGGCATGGTAGTGTACTCATGTGTAAATGTCAGGCCGCTCGATGCCAGTTCGCCACGTACGCGTGCGCGGGTATTTTGATAAGCGCTTTTTTGCAGCGACAGGCGTTCCGACAAGGTGCTCGCGACTGAGGCACGGGCAGGGGCCTGATCTTTGAAAATGACGATAAAGTCTTCGGAGGTGCTGTCGAGCAAACGCTCCAGATGCGTTGCATCGGCTTTTTTCAAAGCGTTGCTGGATAAGCCCGCACGGGCTGCAGCTTTGGACAAGGTTGCATCAGCCGTCGCAGCGACATTGCCGAATGGATTGGATAACGGGGAATTCGATTGCGCATGCACCATGGCGGCGGCAGTCAGTGCATAGGCGAGGACGGAAAGCTTGAAGCTGATTTTCATTTAGGATTCTTTCTAGTAAAAGATCTGAATGTCCGCTCGCTGAACCGGCTTGCCGCAACCGGCACAGCGATAAAGGTCGATTGGCTTTTTATTAATCCAGCCAATTTAATTATATTGTTTTTTAAATAAATTCCACAAGAAAATTCTTGTAAGTAAACTTTTAGGTAAAAAGTGCATCGTAAACTCATCATTTTCGATTTTGACGGTACCCTGGCTGACACCTTTCCCTGCTTTCTACGCGTATTCGATGAAGCGGCCGACAAGTATGGCTTTCGCCGTATCGACCCTGCCGATGGCGACCTGCTACGTGGCTTCGACGCGCGCCAGGTGATGGCGCATCACGGCATTCCCTTGTGGAAAACGCCAGCCATCGCCCGCTTCATGCGCGCCCGTATTGGTGAACAGGTTGCTACGATTGCGCTGTTCGATGGCGTGAAAGTGGTGCTGCAGGCATTGCGGGCGCAGGGCGTGCAACTGGCGATTGTCACGTCCAATTCACGCGATAACGTCGAGTGCATTCTAGGGCCGGAATTGACGGCGTTGTTTATGCGCCTGGAATGCGGGGCGGCGTTGTTTGGCAAACTGCCCAAGGTGCGTAAGGTGCTCGCGGCTAGCGGTATTGCTGCTGCCGATACGCTGATGGTTGGCGATGAAATCCGCGATGCGCGCGTGGCCCACCAGGCCGGCATCGACTTTGGCGCCGTGGCGTGGGGGTTTAATCACCTGGAGGCGTTGCTGGCTGAAAAGCCGCAGCGGGTGTTTATGCGGGTGGGGGAGTTGGGGGATGCGGGGGTGGTGGCTCGCTAACCCGCAGGGCCGACCAGGGACTCGGCGTCCCCGTCCGACCCTTATTGGTCAAGCAGGCGTATCGCGAAAAGCGGGGCGGAGGTAAAAATTACTTCAACAACGGCACCAGGTACTTACCCGTCACGCTGGCGGGATTTGCCGCCACGTCCTCCGGTGTACCGGCAGCGATGATCTTGCCGCCGCCGGCGCCGCCTTCCGGCCCCAGATCGACGATCCAGTCGGCCGTCTTGATCACATCCAGGTTGTGCTCGATGATGACCAGCGTATTGCCCTGGTCGCGCAGGCGGTGGATCACCTTGAGCAGCAGGTCGATATCGTGGAAGTGCAGGCCGGTGGTCGGTTCGTCCAGAATGTACAGGGTACGCCCGGTATCGCGCTTGGACAGTTCCAGCGACAGCTTGACGCGCTGCGCTTCGCCGCCCGACAGCGTGGTGGCGCTTTGCCCGAGCTTGATGTAGCCGAGGCCCACATCGAGCAGCGTATGCAGCTTGCGCGCAATGACCGGCACCGGCTTGAAGAATTCGTGCGCGTCTTCCACCGTCATGTCGAGGATTTCGGTGATGTTCTTGCCCTTGTACTGCACTTCCAGCGTTTCGCGGTTGTAGCGCTTGCCGTGGCAGACGTCGCACGGCACGTAGACGTCCGGTAAAAAGTGCATCTCGACCTTGATCACGCCGTCGCCCTGGCAGGCTTCGCAGCGGCCGCCCTTGACGTTGAACGAGAAGCGCCCGGCGCTGTAGCCGCGCTCCTTGGCGGTTGGAACGGTGGCAAACAGGTCGCGGATCGGCGTAAACAAGCCGGTGTAGGTGGCCGGGTTGGAGCGCGGCGTGCGGCCAATCGGCGCCTGGTCTACCGAAATGACTTTATCGAAGTGTTCGAGGCCGGCGATGGCGTCGTGCGGTGCCGGTTCGGTCTGCGAACCATACAGGTGGCGCGACAGCGCCGGGAACAGGGTGTCGTTGATCAGCGTCGATTTGCCGGAACCCGACACGCCGGTTACGCAGGTCATCAGGCCGACCGGCAGCTTGAGGGTGACTTTTTTCAGGTTGTTGCCGGTGGCGCCCGTGATCAGCAACTGGCGGTCGGGATCGGCCTGGTGGCGCTTGGCCGGCACTTCGATTTTGCGGCTACCGTTAAGGTACTGTGCGGTCAGCGATTTTTTATTCTTGAGGATGTCCTTGAGCGAGCCGGCGGCAATCACTTCGCCGCCATGCACGCCGGCGCCCGGGCCCATGTCGACAATGTAGTCGGCGGTGCGGATCGCGTCTTCATCGTGTTCCACCACCAGCACGCTGTTGCCGATATCGCGCAGGTGCTTCAATGTGTCGATCAGGCGGTCGTTGTCGCGCTGGTGCAAACCAATCGATGGTTCGTCGAGCACGTACATCACGCCGGTCAGGCCGGAACCGATCTGCGAAGCCAGGCGGATGCGCTGCGCTTCGCCGCCGGACAGCGTATCGGCGCTGCGGTCGAGCGACAGGTAATCGAGACCGACGTTGTTGAGGAACTGCAGGCGCGAGATGATCTCCTTGACCACGCGGTCGGCGATATCCTTCTTGGCGCCCTTGAGCTTCAACTGCTCGAAGAACGACAGCGATTCGCGCAGCGGCTTTTCGGCGATTTCGTAAATGGCTTTTTCCTGCTTGCCGGTACCCACCTTGACGAAGCGCGCCTCCACGCGCAGGCGCGCGCCGTCGCACGACGGGCATTTTTTCTCGTTGATGAACTTGGACAGTTCTTCCTTGACCGCCATCGAATCGGTTTCGCGGTAGCGGCGCGACAGGTTGTTGACCACGCCTTCGAAGGTATGTTCCTTGACCACGGTGCGGCCGCGCTCATTGACGTAGCTGAACGGAATCTGCACCTTGCCCGAGCCGTTGAGAATGACTTCCTGCGCCTGCCTGGGCAACTGCTCGAATGGCAGGTCGAGATCGAATTCGTAGTGGTTGGCCAGCGCCGTCAGCATCTGGAAGTAGAACTGGTTGCGGCGGTCCCAGCCTTTTACCGCACCGGAGGCCAGCGATAAATTGGGGAAGGCGACGATGCGCTTGGGATCGAAGAACTCGATGTGGCCGAGGCCATCGCACTCGGGGCAGGCGCCCATCGGGTTATTGAACGAGAACAGCCGTGGCTCGAGCTCCTGCAGCGAATAGCCGCAGGTATTGCAGGCGAACTTGTTGGAATAGACGTGCTCCGCACCGGAGTCCATTTCCAGCGCCACGGCGCGGCCATCGGCCAGGCGCAGCGCCGTCTCGAAGCTTTCGGCCAGGCGCTGCTTGATCTCGGCATTGACCTTGATGCGGTCGATCACCACGTCGATCGTATGCTTCTCGGTTTTTTTCAGCTTGGGCAGCTCGTCCACTTCGTAGATTTTTGCCTCGTGGGTGCCGCTCTGCACGCGGAAGCGCACAAAACCCTGGGCCTGCATTTGCTCAAACAGGTCCGAATGCTCGCCCTTGCGGTTGGCCACCACCGGCGCCAGCACCATCAGCTTGGTCCCCTCGGGCATGGCCAGCACCGCATCGACCATCTGCGAGACCGTTTGTGCAGCCAGCGCCTGGTCCGGATGGTTGATGCAGTAGGGCGTACCCACGCGCGCATACAGCAGGCGCAGGTAATCGTGGATCTCGGTGACCGTGCCCACTGTGGAGCGCGGGTTGTGCGAGGTGGCTTTCTGCTCGATTGAGATGGCCGGCGACAGGCCTTCGATCAGATCGACGTCGGGCTTTTCCATCAGCTGCAAAAACTGGCGGGCGTAGGCCGACAGCGATTCGACATAGCGGCGCTGGCCCTCGGCGTACAGGGTGTCGAACGCCAGCGACGATTTGCCGGAGCCGGACAGGCCGGTGATCACTACCAGCTGGTTGCGCGGCAGGTCGAGATTGATGTTTTTGAGGTTGTGCGTGCGTGCGCCGCGAATGCGGATCTGTTCCATTGAATTTGGCCCTTAGAGTCAACCCGCCACTATAGCCGGGTTTGAAAAGATGCGCCGCCCTTGCGCAGGATCAGGTGTGGTGAGCTTGATACTGTATATAATACCAGTATTTGCTTGCGTTGATTCAATTAGTCGATGGCCCGGTCAGCGTACCCTCTACTACGCGAGCACGAAGCGCGAAAATGGTAGCCCGCTATCGCCTTCGTCTATAATCCCTGTTTAGATTTTTATACTTCGCCCGCCCCAGCGGCTGCCGTTATTCAGGAGTTTATTCATGGCATCAGTCAACAAAGTCATCATCGTCGGCAATCTGGGCCGCGACCCGGAAATCCGCTACATGCCCAGCGGTGATGCAATCGCCAACATCGCCGTGGCGACCTCGTATCGCTCGAAAGATCGCAACACCGGCGAGCAAAAAGAAACCACCGAATGGCACCGCATCTCGTTCTTCGGCCGCCTGGCTGAAATCGTCGGCCAGTACCTGAAAAAAGGTTCGTCGGTCTACGTCGAAGGTCGCCTGCAAACCCGCAAGTACACCGATAAAGACGGCGTAGAAAAATACGCGACCGACATCGTCGCTGAAAACATGCAAATGCTGGGCGGTCGCCAGGGCATGGGCGGCGACAGCGGTGGTATGGATGATGGCGGTTACGGCGGCGGTGGCGGTGGTAACAGCTACGGCGGTGGCGGTGGTGGCGGCGGCGGTTACGACGCGCCACAACAGCGCCAGGCGCCAGCACCGCGCCCACAAATGGCGCCACCAGCGCCACGTCCAGCGCCTAAGCCGGCGCCGAACTTCTCGGATATGGATGACGATATTCCGTTCTAGTTCCTACCAACGTTGTTTTTTGTTGGTACAGACCCGCTCTCCACTCGGAGGGCGGGTTTTTTTCTTTACCCACATCGTGTTTCATGGTTTAGTTGGCTGTAGGGGAGTCAACTACGAATGGGTATGAGTCATGGCAAACTACTTTGCTCAGCGCATCCGCTGATGAATTAATCGACTGCTTTGCAGAGCTTGTGGATATGGCGACTGATGCAGTCCAAGTGGTGGTCAAAATGGAACTTGGCCCTCTAAAGGAACGGCTCATAGAGAAGCGCGGAATTAGCCCGGAAAAGTGCAATGCGTTTGTCGGCGGATTTGCATTGGTTCGCAGATCTAAGTGGGACAAACCACCGAAGGGCTTTGCTGCGAAGGACACGTGGCCATGGCTCTTCAAGCGCAGGCTTTCAATAATCTCGCGGCCGGTGGTGTGTACAGGGATTACCAATGCTGATATCGCTTATTTTGGCGTGAGCCAGGTGCTGCAATCTTGGAACTACCTGATGAGCCGTGCTAGCAGAGCGTGGATGCCACAAGATTACTTCGTCTCTAAAGCGATGAAAGCTTTTGCGGGTAAGATCGCGCATGCGTTAGGCGGAGTCTTTGAAGATGAAGTCGTCGAGAAGCTGACAGCATGCGGCTGGGTGGCGCGTGCCCGTGTTCAGATGACGGAACTTGGTGGTACTCAGGAAATGGGGGATGTAGATGTTCTCACCTGGCATCCGGATGGTCGAGTTCTTATTATTGAATGCAAACGCCTGCAGCCGGCCCGGACCGTTGGTGAGGTCGCCGACGTGCTGCAGAAATTTGCAGGCGAGGAGAAGGATAAGTTGGCGCGGCATTTAACTCGGTTGGCGTGGCTTCAGGCATCACCATCCGGCCTTCCTCGTGCACTCGGATTGGACCGGACCGCGAAGATTTCGACCGTTCAGGGCAGATTGGTCACGAACACAGACGTGCTGATGATGTATGCGAAAGACCTTCCTATTCCGATGTCCGAGATACTCCCCATCAGAGCTTTGGAGAAGATTTGATGGGTGGCAGAAAAACTGAAATCTTTGATGCGTTACGCATTTCTTTATAAACGATTATGAGCTTCTCATCCTTACAGCTTGACCATTTCGACCGAGTTTTCGAAAGCTGGCGTGCCGGCGTTGCGCATGTGCGCGCCCAATATGTTGCGGTGTTTGTTGAAGGGAGCTGGGTGCTTCTTCAGGCTCGCGTGGACTTGGATCCGTTCGAGCTCACAGAAACCGTGAATCAGGCAATCAGTACTTCGAGCATTAGAGCTGGGCATGTGAAGACCTACGTTACCCAGTCTGCGCTCGAGGAATTCATGGCTGCGCTGCGTGCCGGGCGATTGCGTTTGTCAGAACATGGCCTAGATTTGGCACTGCCGGCTGACCAAGAGATTTCATTGTATGCGCCGACCTCACTGGTTGAGCCGGAATACTTTACTCCTCAGTTGGAGGTCAAATGCATGCGGCAGACGATGCTCACGCAATCATTCGATTACGCTCTGGCCAATGCTGAGTTGCGGCGTAACGCGGTTCCATTCGATGGTTTAGTCGACCTTCTGTCCTTCTTCGGTTTGGGCAATTCAGGACACCTGCCTCATGAGCAGAAAATCTTGGTGACGTTGAATCCACCTGGCGACATCATCTTCGACGGATGTGCTCTTTCGCAAGACCAGTTACGCTTGAAGGTGATGCGGCGAGCGTCCATGGGGCGCGATAGTGTGGTCCTAGGGCTGCGTAAATTTCCGAATCCGTCGATGGAGCGCCGGTCGCAGATTGCAGACAAAATCCAATGGCAGCCGGAAGTGGCTGGCTTCGAAACAGGGTATGTGGAGACCATCGCTGATGATTGCGGCGTCGCGGAATTATTGCTTTCGGTTCGTGGGTATACCGTGCGTCGCTACTTCCTTTCGGATGCGAGCAAGAGTCTAAATCAGCGCCTTGTTGACTATCGGCGCTTCGACCCGGAGCTGCAGCATCTTGGGCGTGCGCTAAAGGCTGGTAAGAACGATTCTCGAAGCTTAGAAGCCGGTGTGGCTACACTACTTCATTTGCTCGGAGCGAGTACGTTGACGCCACCGAACCCTGATACACCTGATGTCATTGCGGAGACCGTTGGAAAACGTCTTGCCTTGATTGAATGCACAATCAAGGTCGAGAGCCTACGCGAGAAAGTGGGGAAGCTTGTTCATCGCAGGGAGCTTATCAATCGCGACAACGGGTTGAGTTC
>JBEVNE010000407.1:0-8368 GCA_040508275.1 Duganella sp.
CAGACACTGACAAACCCAGGAAAATTCATTACGCCCTGTTTGCTAGGCCTATTATTTCGAAAACATCAAGCTCGCGATTTCAAACATGAAACTCCCTAGATTTAGAGATGTAGTAAAGGAAAAAGATCAGCTCGCTGTGTATGAGCATTCTCCATATGAATCGATGCTTGTGTCCGGGCCTCCAGGGTCTGGAAAAACTTCAATGGCGATTTGGCGGGCGCTTACATTGGTGGATGACGAGCATAAGTTGAGTGTCGTGCTCATTACACGGGGGCGTCTGCTTACCGCGATTGCCAGCCATTTAGGAAAAGAACAAAGTGCAAGAATAGAGACAAACACGATGCACAGCTTTGTTTCGTCTGATTTCGGCGTGCGCTTTGGGGGATTGGTTCCCAAGCTTCCTTACGGCGGTGGATACAACTGGGATTGGGACGCAATCATTGTGAACTACGAACGAGCGAAAGTTGTACCTACTCTTGATCATTTGATTATTGATGAAGCACAAAATCTTCCGCTTAAATTTTTTGAATGGGCTATCAGATTCGGGTCGAAGAAGATTTCAATTTTTGCTGATGAACATCAAACTACGCTGAGTAGTGGTGCCAGCGTTGGAGATATTTCTAAGTTAGGATTTCCCGACGTCTATACGCTTCTTCATAACCACCGTAATACAGCCAATATTTCTAAGGTGGTCGGGCATTTTCACGTGAACAGAGTCGTACCACAAGCAATGCCAATTCGTGGCAATGGTGATGTGCCGTACGTGCTGACAGTTAATAATTGGGAGACTTTTGCAGACGCGGTCGCGAATAGAGTTCTTAACAGGCGAGAGTCTGTGGGCGTAATTTGTTATGGAACGGCGGATGTCGAGCATATGACTCAGCTACTAGAAAGCCGCCTAAAGGGGCAAAGGGTTGATTGGTATACAAACGAAAAGGCGGCCGGTGATGAGTTCGGGATTCAGATGCGTGAGTACGGGGTAACCGTTTTATCCGGCGAATCTGCGATTGGGTTAGAATTTGACTCTATGTTTTTGCAGGACCTAGACCGCTCGCTGCCTACAGATTCGCCTATCAAGTGTCGTCGGCTGTACATGCTGTGTGCACGCGCACGCGATACGCTAGTACTGGTCAACGGCCCGCAGGGACTTAGTCAACAGCAACTAGACTCATTACCGAAACCTCCTATTCTCACGCGATGAATGCTAAATTCCCAAGCCAAATGGAACTACTCAGCGAACCGGTCGATTCTGGCTCAAAGCGACGCGAATCGACCGTTCTTGCGGTTGGCTTGGACCACCATACATTTTTGAATTCTTTGGTCGAGGACTGGATACTTCCAGGCGCCGAGGGCTGGACACGTGCGGGTATTGATTGCATTGAGCGTCCGGAAAATTCAGAACTGCAAGTGGTGGTTGTATGGTTCGACATAGCTAAGCTGCCACAGGCGGAGGTGTTGGTTTGGCGAGATTCCCAATGGGTGCTGACTACGCTTACGCGACTTACCTCCGTTGACAAAATCCTTCGTTGGCAGGGGCCGCTTCCTCTGTTTGCCGCGAAGTACTTCAGCGTGGAGTCAGTTGAGTTTCGTTCGCACCTCGTGGGGATGATGAAAAGGTTTTCTGACATAGAGGTCCCACGACAGCCTGTAGAAGTCCAAACTGTGAGCAAGGTCGATGAGTTCCCTCCATGTGGGCATACGTCAAAAGTTTCGCCTCCGCTCAACTGGGACCATTTGCGAGGTGCTGCAGCAATGGCGTTTGCAACGGTTCCGACAATAGGGCCTTGGCTTCAAGTGTTGTGTGAATCGCTTTCAGGCGGAAAGCGAAGCAGCGCTACGAAACTGGTAGAAGCCCCCTGGCTGAACTCTGCAATCTGGTCTGAGGACTGTATGCAAAGCGCGCCTCCGCTTTGGGAAGCTCTGCTTGCTGAATTGTCGCGGCCAAATCTTTACGATGAGTGGACAGCGCAGCAGATATTGGAAAGCGTATGTTCGCGTGCCAGAGAGCTTGGTGAGGATGACGTGCTAGTTGATCGCCTCATGGATGCAACAGTGCTGTTATTGCAAGATAGGGGAACAATTCAAGATCTGGGTATTCACGAAAATATAGTGGCCTTGGCATTGCAGCTTCTACTGTTGCGGCCTGATCCAGAGCGCTATACGAGCTGGAAGGAGGATTGGCGAGCGATTCCTCCGGGCGCCTGGTGGACCGGTGCGATGCTGTCTGGATATGTCGCAGGTTATAGCCGACTACCAGCTTCTCTACGTGGCGAAAACACAGTGCGCGGTTTTTTGTCTTTGCGCACTTGGGCTCTTGCTAAGCCGAGAGGACTCGAGTTTTGGGGTAAGTGGTCCAAAGAGAAGGTGTCATGGAAGCCAGTTGATGAACATGCCCAAATCAGCATTGGCAAGGAAATTCTGCCTTCTCGCAAGATGAGTCAACGGGGACTATGGTACGAACAAAACCTCTTAGACCCTGAAGTGCTCGCTAGTGCAACCGCATTGGCCAGTGACGTCTGTCCGGACCTTTTGCGACAAACTCTGACCCTGGAAAGTGGAGTCTTCAAATACTTCGGCAAAGGCAAAATTAAGGTGGTATCTAAGCAGTCCACTTTGGCCGTCGAAGGCAGCATTGAAATATCAGTGCCTACGGGAACTGTTACCTCTAAATTGGACGTTGACGATTTCCGCTCCTGGTTGGCAGTCGCGTCTATTCCGTTCAGGTTGCCACGGCCGGTACCGCAGCCTCGTCATGAAGAGAAGAGTGGTGCTGCATACACCCAGTCATCATTCTTGGCTATGGACTCGGTTACCTTGGATTCGCCTAAAAAGAGTTCAGTACCGGCGCTTGATCCTCCCTCTGGCCTTACTATCGTTCCTAATTTTTTAGAGCACGACGAGGAATTCGCGCTGCTAGAGGTCATTGACTTGAATCCATGGGATGACAGTATGAGTCGGCGTGTACAGCATTACGGCTGGCGCTATGACTACAAAGCTCGTCGCGTAGACCCCAAGGCGTACATGGGGCCACTGCCTGGCTGGGCTCAGATGATTGCGCAACGTCTCTTCGAAGAAGGCTTGGTTCCTGAGTTGCCAGATCAAGTCATTGTGAATGAGTACAAGGGGAACCAAGGCATTTCTAAACATATTGACTGTCTGGCTTGTTTCAAAGGCCCCGTTGTGACGATAAGCCTTCGCGAAACATGGGAAATGGTATTTAGCCGGAAGTTCAGAGGCGAGGAACAGAAGTATCGTGTGATGTTACCCCGGTGTAGCGCGGCTATCCTCGCGGGAGACGCGCGCAGCAAATGGAGCCATGAGATAGCAAAAAAACTTGCGGATGACGGAGTTGCGCGGGATCGGAGGGTTTCCGTTACGTTCCGCAAAGTGTCGATATGAATCAGGAGCTCCGAATGCGCTGCCAAAAATAGCCCAACATGTGGCGAGCATCTCGTTAGAATGCTCTCATTCGAAACGCGATGGGGGAAAGACACTGCAATTTAATGGACGCACCATACCTTCGTATGAATCAGGAACCGTATCTTAACTAAGGTCTCACCTTAAAATCGCAGCACACTGCGTATATCGACGCCAGGCGGCGTCAGGACACCCATTCGGTTCCCGCCCCAAGCTCTGCCGCTCATCCGGAGGATGAGGGGTATAATGGCCGGTTCATATTCAACTCTGGCCGTACACCACCATGCAAGATAAATATAGTCACGCCGACGTAGAAAAAGCCGCGCAATCCCACTGGCAAGCCATCGATGCCTACAAGGCCGTTGAAAACGACCCGCGTTTCCCCAAGGGTAAGTATTACGCCTGCTCGATGTTGCCTTACCCATCGGGCAAGCTGCACATGGGCCACGTGCGCAACTACACGATCAACGACGTGATGTACCGCTATCTGCGCATGAATGGTTACAACGTGCTGATGCCGATGGGCTGGGATGCGTTTGGCATGCCGGCGGAAAATGCGGCCATGGCCAACAACGTGCCGCCGGCGCAATGGACCTATTCCAATATCGCCCACATGCGTTCGCAGATGGAGCTGATGGGCCTGGCCATCGACTGGTCGCGCGAAATGACTGCCTGCAAGCCCGAATACTACAAGTGGAACCAGTGGATGTTCCTCAAGATGCTGGAAAAAGGCATCATCTACAAAAAAACCGGCACCGTGAACTGGGATCCGATCGACCAGACCGTGCTGGCCAACGAGCAGGTCATCGACGGTAAAGGCTGGCGTTCCGGCGCCGTGATCGAAAAGCGCGAAATCCCGATGTACTACGCGCGCATTACCGACTACGCCGACGAACTGCTCGAACATGTCGACAGCCAGTTGCCCGGCTGGCCCGAGCGCGTGCGCATCATGCAATCGAACTGGATCGGCAAATCGACCGGCGTGCGCTTCGCCTTCCCGCACCAGATCAAGGACGCCAGCGGCGCCCTGATCGGCGACGGCAAGCTGTACGTCTTCACCACCCGTCCCGACACCGTGATGGGCGTGACCTTCTGCGCCGTCGCGGCCGAGCATCCGCTGGCCGTGCACGCCGCGCAGACCAATGCCGAACTGGCGGCCTTCAACGCCGAGTGCAAGCTCGGCTCCGTGATCGAGGCCGACATGGCCACCATGGAAAAGAAAGGCATGCCGACCGGCCTGTTCGTCACCCACCCGCTGACCGGCGAGCAGGTCGAAGTATGGGTTGGTAACTATGTGTTGATGACTTACGGCGACGGCGCCGTGATGGGCGTGCCGGCCCACGACGAGCGCGATTTTGCCTTCGCCAAAAAATACAATCTGCCGATCAAGCAGGTGATCCGCGCCGAAGGCCAGGAATTCTCCACTGACGCCTGGCAGGAATGGTACGGCGACAAGGCCGTCTCCATCGTCACCAACTCGGGCGCCTACGATGGCCTGAACTACGCCGATGCCGTGGAAGCCGTCGCGGCCGACATGGCTGCACGTGGCCTGGGTGAGAAAAAAATCACCTTCCGCCTGCGCGACTGGGGTATTTCACGCCAGCGTTACTGGGGCACGCCGATCCCGATGATCAACTGCGCCGACTGCGGCTCGGTGCCGGTGCCGGAACAAGACCTGCCGGTGGTGCTGCCGGAAGACTGCGTGCCGGACGGCAGCGGCAACCCGCTCAACAAGTACGAAGCCTTCCTGACCTGCGATTGCCCGCAGTGCGGCAAGCCGGCCCGCCGCGAAACCGACACCATGGATACTTTCGTGGATTCGTCGTGGTACTACATGCGCTATACCTCGCCGGGCGCCAACGCCATGGTCGATGCGCGTAACGATTACTGGATGCCGATGGACCAGTACATCGGCGGTATCGAACACGCCGTGCTGCACCTGCTGTACGCGCGTTTCTGGACCAAGGTGATGCGCGACTTCGGCCTGGTCAAGTTCGACGAACCATTTACCAACCTGCTCACCCAGGGCATGGTGCTCAACGAAACCTACTTCCGCGAAGAAGCATCGGGCAAGAAGATCTGGTTCAATCCGGCCGATGTCGATGTGACGTTTGATGACAAGGGCCGTCCGCAAGGCGCCACGCTGCGCGACGACCAGCAGCCGGTGCAGATCGGTGGCACCGAAAAAATGTCCAAGTCGAAGAATAACGGCATCGACCCGCAAGCGCAGATCGAGCAGTACGGCGCCGACACCGCGCGCCTGTTCACCATGTTCGCCTCGCCGCCAGAGCAGACGCTGGAATGGTCGGGCAGCGGCGTGGAAGGCGCCAACCGCTTCCTGCGCCGCGTGTGGGCGTTTGGCTATGCGCAGCGCGAAGCGATTGCCGCCGCCGGCGCGCCGCTGGTCGCCAGCGCCACCACCGACGCCGGCAAAACCCTGCGCCGCGAAGTGCACAAGGTGCTGCAACAGGCCGACTACGACGTCAAACGCATCCAGTACAACACCGTGGTGTCGGCCTGCATGAAGATGCTCAACACGCTCGAATCGGCCAAGGACGTTGAAGCCGCCGTGCTGGCGGAAGGCTATGCGATCTTCCTGCGCCTGCTCAACCCGGTGGCGCCGCACATTACCCATGTGCTGTGGCAAGAGCTCGGTTATGCAACTGCAGCCGGCGACATCCTCAACGCCGCCTGGCCGCAGGTGGACCCTGGCGCGCTGGAACAGTCCGAGATCGAAATGATGATCCAGGTGAACGGCAAGCTTCGCGGCAGCGTGGTGGTGGCCAAAGGCGCCGACAAGGCCAGTATTGAAGCGGCGGCGCTGGCCAACGAAGCGGTGCAAAAGTTCATCGAAGGCACGCCGAAAAAAGTCATCGTGGTGCCTGGCAAACTGGTCAATATCGTAGTTTAACGCTGTCACGGAGTCTGTATGACGATTACTTCCGTATCGTTGCGCCGCACTGGCGCAGCGCTGTTGCTGGCCACGGTGCTGGCCACCAGCCTGTCGGCCTGCGGCTTCCGCCTGCGCGGCGAGGGCGGCAACTACACCTTGCCGTTCCCGACCATGTATATCGGCCTGCCGGAGAGCTCGCCGCTGGCGATTGACCTCAAGCGCAATATCCGCGCCAACGGCAATACCAGCGTGGTCAACAGCGCCAACGAAGCGGATGGCATCGTCGAAGTGCTGTCCAACCCCGAGCGCACCAAGACCAAGACGATTCTGTCGCTGGACCGCAATGGTCGCGTGCGCCAGTACCTGCTGCAATACAGCATCGTGTTCCGCGTGCTGGATCGCCAGGGTAACGAGCTGCTGGGGCCTACGTCGATTTCGCTGAACCGTCCGATCGACTTCAACGAAACCCAGCTGTTGGCCAAGGAGCAGGAAGAAGCCTTGCTGTACAAGGACATGCAGACCGACCTGGTGCAGCAGATGATGCGCCGCATCGCCGCCATCAAGACTACCCGCATGTCGATACCGGCGCCAGGCCCGGCGCCGCTAGACCCGGCGGCACCGGCGGCGGTGTCGCCTGCTGCACCCGCCACGCCCGCCACGCCCGCCACTTCGGCAGTGCCAACCCGGTAAGGCGGCGCCATGCAATTGCGTCCCGATGCGCTGGACGGCCACCTGGCCAGGCCGCTGGCCCAGCTTTACGTGATCACCAGCGACGAGCACTTGCTGGCGCTGGAAGCGGCGGACAAAATCCGCCGCGCCGCCCGCGCGCAAGGCTATTCCGAGCGCGATGTGCTGACCGTCGAGCGCAGCTTCAAATGGGGCGAGCTGCTGGCCGCCAACCAGGAGCTGTCGCTGTTCGGCGATAAAAAGCTGATCGAGCTGCGCATCCCCACCGGCAAACCGGGCAAGGACGGCGGCGCCGCGCTGCAAAATTATGTGAAAGATCTGAGTCCGGACAACCTGACCCTGATTACCCTGCCCAAGCTCGACTGGCAAACCCAAAAGGCGGCCTGGGTGGGCGCGCTGCAACAAGCGGCGGTATATATCGACATCGCCCAGGTGGAACGGGCGCAACTGCCCAACTGGATAGGCCAGCGCCTTGCCGCACAAGGGCAGAGCGCGGACCGGCAAAGCATCGACTTCATCGCCGATCGCGTGGAAGGCAACCTGCTGGCGGCGCACCAGGAAATACAGAAGCTGGCCCTGCTGCACGAACCGGGCAAGCTGAGCTACGAGCAGGTGCACGACGCCGTGCTCAACGTGGCGCGCTACGATGTGTTCAAGCTCAGCGAAGCCATGCTCAGTGGCGATCCGGCGCGGCTGGTGCGCATGCTCGAAGGCCTGAAAGGCGAGGGCGAAGCGCTGCCGCTGGTGCTGTGGGCGGTGTCGGAAGAAATCCGCACGCTGCTCAAGCTCAAGGCCGGCATGGCGCAGGGACGGCCGCTCGGTGCGCTGCTCAAGGAGTACCGCATCTGGGGCCCGAAAGAGCGCATGATGGACCCGGCGCTGCGCCGCATTGCGCTGCCAACGCTGGAAGCGGCCATGAAAGAGGCCGCGCAAGTGGACAAAATGATCAAGGGCCTGCGCGCCAAAGCGTACAGCGGCGACGCCTGGGATGCGTTGCTTCAGCTGGCGCTGAAAGTAGCGCGCGGGTAAGGCTGGATGGACTTCGCTGGCGCGCTGTCATGGCGGCCCGGCATGCAGCGATAAACGAGACAATATGGACATCAAACACTACATGGAACAACTGGGCCAGCAAGCGCGCAAGGCGTCGCGCGCCATGGCCCGTGCCGACAGCGCCACCCGCAACCGTGCGCTGACCCTGATCGCTGATGCGATCGAACGCGAAGCGCCGGCACTGCGCGCCGCCAACCAGCTCGATATGGACGCTGCCGCCGCCAACGGCCTGGCGCCGGCCATGCTCGACCGCCTGGCCCTGTCCGACAAGGCGATTGCCACCATGGTCGAAGGCTTGCGCCAGATCGTCGCGCTGCCCGA